>NZ_BAAAJG010000017.1:0-89229 GCF_039526725.1 Pseudonocardia aurantiaca
GGACCATTTCGAAGGCCGCAGCTACATCGGCTGGCACCGCCACGTCACCCTCACCGCGCTGGCACAAGCGTTCCGCACCCAACTGCGCCACGACCCAAAAGCCCCTGCGCCGGCCCGACCCTCTACGCCGTACTCCGCGAACTCCAGACCCTGCTCAGCGTCTGGACCGGCGCCTGCCGCACCTGCCTGCAGCCCATCCCAACTCGACGCCCGACCCCAACAGACACGACATAACAAAGCACTACTAGGGACCGGCCGAGCGGGTCGCGGCCCTCGCGAGCAGCGTCTCGTCCAGGCGGCGCCGGAGCTCGTCGGGTGACTCGAAGACCTCGCGGGCGCCCGCGGCGCGCAGCTCGTCCGCCGAGAACCCGCCGCTGAGCACGGCGTAGCCGGGGGCGCCGAAGGCCTCCGCGGCGCGGAAGTCCCACACCGAATCGCCCACCAGCACCCCGGCCGTCCCGCCGACCTTGCGCATCGCGGCCTCCAGCAGGTCGGGCGCGGGCTTCGTGCGCTGCACCTCGGCGGACGTCGTCCAGTCGTCGGCAAGCTTCTTGCCGTCGAAGAGGCCGAGATAGTGCTCCACGTGCTCCGCCTTGCCCGAGCTGGCGAGCACGATCCGGAAGCCCCGCTCCCTGACCTCGGTGAGCAGCCCGGGCACGCCCTCGAAGGGCTGCACCTCGTCGAGCATCGGGGCGAACTCCTCGGCCCACCCGGCGCGGAGGTCGTCGCCGAGCCGCGCCTCGACGTCCTCGCCTGCCACCGCGGCGACGAGCTGGTCGCCGCCCATCCCGATGGCCCGGTGCAGCCGCCAGAGCGGGAGCGTGATGCCGTGCCGGCGGAAGGACCGGAACCACGCGATCGCGTGCTGGTAGTTGGTGTCGACGAGGGTGCCGTCGACGTCGAACACCGCGGTGTCCGGAGGGGCGGTGTCCGGAGGGGCGGTGTCCGGAGGGGCGGTTTCGGGCCGGGCTTGATCGGGATCCACAGCGCCCGGGTACCCAGTGGCCCGCCGAGAAGAACTCGTGCTCAGGCGTTCCCGGCCTGCTGTTCGGCCACCTGTGCGCGGAGCCGCTCGTTGTGCTCCAGGATCTCCGGCGTGGCGATCGGCGCGAAGTCCTCCACCTCGAAGATGCGCCGGATCTCGAGCTCCGCCTCACCCTCGACCGGGCCGTGCGGGCACCGCTTGGCCCACTCCACGGCCTCCTCAAGGGATTCCACCTGCCAGATCCAGTACCCCGCCACCAGCTCTTTCGCCTCGGCGAACGGGCCGTCGATCACGGTCTGCTTCCCGCGGGAGTACCGCACCCGCGCCCCCTGCGCGCTGGGGTGCAGCCCGT
This sequence comes from Pseudonocardia aurantiaca, assembly GCF_039526725.1. Taxonomy (NCBI): domain Bacteria; kingdom Bacillati; phylum Actinomycetota; class Actinomycetes; order Pseudonocardiales; family Pseudonocardiaceae; genus Pseudonocardia; species Pseudonocardia aurantiaca. Next base: position 1,338 of record NZ_BAAAJG010000017.1, read on the forward strand.
CGCCGCCCACCAGCACCCCCGCGGCCACCAGCTCCTCGTTGTAGCGGCCCATGGCCGTGAACAGCTCCTCGCTGGGCATCTCGCCGGCCTCCGCGGCCGGGCCGGGCTTCATCAGGACCATCACGCGCATCGGTTTCCCCCTTCGACGTCCTCGGCGGCGGAGCGTAGCTGCGCCCAGAGTGCCCCGACGTGCTCGGGGCCAGTGGCGACGGACCCGATCGCGACCCTGATCACGTACCGCCCGTCGACCACGGTGTGGGTGAGCAGCGCCGTCCCGGACGCATTGACGCGCTCCAGCACAGTCCGCGTCGCGGAGTCGTCGGCGTCGGCGCCGCGGCCGGTGACCACGCGCAGGCAGACGAGTGCGAGCGACGGCGGCGCGGCCAGCTCGAAAGCGGGGTCCTCGCGCACCCACTCGGTCAGGTCGGCGGCGAGCGCCACGTGCCCGCGGACGTGCTCGCGCAGCCCGCGCAGCCCCAGCCCCTGCACCACGGCCCAGAGCTTGAGCGCCCGGAACCGGCGCCCGAGCGGCACCTGCCAGTCCCGGTAGTCGACGACCGCCCCGGACTCGGACGCGGCGTTGCGCAGGTACTCCGGCGTGATCGACAGGGCCCCGGGCAGCGCGTCGGCGTCGCGGACCCAGAGCAGCGATGCGTCGAACGCGGTGAGCAGCCACTTGTGCGCGTCGGTGCAGAACGAGTCGACCAGCTCCGTGCCGTCCACGACCCAGCGGAACTCCGGGCACACCGCCGCGACCCCCGCCCACGCCGCGTCGACGTGCACCCAGGTGCCGTGCTCGCGGGCGACCGTCGCCACCTCGCGGACCGGGTCGATCGCTCCGGTGCCCGTGGTGCCCACGGTCGGGCAGACGAGCACAGGCCGCAGGCCCGCGGCGATGTCGGCCTTCATCGCGGCCGCGAGCGCCGTCGGGGACATCGCGAGCGAGCCGGGCGCGGGATCGACGACCCGCAGCGCCTTCGCCCCCAGCCCCGCCACCCGCACGGCCTTGGCCAGCGACGAGTGCGTCTCGGCGGTGACGTAGACGCGCTCGGTGCCGTCGACGCCGGACTCCCGCCAGTCCGGGGAGCCGCGGTGCAGGGCCGCGAGCAGCGCGACGAGCGCGGCGGAGGACGCCGAGTCCTGGATCGACCCGCCGCCGCCACCCGCGAACGTGAACGCCGGGTCCAGGCCGAGCGCGTCGGCGAAGCCGTCGAGCAGCACCTGCTCGACCTCCGTGGCCGCAGGTGAGGTGGACCAGAGCATCCCCTGCACGCCGAGCCCGCCCGACAGCATGTCGCCGAGCAGGGAGTGCAGGGACGCGTTGGCCGGGAAGTAGCCGAAGAACCCGGGGTGCTGCCAGTGCGTGCTCGCCGGCACGACCACCCTGTCGACCTCGCCGAGCAGCGCCTCCAGCCCGCCCGGCTCCTCGGGCAGCGCGGCCGGGAGCTGCGCGCGCACCCAGCCCGGCTCGACCTCGGGGCGCACCGGGAGGTCGCCGAGGCCGGCGCGGTAGCCCGCGATCCAGTCGACCACGGCGTGGCCGAGCCTGCGGAACTCGTCGGGGTCGAGGTCGGTCATCGCGCGTTCTCCTGCAGCCATCCGGTGATGAGGTCGAGCGCCTCAGGCGCCATCGTCGTCTCGATGGACGCGTACTCGGTCGGCGAGCCCGTAGCGGCAGGCTGCATGAGGTGGTTGAGGCCCGGGAGTACCCGCACCGTCGCGGCGGGGTTGCCGGCGAGCAGCGCGCGCATGGCCGGTTCGCTCTGCGACGGCGGCACCTGCAGGTCCTTGCCTCCGAACAGCGCGAGCACCGGCACGTTCAGGGCGGCCAGCGCGGGTGCGGGGTCGTAGGTGACGAACGACCGGAACGCCGGCGAGACCGGGAGCTGGGCCTCGATCTCCTCCGGGGTGGGCCGCTGGTCCGCGGGCAGCGCCGCGATCTGTTCGGTGATGCGGTCGCGAGCGAGCTGCCGGGCGGCGTCGTCCTGCCCGGCGGCAAGCAGCCGCGACAGCTCGCGGACGTAGGCGACCTGGGCCTCCACCTGAGCGGGCGGGGCGCCCACCTGCTCCAGGATCATCCGGTTCTGCAGCTCGAGCACGTCCTGGCCGCGCACGGCCGGACCGGCGACGAGCACCACGAACTCGACCACGCCCGCCGCCCGCTGCGTGACGAGCGGAGCGAGGTACCCGCCCTCGCTGTGCCCGAGCAGCCCGATCCGGCCCGGGTCGACATCCGGCCTGCGCTGCAGGAACGCGACGCCGGCGAGTGCGTCGGCGGCGAGGTCGTCGTACGTCGCCTGGCCCAGGTCCCCGCCCGACCCGCCGACGCCGCGGTCGTCCGCCCGGAGCACGGCGAACCCGGCGCGGGTGAGCCTGTCGGCCAGCAGCAGGAAAAGCTTGTGGCCCGAGATCGACTCGTCGCGGTCCTGCGGGCCGCTCCCACTGAGGAGCAGGACAGCGGGGAACGGGCCGGCGCCCACCGGGCGGGTGAGCGTGCCGGCCAGCGTCAGGCTCCCGCTGGGGTAGATCACGTCGTCGCTTCGGTACGGGAAGGGCGGATGCGGCTCCTGCGGCCGGGCCGGGGCCGCGAGCGGGCCGCGGGCCAGCGAGAACGGGAGCGTCTGACCGGCCTGGGTGTAGTTCCCCGAGATGCTCGTGCCGTCCTCGGACAGGACGCCGTCGAACGCGGCGTTGCCGGGGACGTCGGGCAGGTCGAAACGCACGGACCGGTCGGTGACCCGGAGGTTCGTCAGCGGCAGCGCCAAGAGCCCCTGCGCCGGGAGGTCGAACGTGCCGCCGCCGCCGGTCAGGCGCACGCCGATGTCCAGCGGCGAGCCCGGCAGCTCGATGCGGCCGTGCCAGTCGCCCTCCACCGTCGGGACGGCGGTGGCCGGGGGCGGGGTGGCTGGGGGCGGGGCGGGAGGGGGCGGGGCGGACGCCGAGCAACCGGCCGCCAGGGCCACGGCCAGAAGCGGCACCAGGAGGCCCAAGATCGATCGGCGCATGGGCCCCACCGTAACCACCCACCCGGGGGTGTCCGTTGTCACGTCTCGCGGGGGCAGCGCATGCGGCGTCGGCGGCGCATGGTCATCGGGTGTCGACCGATACCGCCTCCAGCGTGGGGGAGCGGGGCAGGCTCCGCCTGCTGCAGCTCGCCGCCTTGACCAGCAACTGCGACCGGTTCGCCATCGCCCCGCTCCTCGTGGTGATCGGCCTCGACATGGGTGTCCCACTATCCGCCGTCGCGGGCGTGGCGAGCGCGTATTTCCTGGCCTATGGGCTCATGCAGCCGGTGTGGGGGATGATCAGCGACCGCATCGGGCGGGTGCGCGTGATGCGGCTGTCGCTGCTGGGTTCGGCGCTGGCGGGCTTCGGGTCGGCGGTGGCGCCCAACCTGCTCGTGCTCGGGATCACCCGCACCGTCGCGGGCGGGTGCTTCGCGGCGCTCATCCCGTCCACGCTGGTCTACGTCGGGGACATGTGGCCGCCGCGGGTGCGGCAGCGCCCGCTCGCCGACGTGCTCGCCGCCTCGTCGTTCGGGATCGCGCTCGCCACCGCGGGGGCGGGCCTGCTCGCCGACCTCATCGGATGGCGGGTGGTCCCGGCGGTCACGGGGTTCGCGGCCGCCGTGCTCTGGGTGGCGCTGCGCCGGCTCCCCGAGCCCGAGCGCGCCCCGGTCACGGGCAGCCCGCTGCGCTCGATCGCCACCGTGCTGCGTCACCGGTGGGCGCTCACGGTGTTCGTCATCGTGTTCGTCGAGGGCATCACCGTGATCGGCGTCCTCACCTACCTCGCGCCCGCCGTGCAGTCCATGGGGTCGTCGGCGGCGCTGGCCGGTCTCGTCGCCGCGTCCTTCGGCGTCGGTGCCCTGGCCTGGTCGCGGGTGGTCCGGATGCTGGTCGGGCGGCTCTCGGCCAGCGCGCTGGCCAGCGTCGGCGGCATCCTCCTCGTCGCGGGCTGGGCCGCCGTCGCGGTGGCCGTGACCCTCCCGACGGTCGCACTGGCGGGTCTGCTGGTCGGCGGCTCCTGGGCGTTCCTGCACACCACCCTGCAGAGCTGGGCCACCGAGGTCGTGCCGGCGGAGCGCGCCACCGCGGTGGCGCTGTTCGCGGCGCTGCTGTTCCTGGGCAGCGCGGCGGGCACCGCGGCGGCCGGGCCGCTCGCCGAGGCAGGGGCGTTCGGTGCCGTGTTCGTCGGGGCGCTCGTACTCGCCGTGCCGCTCGCCGTGGCAGCGGCGCTCGCCCGCTCCCGGTACGGCCGTCGCGGCGTCGTGGACCCGGCACCCGCGGCCGAGTGATCATCGCGCCCGATGCGGCACGATCGCGATGTGCTGAACGCCGCCGACGAGCTGTCCGCGGGACCCGTGAGGCTGCGCCGGTGGCGCGCGGCCGACGCCGACGCGCTCTACCGGGCCGTGCGCGAGTCGATCGAGCACCTCGCGCCGTGGATGCCGTGGGCGGCGCAGGGCTATTCGACCAGCGACGCGGAGACCTACATCGCCGGCACCGACGAGCGGTGGGGCACCGACCACGACTACGCGATCATCGCGCAGGTTGACACCGTCGTGGGCGGCTGCTCGATGATGGCGCGGATCGGGCCGGGCGGGTTCGAGATCGGCTACTGGGTGCACCCCGGGCACACCCGCCGCGGCTACGCCACCGGCGCCGCCGCCGCGCTCGCGGAGGAGGCGTTCCGCATCGGGGCCGACCGCGTCGAGATCGTGCACGACGCCGCCAACGTGGCGAGCGGGGCCATTCCGCGCAGGCTCGGCTTCACCGAGGTGGACCGCCGCCCCCCGCAGGAGGAGCTCACGGCGGGTGAGGTCGGTCTCGACGTGGTCTGGCGCTTGCGCGCCCCCGCGTCCCCGGTGGTATGACAGTCAGCACTGACGGTTTCGGCACTCACGGTACGACGAGGGGCAGGCACAGTGAACATCACCGACGGCGTCGCGCTGGTCACGGGAGGCGCGTCCGGGCTCGGTCTCGCCACGGCGAAGGCGCTGGCGGCGGCAGGCGCGAGGGTGGTGATCCTCGACCTCCCCACCTCCGCGGGCGCGGAACGGGCCGCCGAGCTCGGCGACACGGCCAGGTTCGCGGCCGCTGACGTCCGCAGCGAGGACGACGTCGCCGCCGCCCTCGACGTCGCGGACGAGCTCGGCCCGCTGCGGGTCGCCGTCAACTGCGCGGGCACCGGCAGCGCGATCCGGACCATCGGCAAGAAGGGCGTCTTCCCCCTCGCCGACTTCACCCGGGTCGTCGAGATCAACCTCATCGGCACGTTCAACGTGATCCGGCTGGCCGCCGAGCGGATGGTCAAGCACGACCCGGTGGGCGACGAACGCGGTGTGATCATCAACACCGCGTCCGTCGCCGCGTTCGATGGGCAGATCGGCCAGGCGGCCTACTCCGCGTCGAAGGGCGGGGTGGTGGGCATGACGCTGCCCATCGCCCGCGACCTCGCGAGCGCCATGATCCGCGTGGTCACGATCGCACCGGGCCTGTTCGACACCCCGCTGCTCGCCGGGCTCCCCGAGGAGGCCAGGGCCTCGCTGGGCCAGCAGGTGCCGCACCCGGCCCGGCTGGGCGACCCCGCGGAGTACGGCGCGCTGGCCGCGCACATCGTGGCCAACCCGATGCTGAACGGCGAGGTCATCCGCCTGGACGGCGCGATCCGCATGGCCCCCCGCTAGCCGCCCCGTGCAAGGAAAGCCACTTTCATTGCGCTAGACGCAAGCAAAGTGGCTTTCCTTGCGTTCGGGGGCGGGGTCAGGCCGCTGGGACCTTGTCCAGGAAACCCTGGGCCGTTGTGATGCGGCCATCCTCGTCCACCGTCGCCACATCGAAGCCGATCACCAGCGGCTCCGCGCCTGCCGGGCCGAGTCCCCAGCGGAAACGGCAGACGTCATGGTGGGCGTCGACATCGCCGACCGGGCGGAACTCCATGCCGGGGAACTGCTGCTGCACACCGGCGATCAGGGCGTCGATCGCATCGGTGCCGGTCACATCGGCCAGCGGGTCGACGTATCGCGCGTCCGGCGCGAACGCCTTCTCGATCGCGACGCGCCGGGCGCCGTCGTCCCTGGTGTTCCAGGCCGTCAGGTAGTCCGTTACGAGCGTGGTGGTCATCGGGGTTCCTTCCTGTTGCTGTCTGACAGGAACGAGCCTCGCCCGGCCCGTGCCGCCGGTCGATCACCTCAGAGGTAATGCGGGAGCCGTCAGAGCACCTGGATGCGGCGGCCGGCGGTGTTCAGCACGACGTCGCGGAAGGCCGCGCGCCCCGTGCCGTGGCCGAAGTGGCTGACGGCCACCAGCCGCAGCGACGCCAACCGGGCGGGGGACGGGCCGACGAAGCGCCCGTGGTCGGACCACACGTCCCGGGTCTCCCGGCGCCAGCGGCCCAGCCCGGCCGCGCCGCGGCGCACCGGCACGTGCGCCGCGTGCTCGACGTGGGCGCGGGCGGGGCAGACGAACGTGTCGTCCTCGGGTTCGAGGGTGGTGCTCCAGAACCACGTGATGCTCGACGACCGCCGTGCGCCGGGGCCGTCGTCGAGCACGGCGGATACGCCGAGCAGGTCGTGGCTCCACGGGGTGTTCTCGGGGCCGCGGCCGGGGAGCGTCTCCACGCGCCAGCTCCACTCGACGGTGGTGCCCGCGGTCAGCTCGACGTCGACGTCCTTCTCCAGGACGCCCGCGTCGTCGTGGCAGTGCACCTCGATGGCAGGCCGGCCGTCGGCCGCGGCGTGCCGGAAGATGTCGCCGGGCCCCACGTCGAGCAGGTAGTTCCAGCCCGCGGGCGGCACCACGGGGTCCTGCAGCCGGGAGCGCTCGGCGCGGGCCAGCGCGGGGTCGGCCATGCCGTCGGGGAGCGTGGCCAGGCCGTCGACGGGGTCGGCGTCCCGCGGCCAATGCAGCACCGTGACGTCGAGCGAGCCCCGCTCCGGCCCGTACGCGTCGTGGCCGACCGCCAGGGTGCCGGACGCGTCGGCCCAGCACCCGAGGTACACACACAGCTCCAGCGGACCGGAGCGATCGGCCACGACGGTGGCGGTGTCCTGCGTGCACCCGAAGATGCGGCCGCCCGGCACCCGGCCCCACAGGTGGTACTTGGCGCCACCGTGCCCGTCACCCCAGTTGATGCGCCCCGAGCCGAGCAGCGTGACGCGGTCGCCGCGGCGGACCGTCAGGCCGGTGGCAGTCCACGGCCGAACGCTGCCCGGCAGCACCAGGTGCACGGCCACGGGGGGTTTCGATGCCGGCCGCGTCATCGGCCCACCCTGGCAGATCCGCCGCCGCGCGGGGGGCGATCAGTGGTTCTGGTGGTAGGCCTCGAGCACGTTGGACGGGATGCGCCCGCGCTCCGAGATCTTCATCCCCTGCTGCGTGGCCCATTCCCGAATGGCCTGGTTCTGCTCCCGGTCGGTGCTCGGGCGGACCGAGGCAGCCGCAGCGGCCGAACGCCTGCGACCACCAGTGCGGCGAGCAGCGGAAATGAAGGGCGCGAGGGCGTCGCGCAATCTGGCGCTATTGGTCGCCGACAGGTCGATCTCGTAGGCCTTGCCGTCGACCGCGAACTCGACCTGCTCGTCGGCCTCGCTGCCGTCCAGGTCGTCGACCAGGGTGACGGTCGTCTGCTTTGCCACGTCCACTGCCTTTCCGAGGTGTTCCGGATACACCGAGGTCCCTCGAGAACGGCAACGTGAGGGGTGTCCGCGGCTTCCGAACGAGGCGGCTGCTATTTGCGAGAAGCATGATAAAGGAACAGGTAGCGTATTGTCGATCGGGGTCTGTTAGCCGGGTCCGGGCCACCCGTCCGGCGCCGGTCGCAGCATCGCGATTCCGGCCTAATGGCATCCGGGGCGGCGGAAAGAGCGCCGTCCGGCCCGGGGCGTGTCCTAGGCTCCCCCGACGTGGGCGTGACGGTGGAGCGACAGGGACGGGTGCTGGTGGTCCGTATGGACCGCGCGGCGAAGCGCAACGCCATCGACCCGGCGATGACGGCGGGGCTCGACGCCGCGCTGAACGAACTGGACGACGACCCCGATCTGTGGGCAGGCGTGCTCGCCGGCACCCCGGAGGCGTTCTCGGCAGGCACCGACCTGGCCGCGGGCGCGGGCAGCCCCACCCCGCGCGGCGGGAACTACGGCGTCGTGCGGCGCGACCGCAGGACACCGCTGGTGGCGGCCGTCGAGGGCCTCGCCTACGGGGGCGGGTTCGAGCTCGTGCTGGCCTGCGACCTCGTCGTGGCCGCCCGCACCGCCCGGTTCGCCCTTCCGGAGACCGCCCGCGGCCTCGTCGCGAACTGCGGCGCGCTGTTCCGGGCGCCGCGGGCGCTCCCGCGCAACATCGCGGCCGAGATGCTGCTCACCGGCGACCCTCTCGGAGCGGAGCGGGCGTGGTCGCTCGGGCTCGTCAACCGGCTAGTCGAGCCGGGGGAGGCGGAGGCGGCTGCGCTGGAGCTGGCCGGGCGGGTCTGCGCGCACGCCCCGGTGGCCCAGCGCGCCACGCTCGGCGCCCTCCGCGAGGTCGCGGCGGCCGAGGACGAGCGCGGCTGGGCGGCCACCGAGCACGCACAGGCGGCGATCACCGCCTCGGCCGACGCGCAGGAGGGCATCGCGGCCTTCCGTGAGAAGCGCGAGCCGTACTGGACGGGCCGCTAGGACTTTCCCAACTCAGCGCCTGCCGAGCACTCGTTGCCGGCGCGACCGCTCGGACCGCCGTGGCTCGGCCCGCACGGGCGCGGGCGGCAGCGCCACCTCGATCTCCCCGCCGAGCCGGAAGCCCGGCGCCAGGCCGAGGTCGTCGCCGCTCCAGAACCGGCCCGGGTCGTACCAGCTCGGGCTGCGGTGCTCGGCGAGCAGCCCCATCTCCTCGTACGTCAGGGCGACGACCTCGGCGCAGTAGGCCGTTTCCAGGCTCGCCTGTTCCGCCTCGCCGTCGGCCGCGCGGCGGCGCCGGAGGGCTGGGGCGCGTCCGCGCAGCCAGCGCCCGGCCAGCTTCGCCGTCGACGGGAACGGGGTGCCGTCGAGGCGCGCGACGGCGCGGAGCCCGGCGTCCTCCGTCGCCCGGTCGACCGGGCCTTCGAGCTGGCGCAGCCAGGCCCGCTGCCCGTAGCGGTGCCCCCACTGCAGCACGGCGTCGCGCAGGTCGTGCAGCTGGACGCCGCGGTGGTGGGTGCCCGACCACAGGTCCGGCAGCGCGCGCCCCAGCTCGGCATGCCACATCAGCGGCGGGAGGTCGTCGACCGCGATCGTCATGCCGACGTGGTTGACCGGGGCGTTGGTCAGACCGCGGATGGCCCGGTCGGCGCCGCTGCTGCCGCGGAACACCCAGATGTCTCCGGTGCGCGCCAGCTCGCAGGCGCGCTCGAGGGTGATCACGCTGCCCGGCACGGCCGATAGGCTAGTCGGATGCGCTGGTGGAAGTGGCTCGGGCTGGCAGGGCTCGCCGGGGTGGCGGCCACGGGTGTCGTCGCGGTCCGTGCGGAGCGGCGCAGGCGGTCCTACACGCCGGACGAGATCCGCTCGCGCCTGCACGAGCGGGTGGCGGAGAGCGCCGCCCGCCTGCCCAACCCCTGACTGCACACACGCCCCGTGCACCGCACATAGGGTGCCGTCGGTCAGGCGCGTTGCAGGCGGCCGAGCTCATGGGCGTCTGCGTCCAGCAGGACCAGCGTCTCGCCGTCGAACCCCGCGCGCGCTGCCGCTCCCAGCCAGCCCGGCACGCCGACCATGCCCTCACAGGCCATCAGCGTCGACGGGCCGCTCGTGGCAAGGAAGATCCCGCGCGGGCCCGCCGTCCAGCGGCCGGCCGCCGAGTTGCAGCCGTCCGAGCCGGTCCAGGAGCCGTCCGCCGCCAGCTCGACGTGCGGCGGCTGTGGTGCCGTGGACGTTTCCGCCGGCGCCCACCGGCCGGGCAGCCGGGAGCGATCGGCCGGTTCCAGGCCCGGCGGCAGGGGATCCGCCTGCCCCGTCCGGGCCTCCGGGGCTCCGGGAGCCGCCGTCGGCCCCGCCTGCCGGGACAGCCGCGCTGTCGGTTCGCCCGCGGCGTCGTGCAGGACGAGGTCCGTGCCCTCGGCCGCGACGGTGGCGGCCGCGGCCAGCCACGGCGGCGTCGACGCGTCGGGCGGCGCCTGCGTGGCGCCGCTTGCGCCGGTGACGTGCGCGACGAACAGCCCTGACGGGTCGGCCCGCCAGCTGCCGAACCGCACGTCGGTGCCGTCGCGCAGCTCGAATCCGTGCGGGTCGACGGCGAGCACGGCGCCGGTGCCGGTCACCGACCAGGTGCCGACCAGAGCGCTGGGGTCCACTGGTTCTCCTCCTGCTCCTGCGGAGGGCGCGGCGGGCTGGCCGCAGGCGGTCACGGCGAGGACTGCCAGCCCGGCGAGGACTCGTGCGAGGTGCATGCCCACAGGACGGAACGAGCCCCGCAGGCGGTTGCATAGGCTCTGGTACGTGGAGAAGCGGAATGCGAAGAGGCTCGGCCGCGATGTGGGTGTGGTCGGGTTGGGTTGCTGGCAGCTCGGGTCCGGATGGGGTCACGTCGACGAGTCGGACGCGCTGGCCGTGCTGCACGCAGCCGTCGACGGCGGCGTCACCTTCCTCGACACGGCCGACGGCTACGGCGACGGCCGGAGCGAGACCCTCATCGGCCGGTTCCTGCGCGAGCGCGGCGCCGGCGCGGGGCTGACAGTGGCCACGAAGATGGGCAGGCGCGTCGAGCAGGTGCCGGAGAACTACAGGCGCGAGAACTTCCGCGCCTGGAACGACCGCTCCCGCGCCAACCTCGGCGTCGACACGCTGGACCTGGTGCAGCTGCACTGCCCGCCCACACCCGTCTACTCCAGTGACGCGGTCTACGACGCGCTCGACGAGCTGGTCGAGGAGCAGCGGATCGCCGCGTACGGGGTGAGCGTCGAGACCGTCGACGAGGCCCTCATCGCGATAGCCCGGCCCGGCGTCGCGAGCGTCCAGATCATCCTGAACGCCTTCCGGCAGAAGCCGATCGAGGACGTCCTGCCCGCGGCCGCCGACGCGGGTGTCGCGATCATCGCCCGGGTGCCGCTCGCGTCCGGGCTGCTGTCGGGCCGCTACACCGCGACCACCGCCTTCGACGCCGACGACCACCGCAACTTCAACCGGCACGGCGAGTCGTTCGACGTGGGGGAGACCTTCGCCGGGGTGCCCTACGAGGTGGGGCTGGAGGCTGTGGAGCGGCTGCGCCCGCTGGTGCCACCCGACGCCACGATGGCGCAGCTCGCGCTGCGCTGGATCATCGACCAGCCCCAGCTCACCGTGGTCATCCCCGGCGCGCGCAACGCCGAGCAGGCCGCCGCCAACACCGCCGCCGCTGCGCTGTCCCCGCTGGGGGCGGAGGTGCACGCGGAGGTCCGCGCGGTCTACGACGAGCTGATCCACCCGCACGTGCACCAGCGCTGGTGACGGCTGGGAGGGTCCTGAACAACTCCGCCCGTAGCGGGCGTCGCGCAGTAGGGCCGAGTTGTTCAGGGCGCTCCTAAAGGTTCGCCGTCGCCGCGTCCAGGTACCCGGCGAACTTCTTCCGCGCGGCTTCGGCGCGGGTCGGGACGTGCTCGGTCGGGACGTCCACCGGGGCGTAGCCGCGCAGGATCCGCTTGGCCACCGTGGCCTTGTGCACCTCGTCGGGCCCGTCGTAGATCCGGGCGGCGCGGGCGGCCCGGTACATCTCCTCGAGCGGGAGGTCGCCGGAGAAGCCGAGCGAGCCGTTGACCTGGATCGCCCGGTCGATCACGTCGTGGAGCACCTTGGCGCCCCAGTACTTGATCATCCCGATCTCGATGCGGGCATTGCTCGCGCCGACCCGGTCCATCGTCCAGGCCGCGTGCAGCGTGAGCAGCCGGGCCGCCTGCATCTCGGCGGCGGACGTGGCCACCCAGTCCTGCACCATCTGCTTGTCCGCGAGCACCGAGCCGTGTGTGTAGCGGCTCACGGCGCGCTCGCAGAGCATGTCGAACGCCCGCTTGGACTGGCCGAGCCAGCGCATCGCGTGGTGGATCCGGCCGGGGCCGAGGCGCTGCTGGGCGAGGCGGAAGCCATCGCCCTCGTTGCCCACTAGGTTTCCGGCGGGCACGCGGACGTCCCGGTAGAGCACCTCGGCGTGCCCGCCGTAGAGGTCGCCGCCGACGGCCGGGTGATCCATCACGGGGATGTCGCGCACGATCTCGACGCCGGGGGTGTCCACGGGCACGACGAACATGGACGAGCCCTGGTAGGCGGAGACGTCCGGGTCGGTCACCGCCATCACGATGAGGAAGTCGGCGTGCGATGCGTTCGACGAGAACCATTTGTGCCCGTTGATCACGTACTCGTCCCCGTCCCGGACGGCACGCGTGGCCAGCAGCGTCGGGTCGGCACCCGCCCCCGGTTCGGTCATCGAGAAGCAGCTGCGCAGCTCGCCCCGCAGGAGCGGGTGCATCCACTGCTCCTTCTGCTCCGGGGTGCCGCCGATGGCGAGCAGCTCAGCGTTGCCGGAGTCCGGCGCCTGGTTGCCGAAGATCCCCGGCGCGAAGCGGCACTGGCCGAGGATTTCGTGCATCAGGCCGAGCCGGACCTGCCCGAACCCGCCGCCGCCGAGCTCGGGAGGCAGGTGCGCGGCCCACAACCCCCGCTCCTTCACCTGCTCCTTCAGTGGGACGGTGATCCGGGCGAACGTCTCCCGGTCCAGGTCGAGGGTCTCCAGCGGGATGACCTCGTCGCGGACGAACCCGCGCATCCACTCGAGCTGCGCCTCGAACTCCGGTTCGGTCGAGAAGTCCCACGCCATCGTCCGCGCCTCCGCATCGTCGCCAGCGGGACCGAGCAGCCCCGGCGGCCATCGTGCCTCGTGCGGATCACGGCGACAGCGCGAATTCCAGCCGGGTAGCTCAGTGGGCGGGGGCGAGCGAGCGGTCGGGCGTCGCGTCGGCCTGCTCCGGTGTCTCTGCCGCGGCGCGGGGTTCGGCAGCCGGACGGGGGCCGCAGACCCAGCCGCACTGCATGTGGTCCCAATAGCAGTGGCGGTCGTGCTCGTGCCCTGCGCTCAAGTCGCTCGTGCCGTGCGTCATCGTGCTCGTCCCTTCTCAGGCGAGGGTGTGGATCCGGACGAGGTGGCCGTCCGGATCGGGGACGTCGGCGGCCCAGCCCCGGTACCCCGCAACGGGGTCGGTGTGCGGGATGCCTGCGTCGTCCAGTCTCTCGAGGAGGGCGTCGAGGTCGGCCCTGATACCGACGGCGAGGCAGACGGAGTCGAAACCGGCGAGCGCGCGAGCCCGCTCCGCGTCCTCCCGCAGGGCCAGCCGCATATCGGCATCCGGGTGCCGGAGCCCGACCCCGCGGAGCACGCCGTCCTCGCGGAACTCCACCTCGTCCACGAAGCCGAACGCGCGGCCGTACCACTCACGGCTGCGCTCGACGTCGCTGGCGGGGAGCTTGACGTGGTGCAGCCCGCTGGGCGCCCCTTCGGCCCAGACGTGCTGCACCACCACCCTCGCGTCGACGACCCGCATCGCGTACTCGGTGACGAACCGGCGGTGCGGTTCGGCGTCGACGTAGCGGCGGGCCGCGGCGAAGTCCGGGAAGTCGAGGACGGCGACGAACTCGTGGTTCCCCGCGAAATGCGCGGCGTCGTCTCCGTAGCGGAGCGCGGACAGCTCCGGGATCGCCCGCAGGGATTCCATCGCGGCGCGGAAGCCCTCGCGGTCGGCCTCGGTCGCATCCTCGGCCCACCGGTGGGCGACGACCTGTCGGAACATCCCGACCCCCCATTTTGATCTACCATGTATCTAACGAAGATACGTAGAGTAGGATCGCCCGGTGTCCGACGTCAACACCTCCCGGCGCGGGTACGAGTCCCCCCTGCGCCGCAGGCAGGCCCACGCCACCCGTAGCGCCGTGCTCGCCGCCGCCCGGGAGCTGTTTCTCGAGCAGGGCTACGGCGCCACCACGGTGGAGCAGGTGGCCGCGCGCGCAGGGGTCAGCAAGCCGACCGTCTTCACGGCGGTGGGCAACAAGCAGACGCTGCTCAAGGTCGTGCGCGACGTCGCGATGGCAGGCGACGACGAGCCGGTGATGATCAACGAGCGCGAGCGTGCGGTGTCGGCGCGCGATGAGCCCGACCAGGAGCGCGCAATCCTGCACGTCGCGGCGTCGATCATGGGGGTGAACCGCCGCTACGCCGGGATCGACGGTGTGCTGCGCGGCGCGGCCGCAGGTGGCGAGGACGGGCTGCGCGAGCTGTGGGAGTCCAGCGAGCAGCAACGCCTGACGGGCGCCCGGTTCTGGCTGGAGACGCTCGTGGCGAAGGCGCCGCCGCCGGAGGGTTTCGACGTCGATGCGGCGGCCGAAGAGCTGTGGATCTACATGGCCCCCGACCTGTACGCCCGCCTCGTCGACGGCGTGGGCTGGAGTGACGAGCGCGTCGAGGCGTGGCTCGTGGCGCGCATCCGGGGCCTGCTGGGGCTACCCGGAACGTCCGTAGAGCTCCGCCGGGTCGACGGTTCGCTCCATCAGTAGTCCTGACGGCGAATCGGTGAAGCCGAAGGGCCGGTAGACGCCGTGCGCGTCGCGGGTGGCGAGTATCAGCCTGCGGAGCCCGTACTCGTCGGCGCGGGCCGTGACGGCCTCGACGAGCGCGGAGCCCACTCCCGCGCCGCGGGCTTCGGCGACGACGAACACGTCGGCGAGATAGCCGAACGTGGCGCGATCGGTGACGAGCCGGGCGAACCCGATCTGCACGCCGTCGCGGTGCGCGCTCCAGCACTCCGACCCGGCGATCGCGGCCTCGACGACCGCCCGCGGCACGCCAGGGGACCAGTAGCTCGCCGCGAGCTCGCGGTGCACGAGGGCGACGTCGAGCCGGTCGCGGTCGTCGGTGATCTCCAGGCCGTCGGTGGCCGGACTGTCGGTGTCCACTCGGTCACCGTACGGGCGGCCCCAACGGGTAGGTGTTATCCGGGTCCCCGTCGCCGCGCCCGCGCGGCAGGAGGTCGAACACGTTCCAGACCGGGCTCATCAGGTCCATCCCGCGACCCGTGCCGTCGGGGAAGTCGGCGGGCTCGGTGACGACGTGGCGCACCGCGTCGCCGTCGCGGACGTGCACGCTGAACGCCGGGAAGAGCGCGCCGCGCGACCCGGCCACACCGAGGTCGTCGAGGAACGAGGTGCCGGCGCTCGACACCAGCCGTACCCGTGACCAGCCGCGGGTGCGCGCCCAGCCGCGTACGGCGGACAGCGGCGCTGGCGCCATCACGGCGAACGCGGTGCGCCGGGTGAGGTGGCGCTCCACGCCGTTCAGCCCGTCGACGAACATCGAGCAGGCGGCGCAGGCGGCCGTGTCCTCCGGGTGGAACATCAGGTGGTAGATGACGAGCTGGTCGTGGTCGCCGAACAGCTCCGCAAGCGTGACTGGGCGTTCGGGCCCGTCCTCGGCGAGGTCGGCCGGCCCCTCCCTGAAGGTGTAGGGCCCCAGCTCGCCGCCGGGCGGCAGGCCGCGGCGCTGCGCGGCGACGGCCTCGATCTGCTCGCGCAGCGCCTCCTCGGCGCGCCGCAGGTCGATGCGGGCGCGGCGGTGGTCGTCGCTCGCGGACTCGGGCCACAGCCGCGGCGACTCGCCCTCGACGTGCAGCGTGATGCTCTTGAGCTCCGTCCACCACTCAGCGGTCGTCACGGCTCCTCCTCGGCGATGCGCTTGATGTCGGCAAGTCGGGCGTCCCAAAAGCCGGCGACAAACTCACGCAGCTCGGCGAGCGCGTCGGGCTGCGCGCGGTAGTAGCGGCGCGTTCCCTGGCGGCGCTCGGCAACGAGCCCCGCACCGCGCAGCACCCGCAAGTGCTGCGAGACGGTGGGGCGCGCGACGTCGGGGAAGCGACCCGCGATCGCACCCGCGGTCAGCTCCTCGTCGCGCACGAGCCGCAGGATCGCGCGCCTGCGCGGTTCGACCAGGGCTTCCAGGACGGCCTGCACCGCCCGATCGTAGGCTCTTGCTTACGTAGCTGGCAACCTACGAACTCTTGTCGTCCTCGGAGGCTGCCCGCATCTCGGAACGCAGGATCCGCGCGGACCGGCCGAGGCTGCGCGCGGCGTCGGGCAGTCGTTTCGCGCCGAACAGCAAGATGGCCACGCCGATCATGATCGCCCAGTGCCAGGGGCTGAGCTCGCCCATTTTCGACCTCCCGTTGAGAAGCAACACTTCATTGTGCGCCTCGTGGGGTGGCTCCGGAAAATTCCCAAAGACATGGTTGGAAAGTGCCGCAATTCCGTTCCCGGCCGATCCGTCCCCATTCGTCCGAAGTCGGCGCCCGAACCCTCGGTACTGGCAGACGCCCGAACCATCGGTACTGGTAGACGTAGGGCGTGGGTGTCGTACGCGCATCGGCCCGGCTGGCCGTCATCGTTGTGGTCGCGGCTGTCGTGCTCGCCGCGATGACGTTTCCTTTCGTGGGAGGGGTGGGTCTGCTCGCGGCTCAGATCAGCGCGTCGGAAAATGGTCTGACGCCAGAGCTGCAGGCCGGGGACGCGCCTGCCGTCACGACCGTGACCGATTCCACCGGAAAACCCATTGCGTACCTGTACGACCAGTTCCGGGTTCCTGTGCCGTCTGCGGAGATCGCGCCCGCGATGAAGGCCTCGATCATCGCCATCGAGGACCGGCGCTTCTTCGAGCACGGCGGCGTCGACCCGGTCGGCACCGCCCGCGCCCTCGTCAACGACGCGAACGGCGGGGCCACCCAGGGCGGCTCGACGCTCACCCAGCAGTACGTGAAGAACTACGAGCTGTACGTGGCCGCCACCACCGACGCGGAGCGCCAGGACGCGGTCGCGCCGAGCCTGGCGCGCAAGCTGCGGGAGGCGGAGTTGGCCGTGCAACTCGACCACCAGCTGAGCAAGGACGAGATCCTCGCCCGGTACCTCAACCTGGTCTATTTCGGGCACGGCGCCTACGGCGTCGACGCCGCGGCGCAGGCCTACTTCGGCACCACATCGGCGGCGCTCACCGTGCCGCAGGCGGCGCTGCTCGCCGGGATGGTGCAAAGCCCCACCGCGTTCGACCCCGTGCAGCACCCGGACGCTGCGAAGACCCGCCGCGACGTCGTGATCGAGCAGCTGCGCCTGCAGGGCGCGATCTCCGCAGCCGACGCGGCCGCCTCCACAGCAGCACCCCTTGGCGTGGTCGCGCGGCCGGCTGTGCCCGGACAGGGCTGCACCGCCGCGGGCGCCGCGGGCTACTTCTGCGCCTACGTCCAGCAGTACCTCGACCAGGCCGGCCTCACCTCCCAGCAGCTGCGGGGCGGCGGCTACACCATCCGCACCACCCTCGACCCGAACGCGATGGCAGCCGCGAAGGCCGCCGTGGACGCACACGTGCCGCCGAGCGCCCCGCACGTCGCGGACGTGCTGGCCTTCGTCACGCCGGGAGCTGACGCGCACAACGTCACCGCCCTGGCAGCCAACCGGACCTACGGCAACGCGCCAGGGCAGTCCAGCTACGGGCTGCCGTTCGTGCCGGAGAACCTCGGCGCCGGCTCGGTCTACAAGATCTTCACTGCGGCCACGGCCTTGCAGGAGGGCGTGGCCGGGATCGACACGGTGATCGACGTCCCGCCGAGCGGCTACCTCTCGCCCATCTACAAGGACGCCTCCGGACACCCGTTCCCGGTGCGTAACGCGGAGGAGGGCCTGGCGCCGCAGCTCACGCTGACCGACGCGCTTGCCCAGTCGCCCAACACGGCGTTCGTGAAGCTGGAGGAGAGCACTGGCGTCGCCCCGGTCGTCGACATGGCGCAGCGGCTCGGGATGACCTCACTCGGCGACCCGGTCAGCAACGCGCCGGGGGCGCCGTCGATCGCCGACCGGGTCAGGGCGGAGGCGCAGGCGTCGTTCACGCTCGGGGTGTCTCCCACGAGCGATCTCGAGCTCGCCAACGTGGGGGCCACCCTCGCGAGCCACGGGGTCTGGTGCCCGCCCACTCCGATCACCTCCGTTACCGACCGGACGGGCGCCCTGGTCCCGATCACTCAGCCCGCGTGCACGCAGGCCGTCGACCCCGGACTCGCCGACACGCTCCTCAACGGGCTCTCCCATGACGTCGCACCGGGTGGCACTGCTGCCGCCGCCGCTGCGGCGGCGGGCTGGAACCGGCCGATCGCATCGAAAACCGGCACCACCCAGACGTCCCAGTCGGGCGCGTTCGTCGGCGCCACCCCGCAGCTTGCCGGCGCGGCCATCCTGTTCGACGACTCCGCGTCACCCCGCCCCATCTGCTACGGCTCGCCGCCGTACTCGTGCGGGACCGGCACCCTCTTCGGCGGCGAGACCCCGGCGCAGACGTTCTTCCAGGCCGCGACGAAGGTGCTCGGGAACGCTCCGATCCTGCCGCTGCCGCCGGTGGACCCGCGATACCAGGCCGTCCGGCACTGACCCATCCGGCCCTGACCGCTGATCAGCCTTCGCCGCTGCCGGTGAGCGCGCGCCGGTGGCGGGCCGCCTCGCTGGTGAGGTAGGCGAGGTGGCGACCCGCGGCCACCACTGCGGCGACGCCCACGAGGAAGCCGACGACGGCGACCTCCGGCCAGGTCTCCCAGAGCGTCGGCTCGCCACTCGGGCCCCAGGAGAGGCCGACGCGGAGGAAGTCGGTCAGCACGAGGGCCACCAACCCCGCCCGGTTGGGGGCGCGTCGCAGCGGACCGGGCGGCCGGCTGATCATGAGTGCGGACGGGTCGAGAACCTGGGGTACCGTGACGCAGATGGACGCCGGATCATTGGCGCGCAACAACCTCGTCTATCGGGAGCCCGGTCTCTACGACGAGTTGAGGGCCGACAGTTCCGTGAGCGATCAGCTCATCGAGTTCGTACGCGGCGAGAATTGCGCGGTGCGAACCGTGCTGGATCTGGGGTGCGGTACCGCGCGCATCCTCGCCCAGCTTCACGCGCGGTGTGCGTGGGCCGGCACCGGCGTCGACTTCCAGCCCGACTTGCTCGCCTGGACCCGCCGACGCCATCCATGCCTCCGACTGGAGGCCGGCGACATCTGCACGTTCGACTCGGAACCACGTACGACGTCATCGTCAGCCTCGGAAACACGCAGTCGTACCTGCACACCGTCTCCCGGCTCGGTGCGGTGTTCGCGACCATCGCGGCCCACAGCCACCCGGGAACGGCGTGGTCGGAGATGGCCGTCGATCCGCTGCATGCGGGCCCGGACCTCCGCGGAGTATTTCGCCGTCCCGGTCGATCCAGGTCGGCGGTGCCCATGCGCGGGTCGAAACCCTCGGCGTGCAGGAGGGGCGGTAGCGGCCCGCCATGATCACCGAGAAGCCGCAGATCACCTCACCCGTTCAGGTCCATCGCCGCGCAGATAGAACAGGTGCTGCCGCCATGGCTAGAGATCATGCCTGGCGTGGTGGACGACGATCTGCAGGTCACCGCCTGCGCGTCGAGTTCTCGCACGGTACAGGCACGGCTGTCATCCGACTTCGCGGCCATCACGGCACGCTGCGCCGCTGTTCAGGGCCCGGGTTGCTCAGTCGGCGGCGGAGCGGAACTGCTGTCCGTGGCCGTCGAGCGTGGCGGCCCTGCCTTGGTCGAACACAGCCGCGAAGGTCTCATGGCCGAGAGCCGTGCGGGCTCGGGACGCGATGCGGTCCACGTCGCCGCGCTCTGCATGGGGTAACGGTGCGCCCGCTGACGCCCTGATCCCGGTCGCCGTTCCGAGCAGTTGTGCGGCGTGCTCGTGATGCCCGGCGATCGCTGCTGCCCCGGCCAGACCTTCGTGGGCGAGGGCGACCGCGCGGGGATCGCCGATCTCGCGTGCGGAGGCGAGGCCTTCGAGATGCAGCGTGCGGGCCTGCTCGGCGTTGCCGCGTTGTTCCGCGATGAAGCCGAGTTCCGCAAGGAGCAGCGTGACCCCGTAGTACGGCACGCCGTACTCCTCGGCCAGGCGACGGTTCCACGCGAGCGACGCCCTGAGGTGGGACTCGGCGGTAGCCGGATCGCCTCGCCTCCTGGCGCCGAGCCCGAGCCCGACCCGGGCGAAGTCCTCGGCGAACTCGTTGGCCTGCTCGGCGGCCAGCCGCATGGCGCGCCCGTGAAACTCCTCCGCCCTGCCGAAATCGCCGGCCAGCAGCGCGATCCGCCCGAGGCTGGAGAGGCGGTAGGAGACATCGGTCCACAGCTGGAGGTTCTCGGCGATCCGCAGCCCGTCCCGGTGCAGGCGGGCGGCTGTCTCGTACTCGCCGGTGACCTCGTGCAGGTAGCCGAGCATGTCCGCGGCCTGCATCTGGCCCCAGCGGTCCCCGAGCTCGGTGAACAGGGCGAGGCTCTCCGAACCGTGCGACGCGGCCGCGGGGAGGTCGCTCCGGAACATCGCGTGTTTGGCCCGGATGCTCGCCGCGGCCGCCAGACCCCAGCGGTCGTCGAGGGCGCGGAACCCGGCCAACGCCCGCCGGGCCAGATCCTCGCCGGTCGAGGCATCACCGAGGTGCAGGTGCGCAAGTCCGAGGAACCACTCCGCTCGCGCGCGGTGGTGCGGGTCGTCGACGCCGTCATAGGCCTCGAGAGCCGCGTGGCTCTGCCGCACCAGGTCGGCGCCACCGCCGATCAGCAGGGCGAACCCGGCCCGCCACGTGGTGACTCTGGCGCGCGCCGCCGCGGTGCCGCCGTGCGTGCCCAGTGCGACACCCAACGCGCGGTGCGCCTCGCGGTGGCGCCCGCGCAGGAACCAGTACCAGGCCGTCGCGTTGGCCAGGCGCAGGGCGAGGTCGCCGTCGCCACGTTCTGCTGCACCGTCGAGGGCGATCCGCAGGTCGACGGTCTCGTCGTCGAGGCACTGCAGCCGACGGCGCTGGTCGGGGCCGTGCAGATGGGGCTCGGCCCGTTCGGCAAGCTCGGCGTGGTGGTCGCCGTGGCGCTGTCGTGTGCTCGCGAGCTCTCGGGCAGCCTCCAGCCGCTCGAGGCCGTAGGCCGCGACGGATTCGAGCAGCCGGTACCGGGAGCAGCCGTCCGGGCCGTGCACGACGACGACCAGCGACCGATCCACCAACCTGGTCAGCACGTCGAGCACGTCGGCGCGGTCCACGGGGTAGCCGGAGCAGATCGCCTCGGCGGCCTCCAGCAGGCATCCGTTGCCGTTCACGGCCATCCGGCGCAGCACGGCGCGCTCGATCTCGGGGAGCAGCTCCCAGCTCCAGTCGATCACCGCTCGCAGCGTCTGCTGCCGGGCAGGCGCGCCGCGCGTCCCGGCGGTCAGCAGGCGGAACCGGTCGTCCAGCCGCTCGGCCAGCCCGTGCACACCCAGCGCCCTGACGCGGGTGGCAGCCAGCTCCAGTGCCAGCGGCAGCCCGTCGAGGCGCCTGCAGATCGTCGCGACCGGACCGGCGTTCCCGGCGTCGAGCGTGAAGCCGTGCGCGGCGGCCGCGGCGCGGGCCACGAACAGCTGCACCGCGCTCGACCGGCGCAGGGCCGCGAGATCTGTCGGAGCCGCCGGACCGGGAAGCTCCAGAGGCGGGACGTCCACGAGCACCTCACCGGGGACGGCGAGCGGTTCGCGGCTGGTCGCCAATACCCGCAGACCCGGTGCGCTGCGCAGCAGCAACGCCACCAGCTCGGCGACCGGTTCCACTACGTGCTCGCAGTTGTCGAGCACCAGCAGCAGTTGCTGGGAACGCATCGCCTCGGCGAGCCGCCGCGTCAGATCGGTGGGTGGGGCGCCTGGCCGTGCACCGGTTGCGGTGTCGTCCCGGATCCCCACGACGCCGGCCACGACCTCGGCCACCTCGGTGGGTGACGGCGCTGCGCGTCCCGACGGGCGTTGCATCCCCGCGAGCTCGACCAGCCAGACGTCGTGGGGGTTCGCTGGGGCCGATTGTGCGGCTGCCTCCAGGGCGAGCCTCGTCTTCCCGACGCCGCCGGGGCCGGTCAGGGTCACGAGCCGGGCCGAGCCGAGCAGTTCGCGGACGTCGGCGACGGCTGCCGACCGGCCGATCACATCGGTGAGTGGGGCCGGCAGGTTGGTCCTGGGGCGTGCCGCGGACGTGCTGGGGGCGGGAACAGCGACCAGCGCAGGATCCTGTTCGAGGATCGCCTGGTGCAGACCTGCCAGCTCCGGGCCGGGGTCGAGGCCCAGCTCGTCGGCGAGGCGCTCGCGCAGGTCGGCGTAGCTGTCCAGGGCCTCGTTCTGCCGGCCCGCTCGGTAGAGGGCGCCCATGTGTGCCGCGCGCAGGCGCTCACGCAGCGGATGCTGCGCGATCGTGTCACCGAGCTCGTCGGCCAGGAGGCTGTGCTCCCCGAGTGCCAGCCGGGCCTCGGCCTGCTCCTCGAGGACGGTCAGCCGTTGCTCCTCGAGGCGGGCGATCGCGGCGCGCGCGAACTCCTCGTCGCCGAAATCGGCGAAAGCCGGACCGCGCCACAGCGCGAGCGCGTCGGACAGCAGCGCAGTCTTCGCCCGGGGGTCGTCGGTCTCGCGTGCCCGAGCCGCCAGTTCCGTGAAACGGCGCGCGTCGACCGCGTCGGCTCCGGGGCGCAGGAGGTAGCCGGACGGGAGCGACTCCACCAGCTCACGCCCACCGGTCTCGGCCTCCGCCAGCGCCCTGCGTAACTGCGAGACCTTCGCCTGCAGGGCCCTCGTCGGGCTCGCGGGAAGCCCCGAGCGGCCCCACATGTCCTCCACCAGCCGGTCTGCCGACACGGGCCGTCCCTCGTGCATCAGGAGGTCGCCGAGCAAAGCACGAACCTTCAACTCCGGGATGCGCACCCGCCTCCCGTCCGCCGTCCAGACCTCGAGCGGGCCGAGCACCCCGAAACGCATGGCCTCACCGTAGTGGCGGTGACCTGCTGCGATGCCGGGGCGGGGTGCCGCCCGAACACGGCCACAACTCCAGCGCAGCTCGAGCCGAACACCCGGCCCGCATCGTGGATCTCGTCAGCGAACACCGGCCCGAGCCGGGAGCGGAGGGAGGCCTCGGATGTCGGAAACCGACCGGCTCGCGGTGGCCATCATCATCGCCAGCGTCCGGCAGGGCCGGTTCGGTCCCACGGTGGCGGAGTGGTTCGCCGCCGAGGCCCGCCGGCGCGATGACATCGACGTGGATGTCATCGATCTGGCCGAGGCCTGGCTGCCCGCGGTGCTGCCCGCCGGCAAGGCGAACCGGCCCCAAGCGGTGCAGGACCTGGCGCCGTGGCTGGCGGCGGCCGACGCCTTCGTGATCGTGACGCCCGAGTACAACCACAGCTTCCCCGCCTCCCTGAAGAACGCCATCGACTGGTACGGGCAGGAATGGGAGGCCAAACCGGTGGCCTTCGTCGCCTACGGCGGCGCGGCAGGCGGCCTCCGAGCGGTCGAGCAGCTCCGCCCGGTCTTCGCCTGCCTGCAGGCGATGACGATCCGCGAAACCGTCAGCTTCCACCACCACCGGGACCGCTTCGACAGAACCGGCCGACCCGTCGATCCCGACAGCTGCAACGCGGCAGCCGCCCGCCTGCTCGACCAGCTCACCTGGTGGGGCCGCGCGCTGCGCGCTGCCCGACACCCCGGTACTCACCACCCGCTGACCAAGCCGTACGACCCGCCCGTCCGAGAAGAGGAATCCGTCATCATGTCTGCTACGCAGATCGTCAACCGTGAGATCCGGCTCGCCTCCCGCCCCGCCGGGGAGCCGACCGCGGAGAACTTCGAGTTCGTCGAGGCCGAGCTGCCCCCGCTCGCCGAGGGCCAGATCCTGGTCCGCAACACCTGGATGTCGGTCGACCCGTACATGCGGGGCCGGATGGACGACGCGCCGTCCTACATCCCCCCGTTCCAGCTCGACGCCGCCCTGGAGGGCAGCGCGGCCGGCGAGGTCGTGGCGTCGCGGGCCCCGACGGTGCCGGTCGGCACGACCGTCTCGCACTTCCTGGGCTGGCGGGAGTACGCCGTCCTGGACGCTTCGGCCGCCACCGTCGTCGACACGACGATCGCTCCGCCCCAGGCCTACCTCGGAGCATTGGGCACCACCGGGCTGACCGCCTACGCCGCACTGACCGACGTCGCTCCGGTACGTCCCGGCGACGTGGTCTTCGTCTCGGCGGCCGCCGGGGCGGTCGGCAGCGTCGCGGGCCAGCTGGCCCGCGAACTCGGCGCCGCCAGGGTGATCGGTTCGGCCGGAGGGCCGGACAAGGCCAAGAAGCTGGTGACCGACTTCGGCTTCGACGTCGGCATCGACTACAAGGCCGGTTCGCTCACCGAGCAGCTGGCCGACGCCGCGCCCGACGGCATCGACGTCTATCTCGACAGCGTCGGCGGCGACCACCTCGAAGCCGCAATCGGCGCGATCCGCCCGGGCGGGCGGATCGCCATGGTGGGGGCGATCAGCAGCTACAACGCCACCGCGCCCGCCGTCGGCCCGACCAACCTCTACCGGGCGGCGGCCAATGAGGTCACCCTGCGCGGAATGCTGGTCACCAGCTACTTCCACCTCTTCCCCGAATGGATCAGCCGCGCCGCGGGCCGGCTCGCCGACGGCACGCTGAGGACCGAGGAGACCGTGGTCGAGGGCATCGACCAGGCGCCGGCCGCGTTCCTGGGCGTGCTGCGCGGAGCGAACGTCGGCAAGATGCTCGTCCGGCTCGGCAGCCGATGACCGTGCCGCGACGCAGCTCGTCCCAGCCGCCGTTGACGAAGTGCTCCTCGGAATAGCCGGCCAGGCCCACTGGTGGACCGCCAGCTGAGGGTGGGGATCTCGGAGTTCTCCGGCATCGAGGACGCCTCGGTCCGGGTCATCTACGGAACCGTCCCCGACCACGCCGATCACGAGGCACGATCCGCTCACCTGCGGGCTGTCCTGCCCTCCGCCGACACCGCTCTGAACGAGTTCCTCGGCCTGCCGAGCGGGCTCGCGCCGGTTCCCGCCTGACGCAACCCAGCGGGCGCGGTCGAAGTCGGTCCGTACTACCCGGACCCTCAATTCCTAGAGGAGCAAAAGATGCGCGCTTTGATCTACGACCCGGCCGCCTCGCAGAGCCTCCGCCTCGGCGAGGCCCCGCAACCGAAGCCACGTGAATCACAGGTGCTCATCGAGGTCGCTTCCGTCTCGTTCAACTTCGGAGAGATCGCCTACCGGGAGAACCTCAAGTCGGGACATGTGTCCGGGTGGGACGCCGCAGGGGTCGTCGTCCGGGCGGCAGCCGATGGCTCCGGGCCTCCGGTGGGCGCGCGCGTGGTGTCCTTCGGGTGGACGGGAGCATGGGCCGAACTGCGGGCCGTCGACTCAGCGGAACTCGCCATCGTGCCCGAGACCGTCGACCTCGGCCTGGCTGCCGCCCTCCCGGTAGCGGGTGTCACCGCGCTGCAGGCGCTGCGCCGGTTTGGCCCCGTGGTCGGCCGCCGGGTGCTCGTCACCGGAGCGTCGGGAGGCGTTGGCCGGTTCGCGGTACAGCTGGCCGCCGGCGCTGGCGCACACGTCATCGCCTCGGTGGGCGGTCCCGAACGTGCCGCCGGACTGAGCGAACTCGGCGCCGCCGAGATCGTCATCGGGCCCGAGAACCTTTCGGCACCGGTGTACGGCGTGCTCGACAACGTGGGCGGCGCTCAATTGGCCGTCGCCTACCTCCGGCTCGAAGACGGGGGCATCGTTCAAGCAATCGGGAAGGCCTCCCGCGAGCCGACCGTCATCGACTTCGAGGAGGCGCGCACGAGAGTCGACCGGGGCCGACTCGAGACCTTCAACGTCAGCACCCCGTTCGGAAACGACCTCTCCTACCTCGTACACCTGCTGGAAGCCGGCCGGCTCGACCCGCAGGTCGGCTGGCGCGGATCCTGGGATCAGGCACCGGAAGCAGCCGAAGCACTCCTCGCCCGCCGGATCATGGGCAAGGTCGTACTCGACGTCACATGATGACATGACTCTGGCTGGTCTGAGCCGGTTGTTTCCTCGCCGGATTCCCGGCATCATCGGCCTCGTCGAAGTCGACGGCGGCAGGCTCTTCTTCCCCGCAGAACGGGCCGACGAACTCGCTCCCCCTCCGCACGCTGTGGGCCACACAAACCGGAACCAAATCACGCGCGTAGCGCCTACAGGCCGGAATGCCGGCTCTGCTGCGGGGCCAGCCGCTGCCGCGCGTGACAAACCCTGCCTTCGCATCGCGGATCCCCTATCGCCGATCCGCCCGACAGAATGGATGGTTCACATCATGCTCAAGTCCTGTGGCGGCCAGAGCGGTCTCCGCCGTGCCGTGCCGGAGGCGTTGATCTCGTCCATCCGCGGCTGCGCCGGCAGCGGCGGGCCGATCTGGTTCCCATGGCAGCCAGGACCCGAGGAGAACACGGATCGACCGGTGATCGTGAGCCTCACCGACTTCACGATGCACTCATTGCGGTCACTTCCCGGGATCGCACGACGCGGCGCCCGGCTCCAACTGGGATGGTATGGGCTGCCGGGCGCGGTCGGGGTGCAGCTCTGGGCTGATCCACTTACCCGTCGCACCGGTTCGGTCTCGGTGTGGACCGACCGCCGCTCGCTGTATCGATGGGTGCAGCTACCTCTCCACCAGTCGATTATGCGCCGTTACCGGACGCGCGGCACGCTCAGGTCGACGATGTGGGAAAGCGAAACTCCCGACCGGAGCTCCATCCTCCTAGATGCCAAGAGACGGCTCGCCAGTGGCGAGTTCAGCTGACCGAAACATCGGCCCTGTCGATCTCCTCGTCAGTGGTCGACTCCAGCGGTCCTGCGCCGGATCCCAGCGGCGGTGCGCCCGCTCACCGAGTGGATCGCTTCGCGATGCCCGTCGGTAGCGCCGCTCTCACGTGTCGGCGATCAGGGAATTCCCCCAGGGGAGGACGTGCGTGTCGGTGCCGGTCTGGTCCTCCGGGTGGCCCGCCGATGGGCGAGGCGGACTGGCGCACGCTGGTGACCGGCTGGTTCCCGGAGTTGGTCGACACCCGGTTACGGCAGACCAGTGGCGGTCCTTCGTGGCCGACGTCAAGAGCGGCGTCTTCGACGCCCTGTAGAAGCGGCCCGGGGCTCATGGCAGAGTGGTCGCGTGGCTGATGTCCTCTCCCCGTCCAGTGCGGCCCGCGCCTTCAGAGCCGTCGCGATCGCCGAGGCCTGCTCCTGGGCCGGGCTCCTGATCGGGATGTTCTTCAAGTACGTCGTGGTCCGGAACGAGATCGGCGTGACCGTCTTCGGCCCGATCCACGGCGCGCTGTTCGTGGCCTACGTGGTGATCACGCTGGTGGTGGCGCGGACGTTCCGCTGGTCGCTGCCGACCACGCTGCTCGCGCTCGCGGCGAGCATCCCCCCGCTCGCCACACTCTGGTTCGAGCGCCGCACTCGCCGCACCGGCCTGATGCCCGAGCCGGCCCCGGCCTAGGAGCGCCCTGAACAACTCGGCCCTACTGCGCGCCGCCCAGGTGGGCACCTCGCGGCGTTGGACGATCGGCCCGATACAACAGCGGTATCGGCCCGATCGTCCGCCTTGCGATGCACCCACCTGGACGCCGCTCGCTACGGGCGGAGTTGTTCAGGACCCTCCTAGCCCGACGCTAGCCGCTCAGCTCCGCCTCCAGCCCCCGCAACTCCGCGTCGAACTGGTCCAGGAACCCGGCCCACGCCGTGATCGGAACGGCCGGCCGCACCACGAACTTGGTCAGCCCGGCGTCGACGAACCGGCGGACCAGCGCTCGTGCCGCCTCCCATCCGTGCGGCACGATCAACGCAGCGTCCAGGTCCGGTCGCCGGCGTGCGATTTGCCCGCGGGCGGACGCGGACTCGGCCTCGGACGCGCCGGGCGGCACGACGGCGATGTTGGTGCCGTAATGATCGTCCTCGATCTCCCGGTCCGCGTCGGCGGCCGCACGTTCGATCAGCTTCCTGGCCGCCGCGGCCTCGTCTGGGGTGACCAGGCTGCCCAGCCAGCCGTCCGCGAGCCTGCCGATGCGCCGCAGGCCGGCAGGGGCGCGCCCCCCGAGCCAGATGTCGAGTGGACGCGGCGGCAGCGGCGCCACCGACACGTCGTCGAGGTGGAAGAACCGGCCGTGGTGCGTGACTCGCGGTTCGGCGAGCAGCCGGCGCACCACGAGTAGCGACTCGTCGAAGAGCGCGGCGCGGTCCCCGTCCGGGGCCGGGAAGAGCTGCCGCTCCGCTGCGGTCGCAGGTCGCACCCCGAACGCGGGCAGGATCCGCCGCGGGGCAAGCGCCGCCAGCGACGCGAGCTGCGCCGCGACGAGCGCCGGGTTCCGCCCCGGCAGCACGAGAACCCCCGCGCCGACCTTGAGCGTGCGGGTGCGGGAGGCGGCGAACCCCATCCCGACGACCGGGTCGATCGACGGCGCCGAGGCCTGGTCCGCGAGCCACAGCGAGTCGACGCCCCTGGCCTCCAGCTCGTCCACCAGCGCTGTGAGCTCGGGGCCGGGCCCGGGCCCGCCCGCGAGGGGGATCGACCCGATGCCGATGCGGACCTTCACTCCCTCGACGCTACTGGCGCCCGCCGGGTCGCGGGTGATTACGGACGACTTGCGGCAACCTGTCAGCGGGGGCCTACGGCCGCCGTCAGGGCCTGGTCGAGGTCCGCCACGAGGTCGCGGGGGTCTTCCAACCCCACCGAGAACCGCAGGTGTCCGTACCGCCGGAACAGCTCCGGGTAGTACCCGGCCCGTTCGTCGTCGCCCGCCACGTGCACGATCAGCGACTCGTCGTGCCCGAGTGACACCGCCGACGTGATCACCCGCAGCGCCGCGACGAACCGGTCCTGCGTCGCCGAGTCGCCGCGCACCGCGAACGCGAGCATCCCGCCGAACCCGCCGTCGAGGGTCCGCGCCGCGAGCGCGTGCTGCGGGTGTGACGGCAGGCCGGGGTAGGCGACGTAGGCCACGCGCGGGTCCTGCTCCAGGAACTCCGCGACGGTCTGGGCACCCACGCAGTGCGCCCGCATCCGCATCGGCAGCGTGACGGAGCCGCGCATGATCAGCCAGGCGTTGAACGGGCTGATCGCGCCGCCGACGTTGACCATCGCCTCGCGCCGCACCGACTCGACGAGCGCCGTGCCCGCCTCGCCGCCGCCGATGACCGCGCCGCCCATCGCGTCACCGTGGCCGTTGATGTACTTCGTGAGCGAGTGCACGACGACGTCGGCGCCGAGCGCGAGCGGCCGCTGCAGCACGGGTGTGGCGAACGTGGCGTCCACGGAGAGCAGCGCTCCCGCGCCGTGCGCGAGGTCGGCGACGGCGGCCACGTCGGTGATGCGGGTGGTCGGGTTGGCCGGTGTCTCCACGTGCACCAGCCGCGTCTCCGGCCGGATCGCGGCCGCTGCGGCGTCGAGGTCGGAGCTGTCGACGAGCGTGGCTGTGATGCCGTACTTCTGCGGGAGCAGCTCGGTGAGCAGCCGGAACGTGCCCACATACGTGTTGTCCGAGCAGACGACGTGATCTCCGCTGCGCAGCGCGGCGAAGAACACCGCGTGCTGGGCGGCCATCCCGCTGGCCAGCGCCACCGCGGCCGCGCCGCCGTCGAGCGCCGCGAGCTTCTCCTCCAGCCAGCCCTGGTTGGCACCGCCGTTGCGGGTGTACAGCGGGGTGCCGGTGCCCGACCAGCTCAGCTCGGACGGGTCGTCGGGCAGTGCGTAGGAGTTGGCCATGACGAGCGGGCGGCGGATCGCCCCGCTCCCGGCGTCGACGGCGTTGCCGGCGTGGACGGCGAGCGTGGACAGGTGCTGAGCATCGGACACCCCGTCTTCGTAGCACGGATGTTCGTGTCGTTGACCTGTGGTCAGTCCTCGCCGGCCAGCGCGCGGTAGGCCGGGCGCAGCAGCTCGGTCAGGTGCTCTCCGCGCACCGTGATGGCGAAGTCGGGGACCTGGTCGAGGATCGCGTCGGGCGGGGTGTGCGCACCGGAGAGGCGCTCGGCG
Source organism: Pseudonocardia aurantiaca (assembly GCF_039526725.1). Lineage (NCBI taxonomy): Bacteria > Bacillati > Actinomycetota > Actinomycetes > Pseudonocardiales > Pseudonocardiaceae > Pseudonocardia > Pseudonocardia aurantiaca. The sequence goes on from NZ_BAAAJG010000017.1 coordinate 31,222, forward strand.
AGGCCCGTGTCGCCGGTCCAGAACACGTCCATGACGTCCGCGAGCGCCGCGACGCCACCGTTCTCGTCGGGGGGTGCCGCAGCGGCCCGGCGGGCCCGCAGCTCCTCCAGGAGTGTGTCGCGGTCGCGGCCGCGCAGCGCGAGGATCTGGAACGGGTCGGCGTCGAACCGCTCCGCGAGTACGTAGAACACCGCCGCGAGGTGCTTGCACGGCACCGCGTAGTCAGGGCAGCTGCAGTCCATGGCGAGGTCGCGCTGGTCGGCGGGGAAGAGCGAGAGCCCGACCCCGTCGAAGACGGTCTCGATCTCGCGGGGCATCTCCCCGTTGAGCAACGCCGCGGCATACGAGGCCTCCCCGGCCAGCGCCTGGGTGACCCATGTCCACTCGGCCTTGCCGAACGCCGGGATGCCGATCCGCACCTTGTACGGCTGCGGCCGCGAGCCCTGCACCTGCGCGAGCGCGCCGCCCGCGGCGACGTCGAGGGAGACGATCTGGCCCGCCCGGGCGTAGCTGCGCCCGCGCGAGAGTCTGCCGCCGACGCCGAGCCTCTCCAGCACGCCGAGGAACCGCTGCGACCACCACGTGCGCGCCACGGGTCCACGGGTGCTGTTGATCTGGATGCCGCCCTCGACCTTGCGCGGGCGGGCCGGTGCCTCGTCGCGCCACCAGAACGGGTCGGGCTCAGGCATAGCCATCACCGTCGTCCGGGCCCCCTTCGACCGCGTCCTCGAGCGCCTCGGTGCCGAGCGTGAACAGCTCGCGGAGGGTGTCGGTGGACAGCTCGGTGAGCCAGCCCTCGCCGTCACCCACCACCATCTCGGACAGCGCGCGCTTCTTCGTGATCATCTCGTCGATGCGTTCCTCGACGGTGCCGGGGCAGACGAACTTGCGCACCTGGACGTTGCGGCGCTGGCCGATGCGGAAGGCGCGGTCGGTGGCCTGGTTCTCCACGGCGGGGTTCCACCAGCGGTCCAGGTGCACCACGTGGTTGGCGGCCGTGAGTGTGAGGCCCGTGCCGCCCGCCTTGAGCGAGAGCAGCATGACCGGCGGCCCCTCGCCCGCCTGGAAGCGTGTGACCATCTGGTCGCGCTGCTTCTTCGACGTGCCGCCATGCAGGAACGCCACGTCGGTGTCGAAGCGCGCGGACAGATGCGGCACGAGCAGGTTGCCGAACTCGGTGAACTGCGTGAAGCACAGCACGCGGTCGCCCTCGTCGAGGATCTCGGCGAGGATCTCCTCGAGCCGGATGATCTTGCCGGAGCGCCTGCCGACGGGGGAGCCGTCGTGCAGGAGCTGGGCCGGGTGGTTGCAGACCTGCTTGAGCTTCGCCATCGCAGCGAGCACGTTGCCGCGCCGCTCGATGCCCTCGCTGTCTTCGATCTTCTCCATCATGTCGTCGACGACGGTGCGGTAGAGCGAGGCCTGCTCGCGGGTGAGCCGGTAGTGCTGGGTGATCTCGATCTTGTCGGGCAGATCGTCGATGATCGTGGGGTCGGTCTTGACCCGGCGCAGCAGGTACGGGCGGGTCACCCGGCGCAGCAGCGCGGCCGCCTCGGTGCTGCCGTGGCGCTCTACGGGGATCGCGTAACGCGCCCGGAAGCGGTCGGCGGAGCCGAGCAGGCCGGGGTTGAGCACGTCCATGATCGACCACAGCTCGGAGAGCCGGTTCTCCACCGGCGTGCCGGTGAGCGCCACGCGGTGCTCGGCGTCGAAGCGGCGGACGGCCCGCGCGTAGGAGGCCCGGCTGTTCTTGATCGCTTGGGCCTCGTCGAGCACGAGCCGCCGCCAGATGATGTCGGCGAGCTCGTCGGCGTCGCGAGTGGCGGTGGCGTAGGTGGTGACGACGAGGTCGGCCTCCGCGACGGCCGCGCGCAGCTCGTCGCCGTGGCGGCGGGCGGGCCCGTGGTGGGCCAGCACCCGCAGGTCGGGCGCGAACCGCGCGGCCTCCCGCTCCCAGGTGCCGACCAGCGACATCGGGCAGACCAGCAGCGTGGGGCCGTGCTCGGCCTGGGCCCGTTCGTAAGCCTCCAGTGCGAGCATCTGCACCGTCTTGCCCAGGCCCATGTCGTCGGCGAGGCACGCGCCGAGGCCGAGCCTCGACAGGAACGCCAGCCACGAGACGCCCCGCTGCTGGTAAGGCCGCAGCTGCGCCCGGAACGACGGCGGCGGCTCGACCGGGGTGACCGCCTGCTCGACGTGGCCGGAGAGCAGCTCGCCGATCCAGCCGTCGGCGTGGATCGCCGTGACGGGTAGCGGAACGCCCTCCTCGCCGTCGGCCTCCCAGTCGTCGGGGTGGCGCCCCGCGAGCGCCATCACCTCACCGGCCGTGAGCGCGCCGCTGGCCCGGCGGCTGTGGGATCGGCGCAGGAACTCCAGCCCGGCGCGCAGCCGATCGGCGTCGACGCTCACCCACTTGCCCCGCAGCCGGACCAGCGGCGCCTTGGTGGCGACCAGCTCGGTGATCTCCTCCTCGGACAGCTCGTCGTCGCCGACCGCGATGGACCAGCGGAACTCCGCCAGCTGCTCGCGGCCCAGGCCGCTGCGGGTGAGCACGCGGTCGGCGGGCGTGCTGCGCGCGCTGAGCGTGAGCCCGACGCGGCGGGCGCCGTCCCACCCGGCGGGGAGCTGCACCCCGAACCCGGCCTCGACGAGCAATGCCGCGCCCGAGGTCAGGAACTGGTGGGCGCCGTCGGCCTCGAGGTCGAGGTGGGTGGGCCGGGGCTCGCGCAGCGCCGGGGCAAGCGCCGGAAGCGCCAGGGACGCCCGGCCCAGCTCGGCGAGCAGCAGCTCCTGCGGGTCGGCGATCAGCCGCTCCGCACCGCCGGACCAGACCTGTGCGGCCGGCACCAGCAGGCTCGGGTCGGCGCTGCCCTGGAGCAGGAACTCCAGCACCCAGCGGGTGCCGTCGCCGGTCTGGTCGAGCAGGTCGTCGGCGGGGTCGCCCGGGTCGTGCAGCGTGCTGACCTCCGACAGCCGGAAGCTGGCCCGCGCCTCCCCGGAAGGGCCGGCGCCGAACGCGTCCCACTCGGCGACGGCGTCGGCGAGCGCTTCCAGCTCGGTGGCCGCGACCCCCTGGTCGCCGCCCACGCGGCCGTCGGGCGTGACGAGCGCCGCGAGCCAGGCCTCGGTGGCCGGAAGCCGTCGCGGCGTGCGGCCGCGGCGCGGCGGGAGCAGGTCGATCGGCGCGGCGGCCCTGGCCAGCCGGTCGCGGACGGCCGCGTCGGTGAGCGCGTGGAGCGCGTCGGCGACCAAGTCGTGCGGGTCCGGGCCCGGCTGCGTAACGCGGCCCGGTGCGGCCGCCTCGGCCCGCGCGACCGGCGGCAGCCCGGCGACCAGCGCGTCGAACGTGACGGCGTCGAGGCCCTGCACCACCGGGCGCCACCGGGCGAACGCGTGCGCACCGTGGCGGACGAGCGTGGGGAGGACCCGGCCGCGGGCGGCCAGCTCGGCAGCCAGCGCGGCGACGGCCCGCAGGTGCGCCACGGAGGCGCCGTAGCGGACCTCGTCGGCGGGGTCCTCCAGTTCGGCCACGTCGACGGCCAGCGCGGGCACCGACCACGGGCGCAGCACGGGCCCGCCGCGCGGCGGCGCCGCCCGCCCGCCGGTGCGCACCAGCTCCGGCGACGCGAGCGGCCCGCCCGGCCGGGACGGGAGCAGCAGGGTGACCGTGGCCGGCTTGCCCGGGTGCAGTGCCGAGAGCGCCGACACCGGCGCCGCGAAGGGATGGGGCCGGGCCGACCGCAGCGACCGGCTCGACGACGTGGGCGGACGCTCGCCGTCCTCGGCCCAGAGCAGCACCCCGCGCCCGGGGGACCAGAGGGCGTGGACGGCGAGCATCCAGTCAGGTTACGGAGGGGCCCCGACGGTCGGACGGGCCACCGGTCGCAGCCCGCCTACTTCTCCGCCGCGACCAGGTCCTGGTAGTCCTCGTGCCGTTCGATCCAGCGGCGGATGAAGGGGCACCGGGGCACCACCGCGAGGCCGCGGGCGCGCGCCGCGTCCAGGGCCGCCCGCGCCAGCGTGCCGCCCAGGCCCCTGCCGCCGTAGGCGTCGTCGATCTCGGTGTGGGTGAACGTGATCGTGCCGGGGGCGATGCTGTAGGCGGCGAAGCCTGCCAGCTTGCCGTCGACGTGGATCTCGAACCGGCCCCACTCCGGGACGTCGAACACGGTGACGCCGTTGTTCTCGACGCCGTTGTTGTTGCTGCCGTTCCCGTTGTTCTGGTCCGGTTCGGTCATGCGTTGCCTCCGAGAGAGCCGTGGGGGACATACGTGGCGGGCACGACTCCCAGCTTGCCCTTCTGGTAGTCCTCGAACGCCTGCAGCACCTCGGCCTTGGTGTTCATGACGAACGGGCCGGCCCAGGCGATGGGTTCCCGGATCGGCTGCCCGCCCAGGATGATCACATCCAGCCCGGCGAGTCGCGACTCCTGCCGCTCGTTGCCCGACACCGTCACCGTATCTCCCGGTCCGTACAGCGCGGCCTGTCCGGTCTGCACCGGCCGCTTCTCGGCGCCGACGGAGCCCGCGCCGGAGAGCACGTAGACCAGCGCGTTGAAGTCGCGCCGCCACGGCAGCCGGACGGTGGCGCCGGGGGCGATCGTGGCGTGCAGCATCGCCATCGGCGTGTACGTCGAGCCCGGCCCACGGTGCCCGGCCAGCTCGCCGGCGATCACGCGGATGAGCGCGCCCCCGTCGTGCGTCGTCAGCAGCGCGGACTCGCCTGCGCGGAGGTCCTGGTACTTGGGTTCGAGCCACTTGTCGGCCTTCGGCAGGTTCACCCACAACTGCAGGCCGTGGAAGAGCCCGCCGCTCATGACCAGCGCCTCCGGCGGCCGCTCGATGTGCAGCAGCCCGCCGCCCGCGGTCATCCACTGGGTGTCGCCGTTGGTGATCACGCCACCGCCGCCGTGGGAGTCGGCGTGCTCGAACGTGCCGTCCATGATGTAGGTGACGGTCTCGAAGCCCCGGTGCGGGTGCCACGACGTGCCCTTCGGCTCGCCGGGCGCGTACTCGACCTCACCCATCTGGTCCATCATCAGGAACGGGTCGAGGTCACGCAGGTCGATGCCGGCGAAGGCCCGGCGCACCGGGAACCCCTCGCCCTCGAACCCGGAAGGGGCCGTCGTGACCGAGCGGACGGGCCGGTCGGTCGCGGCCGCGCCGGGCTCGGGCACCCGGGGCAGCGCGGTGACGTCGGAGACGGTGACTGCTGGCATCGGGACCTCCAGGAAGTTGATTCGACAAGTACCGGCCTCAACGGTGCCGGAGGCCGTTTCCTTCCCGGGGTCACATCCCTTGATCTCCTTGAGCTGCGGGACACTGGGCCCCTGTCAGTTGCAGTGGGCTCAGTCGTACGCCTTCAGGCACAGCATCGTCGCGTCGTCGTCCACGTTGATGGACCAGTACGAGTTGGCGTCGTACTGCCCATGGCGGCAGACCTCGGTGCCGGCGCCCGCCGTCGCCCGGTAGATGGCCGTGACGACCAGGATCTCGTTGTACGCGGCGGGAACCATCTGGTCGGCGCAGTTCGGGGACGACAGCATCGCGATGCTGCTGACGGTGTTGCCGTCGCGCGTGGCGAGCAGGCAGTCACCCTGGTGGTACTGGCCGGTGAGGCAGAGCGTGGTCCGCTCCTCGCTGGTGGTGGAGTAGTACGACCAGGCGGCCTTGTCCACGCCGGACGCGCAGTCGCCCGTGGTGCCGGTAACTCTCACGCGCGCCCCGTAGCCGCAGGACGTCGTGTTCGGCTCCTCCTCGCTCCAGTCGTACTCGCTGTGACCGCCGTAACCGGTGTCGACGACGTCCAGACAGTCCCCGTACGAGACGGCCTTGAAGGCGTCTTCGGTGGGGTCGGGCTCGGGGGTGCTGGTCACCGATTCGGGCGGCTCGGTGTAATCGGGGCCGCCGCTCGACGAGCTGGAGGAGGTGTCGGTGCCGCTGTCGATGTGATCGAGGCTGTCGCTGCTGCTGACGAAAGGTGGGGTGGAGGGGCCGCTTGTCGGAGTGTCGTCGTCCGGCTGGCCCCAGGGCTGCCAGATCAGGACCCCGATGATGGCTGCGACCACAAGCAGCGGGCCGCCCCAGCCTTTCGAGTCATCCAGTTTCGGCGCGGCGGTCGCGGTCTTCTCGCGCGTTGCGCGCTCGCTTTCCTCGCGCTGCCTCTCCTTCTGTTCCTTCTCGTTCCGCTCCTGTTCCGTGCGCTCCCGCTCCCGGCGTTCTGCCTCTTCCTTCCGCGCTTGTTCCCTGAGCCTCCGCTCCTCCTCTTCCTGGCGCGCCAGCTTCCGAGCCTCTGCCTCCGCCTGCTCCTCGGCCTGCGCCCGCGCCAAGGCGTCCTGCTGCTTGCGCAGGGCCTCCAGCAGTTGCTCGCGCATCTCGCTGCTCGCCCCGTCCGAACCCTCTGGGGTGCCCTCGGACTTCATCTGCGTCGGCGCCTCGGCCGCGTCGACGTCCACTGTCCCGTCGCGCAGTTCGCGCCCCTGCTCCGCGTACTCATCGATCAGCGCGGTCCACGCGCCCGGCAGCCACCGCTCAGCGCCCCGGTCCGCCGTCGCCTGGTCGAGGCCGGAGAGGATGTCCCGCAGCACATCGGACGGAGCGGGACGCCTCCCAGGGTCGACCTCCAGCAACGGAAGGATCAGCGGTTCCAGTTCCGGCGGCAGCCCGCTCGTGTTGAGCTCACCGCGCTGGACGAGGGCGAGGACCCCGATGGGGTGGTCGGTCTGCTCGTACGGCGGGCGGCCGACCGCGAGGAAGAAGAGAGTGGCGCCCAGGGAGTACACGTCGGACGCGGCGGTGGACTTGTTGCCGCACGCCTGCTCCGGCGACGTGAACGCGAAGGTGCCGATCGTCGTCGTCGAGCTGGTGTGGTCGTGGGCGTGCGAGATGCCGAAGTCGATGAGGCGGGGGCCGTCATGGGGCAGCAGGATGTTCAGGGGCTTGATGTCCCGGTGGACGACCCGCAGGCCGTGCAGCTCGACCAGCGCCCGCGCGACCCCGGCCGCGACCCAGCGCACCGCGTCGGCGGGCAACGTCCCGGCGCTGACGACGAGTTCGGCCAGGCTGGGCGCCGGAATGAACTCGATGGCGAGCCACGGGCGCTCCGCCTCCGCGTCGGCGTCGAGCACCGTGGCGGTGTACGCACAGTCGACCCGCCCCGCCAGCTGCACCTCGCGGGCGAACCGCTCCCGGTCCGGCCTGCTCACGATCCCCTCGGTGAGGAGCGTCTTGACCGCGACGAGCCCGTGGTCCACCACGGTCCCGTTGGGTCCGGCGGCGCTGGCGGGGGTTCCGGGCGCCTCCTGCCGGGCGAGATAGATGCGGCCCATGCCGCCCGTGGCGATCCGCCACAGCAGCCGGTACGGGCCGAGCAGCCGCGGATCGCTGGATTCGAGCGAATAGAGTTTCATTCCGGCCATGCGGCGTCACTCCCCATGCGCATCCCCCGTTGGTGCTGTTGTCCGCATGCGCCCCGTGCGACCTACACGTCCGGGCGAACGCCGGCGTGCACACGGCGTTGGCGAATCCGGCCAGGGGCTCTCATGCGGGGCAGCGTGGTGACGTCGGAGACGTGACGGATTGCATCGGAACCCCCAGGAAGTTGATTCGACAACTACCGCCCCTCAATGATATCGGAGGCCGATTCCCTTCCCGGGGGTCACATGCGTCGTCCAGGACCGAGGGCGCGCCTAACTGAGGGCCGGGGCAGGCCGTTGGCTGCGCACGTCGGGCCCGCTGCCGTCGTCGGCGACGAGATGGCACGCCACCCGCCCGCGCGAGGTGTCGCGCAGCAACGGGATCTCGGTGCGGCACCGCTGCTCCGCCACCGGGCAGCGGGTGTGGAACCGGCAGCCCGGGGGAGGGGCGGTGGGCGAGGGGATCTCGCCGCTGAGCAGCACGCGCTGCCGGGCCCGCTGCTCGCGAGGGTTCGGCAGCGGCGCCGCCGAGAGCAGCGCCTGGGTGTACGGGTGAGTCGGCGCGCCGAGCACGGCGTCGCGCGTGCCGTGCTCGACGAGCGTCCCCAGGTACATGACGGCGACCTCGTCGGCCAGGTACTCGACGGCCGACAGGTCATGGGTGATGAACAGGCACGCGAAGCCCAGGTCCCGCTGCAGGTCGGCCAGCAGGTTCAGCACCGAGGCCTGCACCGACACGTCGAGGGCGCTGGTCGGCTCGTCCGCCACGAGCAGCCGCGGCGAGGACACCAGGGCTCGTGCGATGCTCACGCGCTGGCGCTGCCCGCCGGACATCTCGTGCGGGTAGCGCTGGGCCACCTGCCGCCGCAGCCCCACCTGCTCCAGCGCGTCCCCGACCTGGCGATCCCGGTCCCGGCGGGACTGCCCGAGACCGAGGAGTCGCAAGGGCTCGCCGACGATCTCGCCCACCTGCAGCCGCGGGTCGAGCGAGCTGGCGGGGTCCTGGAAGACGATCGAGACCTCGCGCCGGTGCGGCCGCAGCCGCCGTCTGCTCAGCTGCGTGATGTCCGTGCCGGCCAGCCGGACGGTGCCCGCCGTCGGCTGCAGCAGCCGCACGACGCACCGCCCGACCGTCGACTTGCCGGAGCCGCTCTCCCCGACGAGCGCGAGCACCTTCCCGCGTTCGATCGTCAGGCTCACCCCGTCGACGGCCCGGACCGGGCCGAAGTGCATGACGAGGTCGGTGAGCTCGAGTGCGGGGGGATCGGCCGCAGTGTTCTGGTCCGTCATCACTACCTCCCGTTCGCCGGGTGCCAGCAGGCGGCGCGGTGGATCTCGGTGCCGCCCTCGTCCGTGGTCGCGGGCAGCAGCGCGGGCGCGCCCGCGCTGCATTGCGCGTCGGCCGCCGGGCAGCGTTCGGCGAACGTGCACGCGTCCGGCTGCTCGTGCAGCACCGGCACCAGCCCGGGGATCTCCCGCAGCCGGCCTTCGGCGCCGCGCCGGGCCGCGGTCGGCACCGCGCCGAGCAGGCCCAGCGTGTAGTGGTGGCGCGGCGCGTCGAACAGGTCCTGGGTCACCGCCGTCTCGACGGGCCGGCCCGCGTACATCACGAGCACGCGGTCGGCGATGTCGGCCACCACCCCGAGGTCGTGGGTGATCAGCACGATCGCGGTGCCCAGCCGGGTGCCGAGGTCGCGCAGCAGGTCGAGCACGGCGGCCTGCACGGTGACGTCCAGCGCCGTCGTGGGCTCGTCGGCCACGAGCACCGCCGGGTCGCACGCCAGCGCCATCGCGATCATCACGCGCTGGCGCATCCCGCCGGAGAACTGGTGCGGGTACTCGCGCACCCGCCTGCCCGGTTCCGGGATGCCCACCAGCGCGAGCAGTTCGACCGCCCGCGTGAGCGCGTCCCGCCGGGAGAGCCGCTGGTGGATGCGCAGCGTCTCGGCGATCTGGCTGCCCACCGTGAAGACCGGGTTCAGCGACGTCATGGGCTCCTGGAAGATGTAGGCCACCTCGTTGCCGCGCACCTCGCGCAGCACCGGCTCCGGGGCACCCACCAGTTCGTTCCCGCGCAGCCGCACCGAGCCCGTCACGGCCGCCGTGCCGGGGAGCAGGCCCGCGATGCTCATGGCGGTGACGCTCTTGCCGCAGCCCGACTCGCCGACCACCGCGAGCACCTCACCAGGAGCGACGTCGAACGTGACGCCGTCGACCGCCGAGACCGGGCCGTCGTCGGTGCGGAAGGTGACGCGCAGGTCCCGCACCGAGAGCACCGGCACGGCCGGGGCCGTTGTAGAAGCGCTCACCGGCTGCTCCTCGGGTCGAGTGCGTCGCGCAGCGCGTCGCCGAACAGGTTGAACGCGAGCGCCACGAGCATGATCGCCAGGCCGGGGATCACGGCCGTCCACGGCGCGGTGGTGGCGTACTGCTGGGCGTCGGCGAGCATCGTGCCGAGGCTCGGGTCGGGGGGCTGGATGCCCAGCCCGAGGAACGACAGCACGGACTCGCCGATGATCGCCTGCGGGATGGCCACCGTCGCCTGGACGATCACCGCGGAGAGTGCGTTGGGCAGGACGTGCCGCCCCAGCACCCAAGCGTCACTCGCCCCGTCCACCACCGACGCGGCAACGAAGTCCAGGTTCTTCAGGCGCAGGGTCTCCGACCGGACGACCCGGATCATCCCGGGGATCTGCGAGATCCCCAGCGCCAGCGCCGCGTTGCCGAGGCTCGGCCCGCGAATCGCCGCCAGCCCCACGGCGAGCAGGAGGAACGGGAACGCGAGCATCAGGTCGGTGAGCCGGGAGATCAGCGCGTCGACGGTGCGGAAGTAGCCGGCCGCCAGTCCCAGCGGTACTCCGATCACCAGCGCGAGCGCGACGGCCAGCACGCCCACCTGCAGCGACGCCCGCAGTCCGTAGAGGATGCGGGAGAGCACGTCGCGGCCCAGGTCGTCGGTGCCGAGGAGGTAGCCGACCGTGCCCGGGATCTGCATCGGCGCCTGGAAGTTCACCTGGGAGGGCGAGTACGGCGCGATCAGCGGGGCGAGCACCGCGGCGACCACGGCCACGGCCAGCACCGTGAACCCGACGATCCCCAGCGGGCTGCGCCGCAGCCGACGCAGGGCGGCCCGGCGCCGCGGGGGTGCCGCGCCCGGGTCCGGCGCGGGCGGGGTGACGATCTCCGTCGCGGTCATGTCGGCGCTCCCGCCACGCGGATCCTCGGGTCGATCAGCGAGTACGCCAGGTCGACCAGGAAGTTGATCAGGATGTAGGCGGTCGCCGTGACGAGGACGACGCCCTGGATCGCCGGGTAGTCGCGCTGGAACACCGCGTCGATCGTCATCTTCCCGAACCCGGGGAGGCCGAAGATCGACTCGGTGACCACGGCGCCGGAGATGAGGATCCCGAGCTGCAACCCGACGACCGTGGTGACCACGATCAGGCTGTTCCGCAGTGCGTGGCGGCCGATCACCGCGCGAGGCGAGACGCCCTTGGCCCGCGCCGTGCGGATGAAGTCGGCCCCGAGCGACTCCAGCATCGCCGAGCGGGTCTGGCGCATCACGATCGCGGCGATGCCAGTGCCCAGCACACATGCGGGCAGCACGAGGCGGTGCAGGTTCCCGAGCGGGTCCTCGGCGAACGGGACGAACCCCGATGCCGGGAACAGGCCGAGACCGACGGACAGGTACAGGATCGCGATCAGCCCGAGCCAGAAGTTCGGGACCGACAGCCCCAGCAGCGCCAGGCCGTTGGCGAACCACTCCGCGGGGCGACCGCGCCGGACGGCCGCCACCACACCGGTGGCGACGCCCAGCCCGATCGCCAGCAGCATTGCCAGCACCGAGAGCTCGATCGTGACGGGCAGCGCCGTCGCGATCATCTCGGAGACCGGGATGCCGGTGCGTGTGGAGTTGCCGAGGTCCCCGCGCAGCGCGCCGAGCACGAAGTGCCCGTACTGCACGATCAGGGGCTCGTCGAGCCCGAGCCGCTCGCGGATCGCCGCGAGCGATGCGGGGTCGCGCTCCTCGCCGGCGAACGCGAGCGCCGGGTCACCGGGCAGCGCGCGGACGCCGAGGAACACCACGATCGTGGCGAGCACCAGCGTCACCGCCGACTGCCACAAGCGGTGCAGCAGGTAGGACCGCATGGAACGCGGCCGTCAGCGGGTGCGGCCCGCGAAGGCGACCCGCAGGAGGCCGTCCGGGAACACCTGCACGCCCGACACCGCGTCGGAGACGCCGGTCAGGTTGCGCTGCCGGTACAGGTAGACGATCGGGTCGGCGGCGTGGATGGCCGTCACTACGTCGCCGTAGAGCCGCACGCGCTCGGCCCGGTCGGTGCTCGAGCGGGCCTGGGTGAGCAGCGCGTCGAGGGCCGGGTCGCTGTAGCCCGCGACGTTCTGCCCGCCGGTGGTGCTGAGGTAGTTGGCGATGTTGTTGTCCGGGTCGATCCGGCCGGACCACCCGAGCTGGAGCATCTCGAAGTCGCCGCGGTCCTGCTGGTCGAGCAGCGCGGAGTACTCGACCGGCTGGATCTGGAGGTCGAACCCGCCTTCGGCGACGAGGGCCTGCAGCGCCTGGGCCAGCCGCAGCGAGTCGGAGTTGTTCGAGGTGATCATCGAGATCGGGTACGGGATCTGGACGCCTGCCTCCTGCAACAGGGCCTTGGCGGCGGCCGGGTCGTGGGGTGTACAGGTCTGTGCCGTGTCGCTGCTGTAGGTCGAGTCGGGGCTGATCGGCGAGCAGGTGGGCGAGTAGAGCCCGCCCCACACCGTCTGGGCCAGGCCCTCGCGGTCGATGGACATCTCGAACGCCTGGCGAACCCGTGGGTCGTTGGCGAGCGGCGTGCCGACGTCGCCCTTCGGGTTGTCGAGCCCCGCCACGTTCCCGACGTTGAACGTGATGCCCTGGTAGCCCAGCGAGTTGGACTCCAGCACGGTGAGCCCGGGCGCCGTGCGCAGCGACGGCACGTCCTGCGTGGACAGCGAGTCCGCCACCTGCGCGTCGCCGGACCGGAGGTTCGCCGCCCGGATGCTCGGGTCGGTGATGATCCGGTAGGTGATCCGGTCCAGGTGGACGCGGCCCGCGTCGTAGTAGTTCGGGTCCCGCACGACGTCGATGGAGTTCTGGGCCACGCGGTTCTCGAAGCGGAACGGCCCGACACAGACGGGTGCGGTGCCGAATTTGTCGCCGAGCTGCTGAAGCGCGGCCGGGCTCATGATCATGCCGGCCCGGTCGGCGAGCGCTGCCGTGAGCGGCGCGAACGGCTGCGAGAGGTGGACGACCACGGCGTTCGTGCCCTGGGGCTCGACCGACGTGATCGGCCCGAGCTCGTTTTTCCGGCCCGATCCGGACATCGTGAGGTTGCGCTCGAACGTGGTGACCACCGCCTGCGCGTCCATCGCGCCGCCGTCGGCGAACCGGACGCCCTCACGGAGCGGGATCGTGACGGTGAGCCCGTCGGGGGAGACCTCGGGCAGCGCGGTGGCGAGCTGCGGGACGATGTTCGTGTCCTGGTCGATGTCGTAGAGCTTCTCGCACATCGTCGAGAAGACGTAGCGCGAGTAGAGCGAGCGCGACTGCGTGGGGTCGAGCATGTCCGGCTCGGCGGACAGGGCGATCGTCAGCGTGCCGCCCTCCTGCACTGCGGCCGGGTCCGCGGGGGTGCCGAACGAGTCGGTGGCGGGCGCAGCGCTCGGTCCTGCGGCCTGCTGCACGGGTGCGCAGGCCGCCATCGCGGCCACCGCCGTGGCCGCCGCGAGCAGCGCCCCCGCTCGTCTCCAGACCCTGCTTGCTGTCGTGCTCGCGCCCATCTGGTCTCCTCCGCCGTCATCCGGTCGGGGGAAGGTAACCGGTATACCGAGGGCATGCCATGTGCTGCGCGCACGTGTCGACGCGTGTTGACATCTTGGAAACACGGGCTGTGACGAAGATCGCTCTTTAGTTACCCGGAGCAACCCTCGCGCGGGTTGGAACTACTCGGGAGTCTTCCGGTCGACCGCCTTCGCGAGGAACCGGCGTACGGCCGTCCGGCCGCCGTCGAGGATCTCCGGGCCGTGGGTGAACCCCACCCCCTCGTACTCGAGGTCGCCGAGGACGTGCGCCGTGCGTCGGGTGAGGCGGAAGTCGGTGCAGAGCGGGCGCGGCGAGTAGCGCACCCCGAGCACGTTGAAGATGGCATCCCCGGTGATCAGGGTGGCGGTCCTCTCGTGCAGCAGCGAGATGTGCCCCGGCGAGTGCCCGGGCGTCGCCACCACCCGAAGCCCGCCTGCCACGTCCAGCATCTGGCCGTCCGTGAGCCGCTCGGCCACGGCGACGGCGGGGAAGCCGCCGCTCGGGAGCCGGGCGAAGAACTTCCCCGCGAGGGACGACGTGTCCGTGGGCGGCGCGGTCCCCGTCTCCACGAACCCGGCGTCGTCCTCGTGGACGGCGACCGGCGCGCCCGTCTTCCCGGCCATGTCCGCCGCGCCGCCCGCGTGGTCGGGATGGGCGTGGGTGAGCACGATCCGCTGCACGTCGGAGGGGTGCTTACCGATCGCCTTCAGCCCGGCGACGATCCGCGGGGGCGCGCTCTTGAGACCGGTGTCGACCAGCGTCACGGAGCCGTCGTCGTCGACGAAGGCGAAGGAGTTCGTCCCCCACGAGCCGATCGTGGGGATGCGAAAGACACCGGGGGCGAGCGCGACCGCGCGCGGAGGAGCCATGCGCCCGGACCTTAGCCCCCGGCTGGCAGTGGCCTCAGGCCTCGCGCGAGACTCGCCGCATGACGGGCCGGATGACAGCCCCGCGAGCGGCCTGAAGTGCCCGCCCTCGATCCCGCCGAAGCATGCGCCCGGTTCGCGGCCGCCCCCGTGGCCCGGCTGGCCACCCTGCGCGCCGACGGCTCGCCGCGACTCGTGCCCATCACGTTCGTGGTGGTGGACGGGCTGGTGTGCTCGGCCGTCGACGAGGTGAAGCCGAAGACGACCACGCAGCTCGCCCGGCTGGCCGATGTCGCCCGCGAGCCGCGCGTCGGGCTCCTCGTCGACCACTACGCCGACGACTGGTCGCAGCTGTGGTGGGTGCGCGTGGACGGGACGGCCGAGGTGCAGGAGAGCGGAACGCTGTACGACGCGAGCATGCGCGCGCTCGCCAGTAAGTACCCGCCCTACGCGGCGGCCCCGCCGGCAGGTCCGCTCGTGGTGATCAGCCCGATCCGCTGGACGGGCTGGACTGCAGCCTCCTGAGGAACGCGGCGACGGCGTCCGCCGTGGCGTCGGGTTCCTCCAGGTGCGGGGAGTGCCCGCAGCCGAGCACGAGCAGCTTCACAGGCCCGCTCGCGCCGTCGCGCACGGCCTCGACGTGGGCCATGCTCCCGTACTGGTCTTCGGTGCCCTGCACGGCGAGCACCGGACAGCGGATGCCGGGCAGCTCGGCGCGGATGTCCCAGTCGCGGAAGCTGTCGGAGAGCCAGACGTCGTTCCAGCTCCAGAACGTGATGTCCGGGTCGCGGTGGTGGCGGGCCATCCGGCTGCGCAGGCCCCCGTCCACGAACGCCGTCCTGGCGTCGGCGATGCCGCGCAGCCCGAGCTCCTCCACGAACACGTGCGGGGCGAGCACCACCAGTCCGCGCACCTCCTGGGCGGCCGCCACCAGCAGGGCGATCGAGGCGCCGTCGCTGTGCCCGACGAGCACCGGCCGGTCGAGCCCGAGCGCGGCGCACAGCGCAGGCACCACCTCGGCGGCCTCCTCGTGCATGAACCGGGGGGTGCGCTTGCCGGTGGGCAGGTCGGAGAAGCCGTGGCCGACGCGGGAGTAGGCCACCGTGCGACGACCGGTGGCGGCGGCGACCCGGCGGTGGAAGCCCCGCCAGAGGCCGACCGAGCCGAGTCCCTCGTGGAGGAAGAGCAGCGGGGCGAGTGCGGGGTCGCCGGGGACGTCGTCGTACTCGACGCGCCCACCGGGGACGGCTAGGAGCGGCAGGTCGGGCACGCCCGACCCTAACCGCTGCTGGCCCCGTCGAGCCGGGCCAGCTGCTTCTTCGGCGCGACCTGGCGGTACGCGTCGGTCACGATCTCGCCGATCTCCGCCCAGTCGGGGGCCTCGATGTCGAGGTACACCCCGAGCCAGCCGCGCCCCCCGACGTAGGGCGGCCGGAAGAACCGCGAGGGGTCCGCCGCGACCAGCTCCTCCTGCACCCCTGGCGGGGCGGCGCACCAGAAGGCGAGCCGGTCGTCGTGGTGGTGGTCGGCGTACATGACGAACGTGCGGCGCACAAACCAGGTCGGCTCCCCGTGGCTGAGCTTCTCCGTGACCTCCGGCAGCGCGAGGCAGAGCGCCCGCAGGCGGGCGAGCGGGTCGGCAGCTGTCATGCGGGCACCGCGCGCAGCACGGAGTACCCGGTGGGCGGCGGCACGGCCGTGACGGTGTCGAGGCGGAGCCCGGCCTCGTTCAGCAGCGCGGTGAAATCCTGTTCCGTGCGCTCCCGGCCGCCCGTGCAGACGAGCATGTTGAGGTCGCTCATGAGGGTCATGCGCTGGCCCGCGAGCGCGTCCGGGTCGTCGGCGAGCACCGGCTCCACCAGGAACAGCACGCCGTGGGCCGGCATGGCGGCGCGCACCCGCGAGAGGATGCGGACGCTGCGGCGGTCGTCCCAGTCGTGGATCACGCTCTTGACCACGTACGCGTCGGCGGGCGGAACCGCGTGGAAGAAGTCGCCGGTCACGACCTCGCAGCGGGCGGCGAGGCGGCCGAGCACGGCGGCCGCGTCGCCGACGCCCTCCGGCGAGTCGAACAGGATTCCCCGCAGGCCCGGGTGGGCGGTGAGGAAGGCGGCGAGCAGTGTCCCGTTGCCACCGCCGACGTCCGCGAGTGTGCGGACCCCGGTGAGGTCGCAGGTGGCGACCACGCCGGGTGCGGCCATCCGGGTGCCCTCCGCCATCGCCTCCGTGAAGATCGCGCCGAGCGTGGGGTCGGCTGCCATGTGCTCGAACGTCGGGCG
The DNA here is from genome assembly GCF_039526725.1 of Pseudonocardia aurantiaca. Lineage (NCBI taxonomy): Bacteria > Bacillati > Actinomycetota > Actinomycetes > Pseudonocardiales > Pseudonocardiaceae > Pseudonocardia > Pseudonocardia aurantiaca. Next base: position 47,617 of record NZ_BAAAJG010000017.1, read on the forward strand.
GCCCGTGATCTTCTCGAACGCAGGCTCGCCCGTCCGGGCGCTCCACTCCAGCTCCCCCCACGCCCGCCAGACGGCGTCGCCGCAGAACAGCTGCGCGAGGTTGCCGATCGAGCCGGGGGTGCCGGAGCGCAACAGCTCACCGCCTTCGGTGAGCACGTACCGCTGGTCAGCCGTCGGGCGGACGAGGCCGAGCCCGGTTGCCGCCCGCAGCAGCCGGCCCAGTGCGTCGGGCTGCGTCCCCGTCCGGGTCGCCAACTCGTCCACGGAGAGCGGGCCCGCGCCGAGGGCGTCCGGCACTCCCAGGCGTGCGAGTGTCTGCACGAGCTGGGCAGGGAAGAACCCGAAGACCAGCTCGGCGAGCCGGGCCCGCTCAGACGCGGGCGCCGTCACGGCTTCACCTGCGGGCGGTAGCTGCCGACCGACCAGATGTTGCCCTCGGGGTCGGCGACGGCGTACTCCCGCGAGCCGTAGGGCTGGTCCACGAGCCCGAGGACGACCTCGGCTCCGGCCGCGACGGCCCGCGCGTGGTGCGCGTCGACCTCCTCGGCGCTGTCGAGCGCCAGGTAGATGACGGCCCGCCCGGTGTCGAACTGGTCGGACCCGCCGGTCCGGGTGCCCACCATGACGACACCGTCGCCGTGGCTCAGCTCCGCGTGCGCGACGGACCCGTCGTCCGCGGTGTGGACGGCCTGCTCGACGAATCCGAGCGCGCCCGTCAGGAACCCCATCGCGGCACGCGGGTCGGTGTAGCGGAGGGTGGGATGGATGCTCATGCGGGGACCGTAGGGCGGACCCCGGCTCGGCGGCTTGAACGAATGGGAACGGCCGGGGAGCGTTGGGCCGAGCGCTGTGTGCCGCCCCTTGCCCGCCGCTGCACCTGCGGGCGCTCCCCGGCCGGGCTGGGTCAGTCGCGGCCCAGCAGGCGCTGGAGCAGGCCAGGCTTGCGCGAGCCCCCGTCGGACTTGTCGGATGCGTCCGCGCCCCCAGCGTCTCCGCCCGGGTACGTCTGCCCGTAGTGCTCGTACAGCCGCCGCTCCTCGTCACCCGAGAGATCGCCCTCGCCCTGTGCGGTAGGCGCATTGCGGACCGTGTCGCCGCTGACCGGGACCTGCAGGCCGCGGCCGTCGTCGGCGCGGCGGGCGTCGCTCACGGGCACGTACGACCGCGTCGCGTCTCCGTCGGCTCCGTCCGTGCTCTCCGTCTCGTCTTCGTCGGCGACGACCACGACCCATGCCGGCGCCGCGTCGTCCGCCTCGATGTAGAACTCCTCGATAGTGCCGATGAGGTTGCCGTCCTCGTCATACAGCGGCATACCCCGGTAGGTGACCCACTCGATGGCCTGTGTCATGTGGCCCTCCCGGTAGTCGTCCCGCCGGCCTCGTGGTCGGCGGCGCCGGCAGAGCGGGTGCCAGCAGCGCCGCTGCCGGCAGATCCTCTCCGCCGTCACTGGCGACGATCGCAGCCAGCGGTGGCCGAGGCGTGCGCCCGACGGGCCGAAAAGGCGGCGACGGGTTCGGCCCGGGGTGCCGGGCGGGTCACCCCGTGGTGGGCCTGCCTCAGGCGGCCTGGCCGGGGGTTCGCCGGTCTGCGACGATGCCCGTCCTGCAGCAACCCCGCACGCAGCACCCCGTCACGCCAGCAACCCGAGGAGGGCTCATGGCATCTCGCCTCAACCCCTACATCAGCTTCGACGGCACGGCACGGCAGGCGATGGAGTTCTACAAGGACGTCTTCGGCGGCACCCTGACGCTCAACACCTTCGGCGAGTTCGGCGCGGCGGACTCGCCGGACGCGGACAAGGTCATGCACGCCCTGCTCGAGACCCCCAGTGGGTTCACGCTGATGGCCTCCGACACCCCGCAGGGGATGGAATACAACCCCGGCGACAACATCCAGGTGAGCCTGAGCGGGGACGACGCCGCCGAGCTGCGCGGCCACTGGGAGAAGCTGGCGGACGGCGGCACGGTGTCGGTCCCGCTGGAGAAGCAGATGTGGGGCGACGAGTTCGGCGCCTGCGTCGACAGGTTCGGGGTGCCGTGGATGGTCAACATCGCCCAGTCGCAGGCCTGACCGGTTGCCCAGCCCGGTCCTGGCCGGAGGATGCCAGGACCGGTGCGGGCGAGCTCGGCTCACCAGCCGCGCGCCCGCCACTCCGGAACGCTCGGCCGTTCCTGACCCAGGGTCGTGTCGTCGCCGTGGCCGGGGTAGACCCACGTCTCGTCCGGGAGCTGCCCGAAGACCCGCTCCTCCAGGTCGTCCATCAGCGACCCGAACTCCGCGGGTCCGGCCGTCTTGCCCGGCCCACCGGGGAAGAGGGAGTCGCCGGTGAAGATGTGCGGGCGGTCCGCGCCGCGGTAGACCAGCGCGATCGAGCCCGGCGTGTGGCCGCGCAGGTGCACGACCTCCAGCTCGATCTCGCCGAAGCGGACGGTGTCGCCGTTCTCCACCAGCTCGTCCATCGGGATCGGCAGCTCGGGGGCGTCGAGGGGATGGGCGATCTGGCGGGTCTGGAACATGCCCGCCACGGCGCCGAGGGCCTGCCAGTGGTCGGCGTGCCGGTGCGTGGTGACGAGGTGGTTCAGCTCCGGGCGGGTGTCGCCGGAACCGACGAGGTCGGCCAGGCGGTCCGGCTCGTTGGCCGCGTCCACCAGCAGCGCCTCGTTGGTCGCCTTGCAGACGAGCAGGTATGCGTTGTTGTCCATCGGCCCGACCGAGAGCTTGGTGATGGTCAGGGCGTCGAGGTCACGGCGGATCGCCGCGCCGCCCGGCTCGGTGTGACCGGAGTAGTTGTCGAGGACGTCCACCGATCCAGCCTAGACGAGCACACCCAGCCGGAGCGGTGGTCGTGATGCCTCCTGCGGACGCCTTCGAGCGGACGAGATCGACGTGGTGGGGGTGAGGTAGGCGGATCGGCCCCGCTCACGTCGATCTCGCCCGGTCCAGGGCGCGGCTGAGCTGTTCCAGGATGCGGTCGGCGCGGTGCAGGATGTCGAATTTCGTGTACCGGTAGATGCGCCAGCCCTTGTCGACCAGCTCCGTGTAGCGGCCGACGTCGTGAGCACCACGGCCGGGTCGGTGTGCCCCTCGCCCTCGTACTCGACGCCGATGAGGTACTCCGGGTAGGCCAGGTCGAGCCACACTGCGCTGCGGGCCCGCTCGTCCTGCACCACCCACTGCGCTTCGGGCCGCGGCAGGCCGCACTGCACCATGACCATCCGCAGCCGCGTCTCCATCGGCGAGCCGGCCCGCCAGTCGGCGTGCGCGAGCACCTCGGCGATGCCGTCGTTCCCCCGCGCCCCGGCGTAGCGCACGGCGAAGTGCAGCAGCAGGTCCGGCGCGAACCGGTGCCGGTTGGCCAGGGCATCGACGGCGACGACCCGCTCCACGAGGGCACCCCGGCGGGCGAGGTCGTAGGCGGTGCGGACCGGGCTCGTGACCTGCACCCCGCCGACCTCCCGGACCTCTCCGGGCGCCAGCCGCTCGCGGTGCACGAGCAGCCCGGCCGGGCTGCGCTGTCCCCGGTGGAGCACGGTGACCTCGGCCGGGGCGTTCTTCGGCCCGCAGGACGCCCCGAGCAGTTCGGCCGCGGAGTAGCCCGACAGCACCCCGCGTCCCTCGATGTAGCGGTATGCGGCGTGCGAGCGCAGCGTCAGGTCGGGCTGCGGCTCGTCGGGCGTGGTGACGTACGTGTCGGGGAACAGCCGCAGGAACCGCGGCCCGCGCAGCTGATCCGGGTGACGAGCCCCGTCGCGACGGCCGCCGACCCGCGAAACGCGACAGGCCAGCCTGGAACACCAGACATGCCCCGAGGATGGATCTTCGAGGCCTACTGGCGGAAACGTTCCGCGAAACTGCCGCGAGATCGACCTCAGCGGGGTTCCGAGGCTGGAGTTCCCCCACCCGGTCGATCTCGCGGGTCCACTCCGACGGAGGGCAGATGTCCGGAACGCCGCGTCACGATTGCATCGCGACGACCGTCCCGGTTCGACCGAATTGTTGACAGCGAGATGGACGCTCGACAACGATCCGTCGACGCTCCGCCCCGCGAGTGGCGCCTACGAGGAGGAGATGCGCGATGGCCGACGAATCCCTGATCACTCGGCGCAGGCTCCTCGGGCTGTTCGGGGCAGCGGCCACCCTCCCGGCCCTCGCCGCATGCGGGAGCAGCGTCGGCGACGGCACCGGCCAGAGCGGTGCGCAGGGCGGCGGCACCGTGCGGGTCGGGCTGGTCGTCCCGCAGTCCGGCGTCTACGCCGCGCTCGGCACGGACATGCAGCGCGGCTGGCAGCTCTGGCTCGACGGCAACGGCAACAAGTTCGGCGACTACACGGTCGAGACCGTGGTCGTGGACGAGGGCGAGAGCCCGCAGACGGGCGTTCCCGCCGTGCAGCGGGTGCTGCAGAGCGACGGTGTGGACGTCGTGGTCGGCCTGGTCAACTCGGCCACCGCGCTCGGCGTGCGCGACCTCCTCACCGAGTCGCGCAAGCTGCTCGTCGTGACGAACGCGGGGGCCGAGGGCCTCACCGCCGCCAACCGCACGCCCTATATCTGGCGCACCTCCTTCACCAACGGGCAGGTCGCCGCCGCGATGGGCACCCACCTCGCCGAGTCCGGCTTCTCCGAGGGCGTCTACGCGATCGCCCCCGACTATGCCGCGGGCACCGAGGTCCTCGCCGGATTCCGGCGGGCGTTCGAGACGGGCGGCGGGCGTGTGGTCGGGGAGGCCAAGCCCCCCTTCGGGACCACGTCGGACTACCAGCCGTTCCTCACCGCGATCCAGGACTCCGGGGCGCGCGCCACGTTCTGCTTCTTCTCCGGCGCCGAGGCCATCACGTTCGTCCGGCAGTACACGCAGTTCGGGCTGTCCTCGACGATCCCGCTGTACGGCTCCGGCTTCCTCACCGAGGGCAGCGTCCTCGAACAACAGGGCGCCGCCGCGCTCGGCGTGCAGACGACGCTGCACTACAGCGACCAGCTCGACAACCCGGCCAACTCGGCGTTCGTCGAGGCGTACACGGCTGCGCACGCGGAGTCACCGAGCTGCTTCTCCGTACAGACCTGGGACGCCGCGAACGTCCTGAACCGGGCGCTGCGCAGTACCAGCGCGCTCGACGGCGACGCGCTCGCCACGGCCCTCGGCGGGGTGGGCTCGATCGGCGACAGCCCGCGCGGGCCGTGGACGTTCGAGAACCAGACGCCGCGGCAGACGATGTACCTGCGCCGCGTCGAGGACCTGCGCGGCACGCTGGTCAACGCCGTCGTGCAGGACCTGGGCCAGCAGAGCCAGCCGGCGGCCTGATGCTCGTCAGCGTCCTCAACGGCTTCGCCATCGGGTTCCTGCTGTTCATCGTGGCGGTCGGGCTTTCGATCGTGTTCGGAATGATGGACGTCCTCAACCTCGCCCACGGCGCGCTGTTCCTCGGCGGCGCCTACCTCGGGGCCGCGTTCGCGGGGAGCTGGGGCGGCTTCCTCGCGGCTCTCGGCATCGCCGCCGTGCTCGGGCTGGTGGCGGGTGGCCTGCTGTCGCTGATGACCGAGCCGCTCAGCAGGCGCAGCCACCTCGACCAGGCCCTCCTGACGCTCGGGGTCGCGTTCGTCGCGTCCGAGCTGCTGATCATCGCGTTCGGCGACGACCCGCTGTCCGTGGCCGCGCCGCCCGCGCTCGACGGCTCGGTCACGGTGTTCGGCGCCGTCTACCCGACCTACCGGCTGGTGCTGATCGGGGTCGGCGCGGTCCTCGCGCTCGCCGTGCACCTCGTCGTCGACCGGACGCGGGTCGGCGCGCTCGTGCGGGCCACCGTGGCCGACCGCGAGATGGTCGCGACGATCGGCGTGGACAACCGGCTGGTGAAGGCCGCGGTGTTCGCTGTCGGCTCGCTGCTCGCCACTACAGCGGGGGTGCTCGGCGGGCCGGTCTACGGGGCCCGCCCCGGTCTCGACGCCACCGTGCTGATCCTGGCGCTGGTGGTTGTCGTGATCGGCGGCCTCGGCTCGGTGCGCGGCGCGCTGGTCGGCGCCCTGATCATCGGGCAGGTCGACACGCTCGGCCGCGTGCTGCTGCCCGAACTTGCCTCCTTCGTCCTGTTCGCGGCGCTCGCTCTGGTGCTCGTGCTGCGCCCGCAGGGGCTCTTCGGCGGTCTCACTACGGCAGGCACGCGGTGACGGCCGTGGACGCGCCCGCGGTACCCGGCGGCGCCCCGGCGACCACACCCGAACCGGGGCGCGGACGCGGCGGCCTGGTCGCCGCGGCCGTGCTCGTGGTGCTCGCGGCGGCGCCGCTCTTCCTCGCGCCGTTCGCCACCACCACGCTGACCCGCGTCCTCGTGTTCGCGCTGTTCGCCGTGAGCCTCGACCTGCTCGTCGGCGTCACCGGGCTCCCGTCGCTCGGGCACGCCGCCTACTTCGGCTCCGGCGCCTACGCGGCGGGCTGGGTGTCGATCAACGTGACGGCAGAGGCCCCGGTGCCGATGCTCGTCGGCGCGGCCGTCGGGGCCGTGGCGGCCGCGCTCACCGGGTGGATCACGGTCCGCACCGGCGGGGTCTTCTTCCTCATGCTCACCCTCGCGATCGGCGAGACGGTGCAGCAGCTCGCCAACACCTGGGACGAGGTCACGGGCGGAGCCAACGGCCTCACCGGCATCCCGGCCGTCCGCCTCGCCGGAGCGCCGCTGGCGAACGCCGGGTTCCTCCACTGGTACGTGCTCGCGGTGTTCGTGCTCGGGTTCGTCCTGGTCTGGGTGGTGGCGCGCTCGCCGTTCGGGGCCGCGCTGCGCGGCATCCGGGACAACGAACCGCGCATGCGTGCGCTCGGATACCCGACCGCGCTCTACAAGTACGGCGTCTTCGTGCTGGCGGGCGGGGTCGCCGGTTTGGCCGGTTCGCTGCTCGCCGCGCAGGCCCGGTTCGTGGCACTGCCCGACCTCGGCTTCGTGACCGCGTCGTTCGCGCTCCTCGCCGTGGTCATCGGGGGCGCGGGGTCGCTGTGGGGCGCCTGCCTCGGTGCCGCGCTCGTGATCGTCATCCGCGACGCGCTCGGCCCCGGCCTCGGCGGGCACGGCACGCTCGTGCTCGGCATCGTGTTCGTGCTGGTCGTCTACCTGTTGCCGCGCGGAGCCGCGGGGTTGCGCCTGCGCAGGCGGGAGACCCCGTCATGACGGCCCTGCGCTGTGTCGGCGTGAGCCGCTCGTTCGGGGCGCTCAAGGCCGTCGACGACGTCGGCCTCGACGTCGCCCCCGGCTCCCGGCACGCCCTGATCGGACCCAACGGAGCGGGGAAGTCGACGCTGTTCAAGCTGGTGACCGGCACGATGCGGGCGCACGCGGGCACCGTGGAGCTGGCCGGTCGGGACGTCACCGGGCTCTCCGAGGTGAAGCGGTGCCGGCTCGGGATGAGCCAGACGATGCAGCACGCCAGCCTCTTCACGTCGATGACCGCGGCCGAGACGGTCGCGCTGGCCGTGCAGCGCCACGACGGCGGGCGCATCTCCCTGCTGCCGCGCAAGCAGCCGCGCGTCCGGGAGCGGGCCGACGAGCTGTTGACCGCGGCCGGACTCACCGGCCGGGCCCGCGTGCTCGTGCCCGCGCTGTCGCACGGCGAGCGCAAGCAGCTCGAGGTGGCGCTCGCGCTGGCCTGCCGCCCGACGCTGTTGCTGCTCGACGAGCCGGCCGCCGGCATGTCGCCTGCGGAGAGCGCGCGGCTCGTCGAGCTGGTCGAACGCCTGCCTCGGGAGATCACCGTGCTGTTCGTCGAGCACGACCTCGACCTCGTGTTCGCGCTCGCCGACGCCGTGACCGTGCTGCACCTGGGCCGCGTGCTGCTCTCGGGCTCCCCGGCGCAGGTGCGCGCCAGCGAGGACGTCCGCGCGGCGTACCTGGGCACGGGCAGGCGCGAGGAGCTGTTCCTGCGATGACGTTCCTGGAGGTGCGCGGGCTCGTCTCCGGTTACGACCGGAGCACCGTGCTGCACGGACTGGACCTCGATCTCGGCGCCGGTGCGGTGCTCGGGCTGCTCGGCCGCAACGGCGTCGGCAAGTCGACCTTGCTCATGACGCTCGCCGGGCTCGTGCCGGCCACGACGGGTTCCGTCCGACTGGACGGTGCCGACCTGGTGGGGCAGCGACCGGACCGGATCGCCCGCTCGGGCGTCGCGCTCGTGCCGCAGGGACGCCGCGTATGGGCCACGCTCACAGTCGGGGAGCACCTCGCGCTCGCCTCGGGACGGCGCACGGGCACGTGGTCGGTCGACACCGTCCTCGACCTGCTCCCGCGCCTCGCGGACCGGCACAAGCAGTACGCGGGGCAGCTCTCCGGCGGCGAGCAGCAGATGCTCGCCGTGGCGAGGGCGCTGCTCACCAACCCCCGGCTGGTGCTGCTCGACGAGCCGTCCGACGGGCTGGCGCCCGCGATCGTCGAGCAGATCGCCGGGGTGATCGCGACGATGCGCGGCGAGGGCGTCGCCGTGCTCCTCGTGGAGCAGGATCTGCATCTGGCGTTCGGCGTGGCCGACGAGATCGCGGTGATGGCGAAGGGTGCGCTCGTGCACCGGGTGCCCACGGCGGAGTTCCGGCGCGACCCGCACACCGCCCAGCGGCTGCTCGGGGTCGCCTGAGTTCGGGAACCCAGCACGTTGGACGGGTATGGGGAGCACGGCGAGGGCATGAAGAAGGTCGCTGAACGGCTGGCGGCACCGCCTGCCGGCCACCGGGTCCGGCACAGCGCGCTCGACACCCACGCCCTCGCGGCCCTGCACATCGGGCAGGCCGTCGCCGAGGGCGCGACGCGGCGACTGCCGCAGCTCGCTCCGCGGATCGCGAAGCTCCCGCGGCGCGGCGGGTCCCGATGGATCGGCCCGCTGATCCGCAGCCGCCTGACGGCGGACCTGCGCTTCCCGTTCTGAGCGTCCTCAGCGGCTCCGGGCGCCGGTGGTCAGCTGGGTGCGGATGGTCAGCGCGTCGCGCAGCAGCACGGTCACCGGCGTGTGGTCGACCTCGATGGCGAGCTGTTCGCGCAGGTCGGGGCCGACCGCGGCCTCGACGGTCACGCGCCGCTCCATCATCGGCGGGCGGCCGGGGCGGAATGCGACGTCCACGACGACCTCGCCCGGGTCGACCCCCCAGCGCTGCAGGAACGTGCGCACCGACATCGCGGTGCAGGCGGAGAGGGAGCCCGCGAGCAGCCCGAACGGGGTGGCGCCCGCCGGTTCCGGCTCCGGGTCGAGCGGGATCTCGCAGCTCAGCTCGTAGCCGTTGACCGTGACCCCGGCGCTGCGGCCGTCGCCGTCGGGAAGCTTCGCGCTGGACCAGACGTTGGGTTCACCCACAGGGCAAGGTTAGTGCGGTGAGCGCGCCGCACCCGCCTGAGCGCCGTTCGAACGTCCGTGCGATCCTCGCCGGGGCCACTGCTGCCGCACCCGCTTCTGTCGGTGGCCGCGCCTAGCATGGATCGAGGGCCGTGCGCGACCCTTCCACCGTCCGACCCAGGAGGCTCCCCCGTGGCCGACCGCAGTGCAGGCGGGCGTTCCGCCGACGTCCCACGGCTCGTCGTGCGTGGGGCGCGCGAGCACAACCTCCGCGGCGTCGACCTCGATCTCCCGCGCGACAGCCTGGTCGTCTTCACCGGGCTGTCCGGGTCCGGCAAGTCCAGCCTCGCGTTCGACACGATCTTCGCCGAGGGTCAGCGCCGCTACGTCGAGTCCCTGAGTGCCTACGCCAGGCAGTTCCTCGGGCAGATGGACAAGCCCGACGTCGACTTCATCGAGGGCCTGTCCCCGGCCGTCTCGATCGACCAGAAGTCCACCAACCGCAACCCGCGATCCACCGTCGGCACCATCACCGAGGTCTACGACTACCTCCGGCTGCTCTACGCGCGCGCCGGCGTGCCGCACTGCCCGGTCTGCGGCCATGCCATCGAGAAGCAGACGCCGCAGCAGATCGTCGACCAGGTCCTCGCGATGGAGGAGGGCAGCCGGTTCCAGGTGCTTGCCCCCGTGGTGCGCACCCGCAAGGGCGAGTTCGTCGACCTCTTCGCCAACCTGCAGACGCAGGGGTACTCGCGCGTGCTGGTCGACGGCACCGTCCACCCGCTCACCGATCCGCCCAAGCTCAAGAAGCAGGAGAAGCACGACATCGCGGTCGTCGTCGACCGCCTCGCTGTGCGGGAGTCGGCCAAGCAGCGGCTCACCGACTCGGTGGAGACGGCGTTGCGCCTGGCCGACGGCCTGATTGTGCTCGACTTCGTCGACCTGCCGGAGGACGACCCACACCGCGAGCGCCGCTTCTCCGAGCGCATGGCGTGCCCCGACGGCCACCCGCTCACACTCGACGACCTCGAGCCCCGCACGTTCTCCTTCAACTCGCCCTACGGCGCGTGCCCCGAGTGCCACGGCATCGGCATCAAGAAGGAGGTCGACCCGGAGCTCGTCGTCCCCGACCAGGACGCGAGCCTCGCCGACGGGGCGATTGCGCCGTGGTCGGGCGGGCAGTCGGCCGAGTACTTCGGGCGGCTCCTGGAAGGCCTGGCCGGTGCGGTCGGGTTCCGGATGGACACCCCCTGGCGCAAGCTCTCCGCCGCCGCGCAGAAGGCCGTGCTGCACGGGAGCAACGACCAGGTGCACGTGCGCTACCGCAACCGCTACGGCCGCGAGCGCTCGTACTACGCCAACTACGAGGGCGTCATCCCGTTCCTGGAGCGGCGCCTCGACCAGACCGAGTCCGATTCGCAGCGCGAGCGCTACGAGGGCTACATGCGCGACGTGCCCTGCCCCGCGTGCCGCGGCGCTCGGCTGCGACCCGAGGTGCTGGCCGTCACCCTCACCCACCGCGAGCAGGGCGAGCGCTCGATCGCCGAGGTGTCGGCGATGTCGGTGGCCGAGTGCTCGGAGTTCCTCGAGGGGATGGCGCTCGACGCGCGCCAGACCGTCATCGCGGGGCGGATCGTCAAGGAGGTCCAGGCCCGCCTGGGCTTCCTGCTCGACGTGGGGCTGCACTACCTCTCACTCGACCGGGCCGCGGGCTCGCTCTCCGGCGGGGAGGCCCAGCGCATCCGGCTGGCCACGCAGATCGGCTCCGGGCTCGTCGGCGTGCTGTACGTGCTCGACGAGCCGTCCATCGGGCTCCACCAGCGCGACAACCGCCGCCTGATCCAGACCCTCGTGCGGCTGCGCGACCTGGGCAACTCGCTCATCGTCGTCGAGCACGACGAGGACACCATCCGCGCGGCCGACTGGGCCGTCGACATCGGCCCCGGCGCGGGGGAGCACGGCGGCGAGATCGTCCACAGCGGCACCGTCGCCGACCTGGAGGCGCACGACACGTCGCTCACCGGCGCCTACCTGTCCGGCCGGCGCTCGATCCCGGTTCCGGAGATCCGCCGCCCGCGCGACCGCAAGCGGCAGCTCACGATCGTCGGCGCGCGCGAGCACAACCTGCGCGGCATCGACGTCGACATCCCGCTCGGGCGTCTCGTGGCGGTCACCGGGGTCTCCGGGTCGGGCAAGTCCACGCTGATCAACGACATCCTCGCCACGGTGCTCGCCAACAAGCTCAACGGCGCCCGGCAGGTGCCGGGCCGCCACACCCGCATCACCGGGCTTGACGGCCTCGACAAGCTGGTGCGCGTCGACCAGTCGCCCATCGGCCGCACCCCGCGGTCCAACCCGGCCACCTACACGGGCGTGTGGGACCAGATCCGCAAGCTGTTCGCGGCCACCACCGAGGCGAAGGTGCGCGGCTACCAGCCGGGCCGGTTCTCGTTCAACGTCAAGGGTGGGCGCTGTGAGGCGTGCTCCGGCGACGGCACCATCAAGATCGAGATGAACTTCCTCCCGGACGTCTACGTCCCGTGCGAGGTGTGCAAGGGCGCCCGCTACAACCGCGAGACGCTCGAGGTGCACTACAAGGGCAAGACGGTCGCCGAGGTCCTCGACATGCCCATCGAGGAGGCGGCGGAGTTCTTCGCGCCGATCAACTCGATCTCCCGCTACCTGCGCACCCTGGTCGACGTCGGGCTGGGTTACGTGCGGCTCGGGCAGCCGGCCCCCACGTTGTCCGGCGGTGAGGCGCAGCGCGTCAAGCTCGCGTCGGAGCTGCAGAAGCGCTCCAACGGCCGCACCATCTACATCCTCGACGAGCCCACCACGGGCCTGCACTTCGAGGACATCCGCAAGCTGCTGCTCGTGATCAACGGGCTGGTCGACAAGGGCAACTCGGTGGTCATCATCGAGCACAACCTCGACGTCATCAAGACGTCCGACTGGATCATCGACATGGGCCCGGAGGGCGGCTCCGGCGGCGGCACGGTGGTGGCGGAGGGCACACCGGAGCAGATCGCCGGCCACCCCACGAGCTACACGGGCCAGTTCCTGCGCGGCCTGGTCACCCCGGAGAAGCCGGACGCGCCGAAGGCGGCGGGCAGGCGCCGGCGGGCGACCGCGGCGAGCTGAGCCCGACGGCACACACCCTCCGCAGGCCAGGTGCACGCGCCGAGGGCTGGGGCTCACGCGCTGCGGGCCCGCCGAGCTGGTCGATCTCGCCGCCCTGCAACGGTGGCTGCGGGGCATGCTGCCGGAGCAGGCGGCGCCATCGCTGCGTTGTCGTCGGGCCCGATACAACAGCGGGCGGGCAGGCGGGCGGGCGGATCAGTCGGGGTCTTCCGGCAGCTCGATCGAGCAGGGGCACGGGCACGGGCACGGCTCTGGGAGGGCCGAGATGGGTGACTCGCCGCGGGCGGAGGACCGGGGGCCGCGCCTCAACGCCCGCGGCGAGTCGATTAGGGCGATCAACCGCGCGACGCACACACGGGACGGGAACACACTGCGAGTGGCCATCACGCCACCCGCGGGGTTCTGCTCCCGGTGACGCCGCGGATGCCGACCGCGGTGAGAACCTGCCGGATGATCGCCTGCCTGCCGGCGGCGTCGTCGGCGAGTGATCGCCAGTCGATCGCTGCGGCGATCCTGGAGACCAGTTCGGCGTCGTCCCGGTCGCCCGGGAGTCGGACGAGCCGGTAGTCGCGGGACTCCAGCCACGCGGCCATGTGCTCCGGGGCGTGTGTGGCGGGAGCTCTGTTCGTGCCGGCGGCGAGGAGGTAGTCCGTCATCGCGAGGCCGATAACAGCGGCGGTTTCCACATGGTCCAGAGTGCGGCGCGGGTTTGTCCGTGTCGCCCCGGCCTACGGGCATCTCGAGTACCGGCTGGCGGGGGCGTTGGCCTGGGCGCCAACAGCCTGCCTGATGCCGGGCTGGACCGGCGCCGCAAGAGCGGCCGCCGCCGGACGTTCCCGCTAGCCGGAATGTGCGCTCTCAACTGCGCTGCGATCCTGGCTGGGTGGTCAGCCGCTGCTTGATTGTCGACGACAACCAGCGGTTTCTCGATGTCGCTTGCTGGTGCCTGGAGCGGGAGGGCATCGAGGTACTGGCGACGGCGACGACGATCGCCGAGGCCATGCAGAAGGCGGCCGAGCACAATCCGGACTTCGTCCTGGTGGACATCGCGCTGGGCGCCGAGAGCGGGTTCGAGCTCACCCGCCGGCTGGTCGCCATGTTCCCGGAGCTCCGCTCGCGCATCGTGCTCATCTCGACGCGGGTCAAGGAGGACTTCGACGACCTCGTCCAGACCAGTCCGGCGGCCGGGTTCCTCTCGAAGTCGATGCTGTCGGCGGCCGGGATCCACGAGCTCCTGTCCGGGGGGCAGAAGTGAGTCGCGCGCAGGGTAGGCGGCGCCGCGCCCGGAGCCGTGAGATGTCACGGGTCCGGAGCCGTCCACGGCTGATCCGCCGGTCGAGCGGATCGCGACCCTCGTCGCCCGCGACACGCCTGCGGCGGACGTCGTCACGGCAGTCGGGCCCGAGGTCGCGCGCGTGCTCGGCGCGGTCGGGACTTTGGTCGTCCGGCTCGACGCGGACGGCCTGGTGACGGTCGTCGCCCGGACGCGGGTCCTCGACACGAGCCGCCTGGCCCCCGGGACGCGCGGGAAGCTCGAGCCGCGGATCCCCCTCGCGACCGCGCTGGCCACCGGCGACTCGGCCAGTCTCGACGACCTCAGCCAGGCCGAGGGCGCGTTCGCCGAGGAGATCCGCGCGCTGGGGTCCGGGCGGTGCTCGCCATCCCGATCGTCGTCAGCGGGCGGGACCGGGCTGCTCGGCATCCGCGACCGGGTCGAGGCACTCGGTGGGTCGTTCCAGGTGAGCAGCTCGCCGAAGACCGGCACGCTGGTCCAGGTGGCGTTTCCGCTGCTCGTACCGGCTGACGCCGCAGCCGCGGACGCCGGCGGTCACACCAGCCGGTAGAACCGGAAGAACAGGTCCTCCACCGGCAGCACCTCGATGTCGGCGAACCCCGCGTCGCGCGCGTACGCGCGCAGGGTGTCGGGCCGCATGACGGTGCCCGTCCCCACGGATCCGGGATGGGCCAGGCCGTCGGGCAGGCAGCACGTGATGCTCCAGCCGTACATGAGCTGCTCGACGTCGTCGCCGGGTGCGGCGAACGTGTCGGCCACTCGTTCGTCGACGACCAGCACCACGCCGCCGGGCGCGGTCATGCGCCGCATCGCGGCGAGCACGCCGACCGGGTGCGGCATGTCGTGGACGCACTCGAACGCGGCCACGAGGTCGTAGCGGTCCTCCGTGCCGCCGCCAGGGCCGGCGTCGGCGCCCGCGTCCACATGGTGGAACCGGACACGGTCGGCCACCCCGGCCTCCACGGCGTTCTGCCGTGCCGTCTCGATGGACGGGCCGTCCACGTCGAAGCCGTCCACGGTCACAGCGGGGTGGGCGAGGGCGATGCCGATGGCCGACCAGCCGAACCCGCAGCCGATGTCGGCGATGCGGCCGCCGCGCTCCAGCACGGCACGGATCTCGGGCACCGACGGCAGGTAGTCGCGGGGCAGCGCCCCGAGGAACAGCGGGCGGTTCGCCGCCGCCTGTGACTCGCGGGCATCGACGCCGAACTCCGCCCACGACACACCGCCGCCGGAGCGGTAGGCGTCAGCGAGCGCGTCGAGGTGCCGGCCTTGCCCGGCTGCCATTCGGGCCAGCGGCAGGACGTGGTTCGGGCTCAGGACGTCGGTGAGGACCTCGGCGGCCCCGGCCGGGAGCCGGAACCGGCGCTCGGTGGGGGCGGCATCCGGGTCGTCGACGGTGAGCACGCCTGCCACGGCCTGGTGCTCCAGCCACTCCCTCGCGTACCGCTCGGCCGTGGCCGTGCGCGCCGCGAGCTCTGTGGAGGTGCGCGGCCCGGCCGCCAGGGTGCGGTAGTAGCCGAGACGGTCGCCCAGGTAGGCGGCCTGCACGAGTTGGGTGCCCAGCACCGCGGCGAAGAGCCGCTCGCCGACCTCCTCGGCCGTGGGGGTGTTGGGTGCGGTCATCGCGTCAGTCGTCATGGCGGTGACGCTAGGAACGCCCCCTGTCGGCGGCCTGTCGGCTGCCTGTCGCCGGCCGGACTCCGGCGGACGGTGCTTTTGTCCGGTCCGCCGCACGGGGAGGATTGCCGGATGGCGGCCGTCGGGCAGGGTGACGTGGCCGTCGGCGTGCTGGGGTCGGTGGTGCTCCGGGGCCCCGGCGGCGCGGTCGTCCCGGTGGGCAGCGGCCGGCAGCGGCGGCTGCTCGCCGCGCTCGCCCTGAGCCCGGGCACCCCGGTCGGCTGCGACGCCCTCGCGGAGCTCGTGTGGGGCGACGACCTGCCCGCGGACCCCGACGGCGCGCTCCAGACGAACGTGGGCCGCCTGCGCCGGCTCCTCCCCGGGACCGTGGCCATCGGGACGGGTGCGCGGACCTACCGCCTCGAAATTGCCCCGGAGGACCTCGACGCTTCCCGGTTCACCGCCCACCTGACCAGGGCTGCCGCCGCACCGGAGCCCGCGCGCCGGCTCGCCGACCTGGACGCGGCGCTGGCGCTGTGGCGGGGCCGCCCATTCGCCGACCTCGACCACCCGGCCGTCGAGCCCGAGGTCGCCCGCCTGGCCGGGCTGCGCGCCGACGCCGCCGAGCAGCGCGCCGCCGCGCTGCTGGACGCGGGACGCACGGGCGAGGCGGCGGCCGCCGCGGACGCCCTCGTCGCCGCCGAGCCGCTGCGCGAAGGCGCCGCCGCCGTTCTCGTGCGGGCGCTGGCGGCGGCTGGGCGCCCCGCTGAGGCCCTGCGCGCGTACGGAAGGCTGCGCGCAGCGCTGGCGGCGGAGCTCGGCCTGGACCCCTCGCCGGAGCTGCGCGCTCTCCACGAGCAGGTGCTACGCCAGGAACCGCTCGTGCAGTCGCCTGCGCAGCGTCGGTCCCCGGCACCCGCGCTGCCCATCAGCACGTTCGTCGGCCGGGACCGCGACCTGGCTGCGGCGATGGCCGTGCTCGCCGAGCGCCGGATCGTCACGCTGTGCGGACCGGGCGGCGTCGGTAAGACCCGGCTGGCGCGCCACGTCGCCGTGGCCGTCGCAGATCACTACGTCGACGGCGTCGTCCTCGTCGACCTCGCGGCCGCCCGCCCGGACGCGGTCGGTGCCGCGGTGGCGGCGGCGCTGCGGCTGACCGAGGCCGGTGCCGGCAGCCTCACCGCGCGGATCGTCGAGGTGCTCGCCGTCCGCCGCCAGCTGCTCGTCCTCGACGACTGCGAGCACGTCCTGGACGCGGCGGCCGCCCTCGTCGAGGCGGTGGCGCTCGGGGCGCCCGGTGTCGACGTGCTCGCGACTAGCCGGGAGGCCCTGCGCGTGGACGGCGAGCAGGTGCTGCCGGTCGCCCCGCTGCCGCCCGGCCCGGCCGCGGCGCTGCTGGCCGACCGGCTCGGCGCCGCGGGTCTCTCCGTCGCCGCCGACGGCGCCGACGCCGCGACCGTCGAACGCATCTGCGAACACCTCGACGGGCTGCCGCTGGCGCTGGAGCTGGCGGCGGCCCGGGTGCGGGGCATCGGGCTCGCCGGCCTGCTCGACGCCCTGGACGCCCCGCTCGAGGTGCTCCGCCACGGCCGCCGCACCGCCCCACCGCGGCACCGGTCGCTCCGGGACGTCGTCGCGTGGTCCTACGGGCTGCTCGACGACGAGCAGCGCACGCTGTTCGCCCGGCTCGGCGTGTTCGGCGGAGCGGTCGAGCAGGCCGCGGTCGCCGGCGTGTGCGGTACGGCGAGCGCGCTGCCCGACCTCGTCGAGCGCTCGCTCGTCGTCCGCCACGACTCCCGCTACGGGATGCTCGACACCCTGCGCGCCTACGCAAGGGAACGGCTCGCCGCCGATCCAGCCGCTCCGGCGCTGCGGGCGCGGCACGCCGCGTGGGTGCTCCGCCTGGTGACCGACGTTCACGCCGCGCGGAGCCGGCCCGACGAGCCCGCCGCCATCCGGCGGTTCGACGCCCACCTCGCCGAGGTGCGGCGCGCGCACGCGTGGTTGTGCGGGCAGGGCCCGGTGGAGGACCTCCTGCTGCTCGGCCACGTCTGCGCGGAGCTGGGCTACCAGCGCGCGCGGGTCGACCTCGTGCGGATGGCCGACTCGGCGCTGCTCGCAGCGGGGTGCGACCCGGACGCCGACCCGGCGGACCCGGCCGTCGACGAGCGAGCGGCGCTGCACCCGATGCTTCCGCGGCTGCTCGGGCTCTCGGCGGCGCCCCGGTGGCAGCGCGGCGACGTCGACGGTGCGGAACGGCGCTGCCGCCGGGCCATCGCGTTGGCCGAGCGCCTCGGGGACCCGCCCGCCGCCCGCGACGCGTTCGAGGTGCTGTGCAACGTCGTGATGTTCCGCGGCGACCTCTCCGGCGCCGGGGAGTACGGCAGGCGCGCCGTCGAGCTCGCGCGGGCTGTGGGGGACGACCCGACGGAGGCCATGGCGCACTGCGACCTCACGATCTCCGCCGCGTACGCGGGGGACGACGCCGCTGCGGTCCGGCACGAGACCGCCGCGACCGAACTGGCCGAGCGGATGGGGTCGCCGTACGCCCGCGGCTGGGCCGCGTACGCGGCGGGGGAGCGGCGGGCGGAGGCGGGGTTGCCTGGCGCGGCGGCGTTCCTGGAGCGCGCCGTGGCGCTGGCCGAGGAGGTCGACGGCGCGTTCCTCGCCGGGGTCGCCCGGCACACCCTGCTCACCACGGCGGCGAGGGCGGGCGACCCGGCGACGGCGCCCTCCCGGTTCGAGCCGTTGATCGACACCTGGCACGGCATGGGCTCCTGGACCCAGCTGTGGATCGCCGTACGGGCGCTCGCGGAGGCGCTGTCGCGGCACGGGCGGCACCGGGACGCGGCCGTCCTGGTCGGAGCGCTGCGGGCGAGCCCCCGGGCGACCGCCGAGTACGGTGCTGACTCGACGCGGGTACGGGCGGTCGTGGACGCCGCAGCTGCCGCCCTGGGTCCCGAGCTCGACCGGGCGATGGCAGAGGGCGCCGCGCTGGGTGACACCGGGGCCGTCGCACTGGCCCGCCGCCTCGCCGGAGGTGCGGCGACCGGCGAGCCGGCGCGCCACCCCGTGGCGGCGCGCCGCTGAGCGGACCTGCTACCCTCCGGAATGCGACCACCTTGTCGCGCGTTGAGGCGCGTGTCAGGGCGTACAAGAGGAGCCCCGCTCCCACCCGCCGCCTCAGGCGTCCGGGTCCGGTCCGGCGGTGAGCCATAGGCTCATCTGCCGTGATCGTTCGGGTCTCCGCTCCGTCGCGCCAGACGACGTCGATACGAGGAGACCCCATCAGCACAGAGACGCGCATCAACGACCGCATTCGCGTTCCGGAGGTCCGGCTCGTCGGGCCCAACGGGGAACAGGTCGGAATAGTGCGCATCGAGGACGCCCTGCGGCTCGCGCAGGAGGCCGAGCTCGACCTCGTCGAGGTTGCCGCTCAGGCCCGGCCGCCGGTCTGCAAGCTCATGGACTACGGCAAGTTCAAGTACGAGAGCGCGCAGAAGGCCAGGGAGTCCCGCCGCAACCAGCAGCTCACCACGATCAAGGAGCAGAAGCTCCGGCCGAAGATCGACACCCACGACTACGAGACCAAGAAGCGCAACGTCGTGCGCTTCCTCGAGGGTGGCAACAAGGTCAAGGTCACGATCATGTTCCGCGGTCGCGAGCAGTCCCGGCCCGAGCTGGGCTTCCGGCTGCTGCAGCGCCTCGCCGAGGACGTGGCTGAACTGGGTACTGTCGAGGCCGCGCCCAAGCAGGACGGCCGCAACATGACGATGGTGATCGCGCCGAACAAGAAGCAGCCGCCCCGCAAGGCCGCTGCTCCGGCCGACGCCCAGTAAGAAGGCGCGCCGCCCCCGCGGGGCGCCCGGCACGACCAACCTTGACGCCCCGGCCCCTCGGGGCGTCACCGTGGAGTAGGAACTGTCATGCCTAAGAACAAGACGCACAGCGGGATCGCCAAGCGCGTGAAGGTGACGGCCCGAGGCAAGCTGCTGCGCCAGCAGGCCGGCCTCCGCCACCGCCTCGAGGTCAAGTCGAGCAAGGAGACGCGCGACCTGTCGCACGTCGTGCCGGTCAGCAAGGCCGACGCGAGGCGCGTCCGCAAGCTCCTCGGCCTCTAGGCCTCCCTCCACCCGCCTGACCTGGTGGACGGGCAGCCCCGCCCCGTCCCCGGCCCGACATTAAGGAACACCCATGGCACGCGTGAAGCGCGCGGTCAACGCTCAGAAGAAGCGCCGCACCACCCTGGAGTTGGCCAGCGGCTACCGCGGGCAGCGGTCGCGGCTGTACCGCAAGGCGAAGGAGCAGATGCTCCACTCGCTCAACTACGCCTACCGCGACCGGCGTGCCAAGAAGGGCGACTTCCGGCAGCTCTGGATCACCCGCATCAACGCCGCCGCCCGCGCCAACGGCATGACGTACAACCGCTTCATCCAGGGCCTCAAGGCCGCGGGTGTCGAGGTCGACCGCAAGAACCTGTCGGAGATCGCCATCAGCGACCCGGCCGCCTTCACCGCGCTCGTCGAGCTCGCCCGCGCCAACGTGCCCGCGCAGGGCGCTGCTCAGGACGGCACCGCGGCCTGAGCCGCCTTGCCTTGGCCGAGACAACACCAGTCTCCGCGCCGATCCCCGGTCCGCCCGGCACCGAACGCACCCCGCGCGTGGTCGCAGCCCGCAAGCTGCTGCGGCGCACGGGGCGCGAGCGGGCCGGGCGGTTCCTCGTGGAGGGGGCGCAGGCCGCGCGGGAGGCGGTCCGCCACGCCACGGTGCGCGAGCTGTTCGTCACCGACCCGGCGGCCGCCCGCCACCCGGAGCTGGTCGCCGCCGCGGCGGACGCGGGCGCGCGGATCAGCCTCGTCACCGACACCGCCGCCGCGTCCCTCTCCGAGACCGTCACCCCGCAGGGGCTCGTCGCCGTGTGCGACCTGCTCGACGTCCCGCTCGCCGACGCGCTCGGGGAACGGCCCGAGCTGGTCGCGGTCTGTGCCGGGATCGCCGACCCCGGCAACGCCGGCACTGTGATCCGCGTCGCCGACGCCGCGGGCGCCCGGGCCGTGCTGCTCGCGGGCGACACGGTCGACCCGCACAACGGCAAGGCCGTGCGCGCCTCCACCGGCAGCGTCTTCCACCTGCCGCTGGCCCGCGACCGAGACGAAGGCGCCGTGCTCGACGCCTGCCGCGCCGCCGGCCTCACGCTGCTCGCCGCGGACGCCCACGGCGAGCTGGACCTGCACGACCCCGCCGCCGACCCGGTGCTCGCCGGGCCCGTCGCGTGGATATTCGGTGGCGAGGCGCACGGCGTCCCGGTCACCGTTGCCGAACGGGCCGACCACCGCGTGCGGGTGCCGATCCTCGGCCGGGCCGAGAGCCTGAACCTGGCCACCGCCGCGGCGGTGTGCCTCTACGCGAGCGTCGGCGCGCGCCGCAGGCGGTCCCCGGAACGCCCGCAGGGCGCCCAACCTTAGGATCGAGTCACCATGACTGAGAGCACGGACGTGATGAGCCCGCTGCACCCGGACGCGCTGGAGGCCGCCGTGGCCGCGGCCGTCCGGGCGTTCGAGGATGCGTCCGACCTCGCCGCGCTCGCCGCCGTGCGGCCTGCGCACCTCGGCGACCGCGCCCCGCTCCTGCTTGCGCGCCGCGAGCTGGGCTCGCTGCCAGGCCCCGAGCGCGCCGACGCGGGCAAGCGCGTCAACGCCGCACGCCAGCAGGTGCAGGAGGCTTTCGACGCCCGGCGCGCGGTGCTCGTCGAGGAGCGCGATTCCCGCGTGCTCGTCGAGGAGACCGTCGACGTGACGCTGCCGTGGGACCGCGTGCCACGCGGCGCGCGGCACCCGCTCACGCAGATCTCCGAGCGCATCGCCGACGTGTTCGTCGCGATGGGCTGGGAGGTCGCGGAAGGGCCCGAGGTCGAGTCCTCGTGGCTCAACTTCGACGCGCTCAACTTCGGCAAGGACCACCCGGCCCGCACCATGCAGGACACGTTCTATCTGGGCGACTCCGAGTCCTCGGGCACGGTCCTGCGCACGCACACCTCCCCGGTGCAGGTGCGCGCCCTTCTGGAGCGCGACCTGCCCGTCTACGTGGTGTGCCCCGGCCGGACGTTCCGCACCGACGCCCTCGACGCCACCCACACCCCGGTCTTCCACCAGGTGGAGGGCCTTGCGGTGGACAAGGGCATCACGATGGCGCACCTCAAGGGCACCCTCGACGCGTTCGCGCGGGCGATGTTCGGCGAGTCCTCCCGCACCCGGCTGCGGCCCTCCTACTTCCCCTTCACCGAGCCATCGGCCGAGGTCGACGTCTGGTTCCCGGAGAAGAAGGGCGGCGCCGGCTGGGTCGAGTGGGGTGGCTGCGGCATGGTCAACCCCAACGTCCTGCGGGCCTGTGGTGTGGACCCCGACGATTACTCCGGCTTCGCGTTCGGCATGGGCCTTGAGCGCACCCTCCAGTTCCGCAACGGCATCCCCGACATGCGCGACATGGTCGAGGGCGACGTGCGGTTCAGCCGCGCGTTCGGCGTCTGACCTCGCATCCTCGGCATCTGATCCACCAGGAGCAAAACCGTGCGCGTTCCCCAGTCCTGGCTCGCCGAGCTGCTCGGCAGCGACGGCGCCCTCCCGCCGGTCGACGAGACCGCCGAGGCGTTCGTGCGCGTCGGCCTGGAGATCGAGGACGTCCACCGGCCGCCGCAGCTGACCGGCCCGCTGGTCGTCGGGCGCGTCCTGGAGTTCGAGGTGCTCGAGGGGCTCAAGAAGCCGATCCGGTGGTGCCAGGTCGACGTGGGCGAGGGCCGGCCGCGCGGGATCATCTGCGGCGCGAGCAACTTCGCCGCCGGTGACCTCGTGGTCGTCGCGCTGCCCGGGGCGGTGCTGCCCGGCCCGTTCCCGATCACGGCCCGCAAGACCTACGGGCACATCTCGGACGGGATGATCGCCTCTTCGCGGGAGCTGGGCATCGGCGCCGACCACGCCGGGATCCTCGTGCTGCCACCCGGCACGGGCGAGCCCGGCGACGACGCGGTCCCGCTGCTCGGAGCCGACGACCCGGTCATCGAGCTGAACATCACCCCCGACCGCGGCTACTGCTTCTCCGTCCGCGGCCTCGCTCGCGAGCTGGCCTGCTCGCTGGACGCCGACTTCACCGACCCGGCCGCGCGCGTGGCCGTGCCGCCCGCCGCGGGCGACGCCTGGCCGGTGGATCTCCCCGACCCCGGCTGCGCACGGTTCGTCGCGCGCCGCGTGGACGGCGTCGATCCGTCCGCTCCGTCGCCATGGTGGATGCAGCGACGGCTGCTCGCCGCCGGGATGCGCCCGATCTCGCTGATTGTCGACGTCACCAACTACGTGATGATCGAGCTCGGCCAGCCGCTGCACGCCTACGACGCCGCGCGGGTGTCGGGCCCGATCGTCGTGCGCCGGGCGAAGGCGGGGGAGACCCTCGTGACGCTCGACGACGCCGAGCGGAAGCTCGATCCGGACGACCTGCTGATCACCGACGACTCCGGTCCTATCGGGCTAGCGGGTGTGATGGGCGGGGCGTCCACGGAGATCGCCACGGCCGGAGGCCGACCGGACGGCTCGAGCGTGTACGAGTGGGGCCTCATCGACGTCCTCATCGAGGCCGCGCACTTCGACCCTGCGGTGATCGCCCGCGCCGCGCGCAGGCACAAGCTCCCGAGCGAGGCGTCCCGGCGGTTCGAGCGGGCCGTCGACCCGCTGCTCCCGCCGGTGGCCGCCGAGCGCGCCGCGCAGCTGCTCGTCGAGCACGGCGGCGGCACCATCGCCCCTGGCCGCACCGACGCGGGCGCCGCCCCGCAGCAGGCGCCCGTCCGGATGCCGCTCGACCTGCCCGACCGGGTGGCCGGCATCGCCTATGCACCCGGCGTCACGGTCCGCAGGCTCACGCAGGTCGGCTGCGCCGTCGAGCTGGTCACCGGCGCCGACGGCCGCGGCCAGGTGATCGCCACCCCGCCGTCGTGGCGGCCGGACCTCGCGCAGCCCGCCGACCTGGTCGAGGAGGTGCTGCGGCTCGAGGGCTACGACGCCATCCCGTCCGTGCTGCCCACCGCCCCGGCCGGCCGCGGGCTCACGCCGTCGCAGCTGCGGCGCAGGGCGGTGTCCCGCGCGCTCGCCGAGGCCGGCTACGTCGAGGTGCTGCCGTTCCCGTTCGTCGGACCGCAGGTGTGGGACGCTTTCGGGCTCGCGGCCGACGACGTGCGCCGCCGCACCGTGCACGTGCTCAACCCGCTCGACGCCGACCGCGCAGAGCTCTCCACCACGCTCCTGCCCGGGCTGCTCGACACGCTCGTGCGCAACCGCTCCCGCGGTGCCGCCGACCTGGCGCTCTACCACGTCGGGCAGGTCGTGCTGCCGCACGCGAAGCCGCTGCCCATGCCCGACCCGGCCGTTACCGGCCGCCCCTCGGACGCCAAGCTGGCCCAGATCCAGGCGGCCCTGCCCGCCCAGCCCGTGCACGTCGCGGCGGTGCTGGCGGGCGACCGTGAGGCGCGCGGGTGGTGGGGTACCGGCCGCACGGCCGGCTGGGCGGACGCGATCCAGGCCGCGCGGCTCGCCGGGCAGGCCGCCGGGGTCGAGCTGCGGGTCACCGCCGCCGTCCACCTGCCGTTCCACCCCGGCCGGAGCGCCGCGCTGCGCGTCGGCGACTGGATCGTGGGGCACGCGGGCGAGCTGCACCCGAAGGTCGTGGAGGCGCTGGGCCTGCCCGAGCGCACGAGCGCGATGGAGCTGGACCTCGACGCGATCCCGCTCATCGACTCGCGGCCCGCTCCGCAGGTGTCGCCGTACCCGCCGATCGCCGTGGACGTGGCGCTCGTCGCCGATGCCGCCGTGCCCGCTGCTGAGCTGGCCGACGCGTTGAGCGACGGCGGCGGCGACCTCCTCGAGGACGTGCGGCTGTTCGACGTCTACACCGGCGAGCAGGTGGGCGAGGGCCGCCGCTCGCTGGCGTTCACGCTCCGATTCCGCGCGGCCGACCGCACGCTCACCAGCGAAGAGGCCAACGCGGCCCGCGACTCGGCGGTGGCGGTGGCCGCACAGCGGTACGCGGCGACGCTCCGCTAGGAGGCTCCTGAACGACTCCGCCCGTAGCGCCCGCCTGGGCGTCGCGCAGTAGGGCCGAGTTGTTCAGGGCGCTCCTAGACCCGGCGGTCAGCCCGGGAGGCGGGCGAGAGCCGCGAGCGCGGCCGTGCGCCAGGCCTCGTCCGGCGGCGTGGTGCCCGAGACCAGGATCGTCACGAGGTACCGGGGGCTCGCGAGCTGGAGCGTGGGGCCGGTGTGGGTGTCGATCACCACGGCCGCGTCCCCTACCCCCGGCAGCTCGCGGCGCCCGGCCGAGCCGCCCGCCCACACGTAGTCGGCCGGGGTGCCGGCGCGCACCGTGTAGACGTTGATCATGGCGACGGGGTCGTAACCTGCGGTGGCGACGCAGCTGGAGCTGCGGGTGCCGTCACTGCGGCGCACAGTGCCCTGCTCCGGCGGGCGCACCGGACCGCCGACCAGTGCACTGAGCTCCGAGGCGTCGAGCAGGCACTCGTCCGGGAAGGGGTCGGCGTCGAGCCCGGTGCGCGCGCCGAGGGGCGCGGTGGACGGCGGCGGGCGCGGTGGGATGGTCGGCTCCGGAGCGACCGAGGTCTCGGTCGGGACGGTGGGTGGCGCGGCCGCCGCGCTGCCCGTGACCACCGACGTACAGCCCGCCGCCGCGAGGGGGAGTGTGGCGACGGCGAACCCCGCGAGGGTCCGTCCGAGCCACGCACGCCGCACGCGGCGACCGTATCCGGGCGGTGGGACTCCGCGGGCGCGTTCGGGGAAAGCCACTCACGCCCGCCTTCGCCGGTGCCGACGCGCTGCTGTTCGTCTGATCGCTCTTCACAGCCGACGCGGCGCCCGCGGTGCTCGGCGCGGCGGAGCCCGCCTCCCGAGGTCCCGTGACGTCGAGGTCCCCAGGCTCTGCACACACATACGCGTCCAGCACCGGTCGGCCGAGCCGTGAGATGCACACGAGGGCTGATCGGCCAAGATCCACCAGCTCTGGTGCGAACCTCACGCGCCGCCCGGAGGCGTGGTCAGCTGACGGCAGGGACCTTCCGCTGGGCCACCTCGGCCCGCACGAGCGGGGCGACCTCGGTGCCCAGCAGCTCGATCGCGCGCAGCACGTCACGGTGGGGCACGGCGCCGAGGGCGAACTGGAGCAGGACGCGGTGGTGCCCGAACAGCTCGTGCTGGGCGAGCAGCTTCTCCGCCACCTGCTCCGGCGAGCCCACGACGTAGGCGCCGCCGGGTGCGACCTGGGCCTCGAACGCTGCCCGGTTCGTCGGGCCCCAGCCCCGCTCGCGCCCGATCCGGTTCATGACCTCGGAGTGCGCGGGGTAGTAGACGTCTCCCGCTCGCTGCGAGGTGTCGGCGACGAAGCCGTGCAGGTTGAGGCTGAACGGCTGGGGCTCCTGCCCGGCGCGGGCGAGCGCCTCCCGGTACAGGTGCGCCAGCGGGACGAACTGCGCGGGCGCCCCTCCGATGATCGCCAGCGCCAGCGGCAGCCCGAGCGAGCCCGCCCGCACCACCGATCGCGGGTTGCCCCCGACCGCCACCCAGACCGGCAGCGGCTGCTGCACCGGGCGCGGGTGCACCGCCTGGTCGAGCAGGGGCGCCCGGTGGCGGCCGGACCACGTCACCCGCACGTCGTCGCGCAGGGCCAGCAGGAGGTCGAGCTTCTCGGCGAACAGCCCGTCGTAGTCGGCGAGGTCGTAGCCGAAGAGCGGGAACGACTCCGTGAAGGACCCGCGGCCGGCCATGATCTCGGCCCGGCCACCCGACAGGAGGTCGAGCGTGGCGAACTGCTGGAACACCCGGACCGGGTCGTCCGAGCTGAGCACCGTCACGGCGCTCGTGAGCCGGATCCGTGACGACCGCTCGGCGCCGGCCGCGAGGATCATCCCGGGAGCCGAGGCCGAGTAGTCGGGACGGTGGTGCTCGCCGACGCCGAAGACGTCTAGCCCGACTTCGTCGGCCAGCGCGATCTCCTCGACGACCTCGCGCACCCGCTGCGCTGGCCCGACCCCAGGCGGGTCGAGGCTGACGTCCGCGAATGTGTAGACACCGATCTCCACGTGCCCCCCAACGGCCGCTGCCGCTGCACTCATTCCCGTTCCCCCGGAGTCAGTCCCCGAGGTGCTTGAGCGCCTCCCGCCGGGTGAGGGGCGAGAGCCGTGGATGCGCGGCGACGAAGTCGCGCACCCACTCCGGATCGGTGCGCGCGTGCTGGCGCAGGGCCCAGCCGATGCCCTTGCGGAGGAAGAAGTCGGAGTCGAGCGCGTTGGCCTCGATGGCGTCGCCGAGCAGCGCGAGGTCGGTGGCCGGGCCGGAGCCGAGCTGGCAGATCACCGACGTGCGGCGGAGCCACCGGTCCGGATCGGTCATCCAGCCTTTCACCACCGGACTGAGGTCAGCCGGGTGGGCGCGAAGCAGGGGCCCGATCCGCCTGCTGGCGATCTCGTCGGTGGTGTCCCACCAGGCGCCGCTGACGATCCAGTGCTGGAACGCCGGCACCCACGACAGGTCGACGAGCCGGGCGTGGCGAGGGAGGTCGACCAGCGACAGCGCCAGATACCGCTCCTCGCGGAACCGCGCGCCGTCCCACAGCTCAGCGGCGACGGCGCCGAGGGTGGTCGCGTCGGACACCGGATGCGCGGCGACGGCCAGCCGCAGCAACTGCCGGCGCGCCGGCTTCGCGACACCACGGAACGGCATGGCCGACTTCATGTACTTCTGCATCGACTCCCCGGCAACCGGGTCGGCCAGCCCAGCCAGCCCGCCGCGGAGCACGTCGACGATGGGGTGCACGAGAGAGACGCTACGACCCCGGACCGACAACGAGCACGTCCTGGCACCGCCGGCAGCAACTCGCGCGCACTCAGGCAGCGACTCGCGCGCACTCAGGCAGCGACTCGCGCGCACTCAGGCAGCGACTCGCGCGCACTCAGGCAGCGACTCGCGCGCACTCACGCAGCGACTCGCGGGGAGGGAGGCGAAGCCCTCCCGCGCGAGTCGCTGTATTAGGGCGTGCGAGTTGTGGGCGGGCCGCTTGCCCTGGTGAACGTGTCCGCCCACCTCCGGACGTGCACCAGCAGCTCCGGCGGGCTCACGACCTCGAAGTCGGCTCCCAGCGAGCCGAGCAGCATCGCTGGCCAGTCCAGCGAGTCGGCGCGCATCCGGAGCACGCACGCGCCGTCGCCTGCGTCCTCGGCGGTTCCCCAGCGCCCCACGTGCCGCTGCACGGCGTCGACGGGCGCGTCCACGCGCACCTCGACCGAAGGCCACGTCGGGTTCTGGTCCACCCCGGCCCGCACGAACGCCGCGGCATCCTCGGCCGGCAGCTCCCGCGGACGGAACCGGGCCCCGGTGCTGCGCGGGCGGTCGATCCTGTCGATGCGGTACCTGCGCCAGTCGTGCCGGATGAGGTCGTAGGCCACGAGGTACCACCGCCTGCCCAGCGAGACGAGCCGCAGCGGCTCCACGTGCCGCTCCGTGCGGTCGCCGCTCGCCGCCGCGTAGCCGAACTCGAGCCGCTCGGTGTCCCGGCACGCCTGCGCGAGCACGGTCAGCACGTCCGGGTCGACGCCCGTGCCGGAGCTGCCCCAGCCCGCGGGCACCGTCATGGCCCGCAGCGCGTCCACCCGGCGGCGCAGCCGCGGCGGCATCACCTGCACGACCTTGGCCAGCGCCCGCACGGACGCCTCGGCGATGCCCGCCACTCCGCCCTGCGCCGCCGCCTGCAGCCCGACGGCGAGCGCGACGGCCTCCTCGTCGTCGAGTACCAGCGGCGGGAGCGCGGCGCCCGCGGCGAGCTGGTAGCCGCCGTCGACGCCGCGGCTGGCCTCCACGGGGTAGCCCAGCTCGCGCAGCCGGTCGATGTCGCGGCGCAGTGTGCGCACCGACACCTCGAGCCGCCCGGCCAGCTCGGGCCCCGGCCAGTAGCGGTGGGTCTGGAGGAGCGACAGCAGCCGCAGCGTCCGCGAGCTCGTGTTCGCCATGCCCTGATTCTCGTCGAATTGAGGTCAGAAACTGGCACTTGGGGTCCGTAACGTACTCCGCAACAGCGGCCGACAGAGAAGGACGACCCACGATGACCAGCACGATCACCACCCCGGAGGCTCCCGTGACCACTGCAGTGACCGGAGAGCGCGCCGACCTGCTGGAGACCCTGGGCAAGCACCGGTACTTCCTCCGCCACACGGTGCAGGGCCTGACCGACGACGAGGCCCGGCTGCGCACCACGGCGAGCGAGTTGACCCTCGGCGGGCTGATCAAGCACGTCGCCGGCATTGAGAAGGGCTGGGTCGACTTCATTCTCGACGGCCCGCAGTCCGGCGTCGGCGAGGTGGACTGGAGCCAGGATGGCGAGATCTCCCCGGAGGTCCTCGAGGAGTGGTCGGCGAAGTTCAGGCTGCTCCCCGACGAGACCCTGGAGGGTGTGCTCGCCGAGTACGCGGAAGTGGCCCGTCGCACCGACGAACTGGTGGCCGGCATCCCCGACCTCGACGCCTCCCAGCCGCTCCCCGAGGCGCCCTGGTTCGAGGCCGGTGCGCGCTGGTCGGCGCGGCGGGTGTTCCTTCACATCGTCGCCGAGACGGCCCAGCACGCAGGCCACGCCGATATCATCCGGGAGTCGCTCGACGGCCAGAAGAGTATGGGCTAGCAGCGCCCGCGCTAGCCGTCACTCGCTTGCATTGATTTCCGCTGTCATGCATAGTCATACGTATGGTGCGGATCGCGGTTGCGGGCGCGAGCGGGTACGCCGGAGGAGAGATCCTCCGGCTCCTGCTCGCGCATCCCGAGGTGGAGATCGGAGCCCTGACGGCCGGGGGGAGCGCGGGGACGCCGCTGGGTACGCACCAGCCGCACCTGCTCCCGCTCGCCGACCGAGTGCTGGAGGACTCCACGCCGGAGATCCTCGCCGGGCACGACGTCGTCTTCCTCGCGCTACCGCACGGGCGGTCCGCGGAGCTCGCCGCTCAGCTCGGCGACGACACCGTCGTGATCGACTGCGGCGCCGACCACCGGCTCTCCGACCCGGCCGCGTGGGATCGCTGGTACGGCGGTGAGCACGCGGGCCACTGGCCCTACGGCCTCCCCGAGCTGCCCGGGGCGCGTGACGCGCTCCGCGGCGCCAAGCGGGTGGCCGTCCCTGGCTGCTACCCGACGGCCGTCAGCCTCGCGCTGTTCCCCGCGCTCGCTGCCGGCCTCGCGGAGCCGGAGGTCGTCGTCACGGCGGTCAGCGGCACGTCCGGGGCGGGCAAGTCGCCCAAGCCGTACCTGCTCGGGGCCGAGGTGATGGGCTCCCTGTCGGCGTACGGCGTGGGCGGCGTGCACCGGCACACCCCGGAGATCGCGCAGAACCTCTCCGCAGCCGCAGGCACGCCGGTGTCGGTGAGCTTCACCCCCATGCTGGCCCCGCTCCCACGGGGGATCCTCGCCTCCTGCTCTGCACACACCGACGCGTCCACGGCCGAGGTCACCGAGGCCTACGCCAAGGCCTACGCCGACGAGCCGTTCGTGCACCTGCTGCCCGAGGGCACTTGGCCCACCACCGCGGCCACGCTCGGCGCGAACACCGCGCTGGTACAGGTGGCGGTGGACGCCGACGCGAAGCGGCTGGTCGTGGTCGCCGCGATCGACAACCTCACCAAAGGCACCGCGGGCGGCGCGATCCAGTGCATGAACCTCGCGCTGGGCCTGCCCGAGACGACCGGCCTCCCGATGACGGGGGTCGCTCCGTGAGTGTGACCACCCCACAGGGCTTCCGGGCTGCCGGTGTGGCCGCCGGTATCAAAGCCAGCGGCAACCCCGACCTCGCCCTCGTCGTCAACGACGGCCCGCAGCACGCCGCGGCCGGTGTGTTCACCCGCAACAAGGTGAAGGCCGCGCCCGTCCTCTGGTCGGAGCAGGTGCTCACCGGCGGACGGCTGCGCGCGGTCGTGCTCAACTCGGGCGGCGCCAACGCCTGCACGGGCCCCGAGGGCTTCCAGACCACCCACGCGACCGCGGAGAAGGCGGCAGAGCTGCTCGGCTGCGGCGCCGTGGACGTGGCGGTCTGTTCCACGGGGCTCATCGGCGCCCAGTTGCCCCGCGACACCGTGCTGGCCGGGGTGAGCGCCGCGTACGACGCGCTGGCCGCCGACGCCGCGGCGGGTCTCGCTGCGGCCACCGCGATCATGACCACCGACACCGTCGCGAAGGAGGCCGCGCACCGCGACCCTGCCGGCTGGAGCGTCGGTGGGCTCACCAAGGGCGCGGGGATGATCGCGCCGTCGATGGCCACGATGCTCTCGGTGCTCACCACCGACGCCGTGGTCGACGCACCGGCTCTCGACGCGGCGCTGCGCGCAGCCGTGCGGGTGAGCTTCGACCGGCTCGACATCGACGGCTCGATGTCCACCAACGACACCGTGATCCTGCTCGCCTCGGGTGCGTCCGGCGTCGTCCCCGATCCGGACGCGTTCACGGCCGCGGTCACGGAGGTGTGCCGCGACCTGGCCCGCCAAATGCAGGCCGACGCGGAGGGCGTCAGCAAGCGGATCACCGTGCACGTCACCGGCGCGGCCACCGAGGACGATGCCGTGACGGTCGCCCGGACCGTCGCCCGGGACAGCCTGGTGAAGACCGCGCTCTTCGGCTCGGACCCGAACTGGGGTCGCGTCGCCGCCGCCGTCGGGTACTCGGACGCCGCGGTGGACCCGGCCCGCCTGGACGTCACGATCAACGGCGTGCTGCTCTGCCGCGGCGCGGTAGTGGCGGGCGACCGCAACGACGTGGACCTCAAGGGCGAGGACGTCCTCGTCGAGATCGCGCTCGGGCTCGGCGACGGCACCGCGGACATCCTCACCACCGACCTGTCCCACGCCTACGTCGAGGAGAACAGTGCCTACTCCTCTTGACGAGCGGCTGGGCCGGGCCGGAGCGAAGGCGGCCGTCCTCGCCGAGGCGCTGCCGTGGCTGCAGCGCTTCCACGACCAGATCGTGGTCGTGAAGTACGGCGGCAACGCGATGGTCGACGACCAGCTCAAGCAGGCGTTCGCCCAGGACATGGTCTTCCTGCGGCTTGCGGGCATCCATCCCGTGGTGGTGCACGGCGGGGGCCCGCAGATCACCTCGATGCTCAACCGGCTGGGGCTCCCCGGCGAGTTCCGCGGCGGCCTGCGCGTCACCACCCCCGAGACGATCGACGTGGTGCGGATGGTGCTGGTCGGTCAGGTCGGGCGCGAGCTGGTCGGGCTGATCAACCAGCACGGCCCGTACGCCGTGGGCCTGTCGGGCGAGGACGCGCAGCTGCTCAGGGCGGAGAAGCGAACGGCGCTCGTCAACGGGGAGGCGGTCGACATCGGGCTCGTCGGCGACGTCGTCGAGGTCAACCCGGACGCCGTGCTGGACATCGTGCGGGCCGGGCGCATCCCGGTGGTCGCGGGCGTCGCCCCGGACGTCGACGGCACCGTCTACAACATCAACGCCGACAGCGCGGCCGCTGCGCTCGCCGCAGCCCTGGGTGCGGCGAAGCTCGTGGTGCTCACCGACGTCGAGGGGCTTTTCGCCAACTACCCCGACCCGGAGTCGGTGATCAGCGCGCTCACCGCCGACGAGCTCGAGCCGATGCTGCCCGGCCTGGCGAGCGGGATGGCGCCGAAGATGGAGGCCTGCCTCCGCGCGGTGCGCGGCGGGGTGCCGCAGGCCCACGTGATCGACGGGCGGGTGCCGCACTCGGTGCTGCTCGAGGTCTTCACCAGCGAGGGAGTCGGAACGATGGTGGTGCCGTCATGAGCGAGCTCACGACGCGGTGGCAGGCCGCGATGATGGACAACTACGGCACCCCGCCGCTTGCGCTGGTGCGCGGCAGCGGCGCCGAGGTCTGGGACGCCGACGGCCGCCGCTACCTGGACCTGGTCGGCGGCATCGCCGTCAACGCGCTGGGTCACGCGCACCCGGCTGTGATCGAGGCCGTCACGCAGCAGATCTCGACGCTCGGCCACACGAGCAACCTCTACATCACCGAGCCAGCGCTGGCCCTGGCCGAGAAGCTCCTTGAACTGATCGACCAGCCCGGCCGCGTGCTCTTCGGTAACTCGGGTGCGGAGGCCAACGAGGCCGCGTTCAAGATGGCCCGGCGGACCGGCCGCCCGAAGATCATCGCGGCCGAGAACGCCTTCCACGGCCGCACGATGGGCGCGCTCGCGCTCACCGGCCAGCAGCCAAAGCGCACGCCATTCGAGCCGATGACGCCGGGCGTCACGCACGTGCCCTACGGCGACGCGGCCGCGCTCGACGCGGCGGTGGACGCGGACACGGCCGCGGTGTTCCTGGAGCCGATCCTCGGCGAGGCCGGCGCGGTCAACCCGCCAGATGGCTACCTGAAGGCCGCCCGCGAGATCACGGCCGCCCGCGGCGCCCTGCTCGTCCTCGACGAGGTGCAGACCGGCATCGGCCGCACCGGCTCTTGGTTCGCGTTCCAGCAGGCGGGCGTCGTCCCCGACGTTGTGACGCTCGCCAAGGGCCTCGGCGGCGGGCTGCCGATCGGCGCGTGCATCGGCCTCGGCGCCGCCGGGGACCTCCTCGAACCGGGGCAGCACGGCACCACCTTCGGCGGCAACCCGGTCTGCGCCGCGGCGGCGCTAGCCGTGCTGCGCACGATCGCCGACCAGGGCGTGCTGGAGCACGTGAACCTCGTCGGCAAGCACATCGCCACCGCCGTCGAGGAGCTGCGCCACCCGCTCGTCCGCGAGGTCAGCGGCGCCGGCCTGCTCATCGGCATCGGGCTCACCAAGCCCGTCTCCACCGCCGTCGCCGCGGCGGCGCGCGAGGGCGGGTTCCTCGTCAACAACGCCGTGCCCGACCGCGTGCGGCTGGTCCCGCCGCTCGTGCTCACCGAGGAGCAGGCGGGGGAGTTCCTCTCCGCTCTCCCGAAGTTCCTGGACAGTGCAGACGGGGAGGGGGCTGATGGTTAGGCACCTCCTGCGCGACGACGATCTGAGCCCGGACGAGCAAAAGGCCGTCCTCGACCTCGCCGACGCGATGAAGGCCGACCGGTTCGCCCACCGGCCGCTCGCCGGGCCCCATAACGGGCCACTGGCCGTCGCCGTGGTCTTCGACAAGCCCTCCACCCGCACGCGAATCTCGTTCGAGGTGGGCATCGGCCAGCTCGGCGGCACCCCGCTGATCGTCGACGCCCAGGCGAGCCAGCTGGGGCGCGGGGAGACGATCGGCGACACCGCCCGCGTGCTCTCGCGGTTCGTCGACGCGATCGTGTGGCGCACCGGCGACCAGTCCCGCATCGACGAGATGGCGGCCGCCGCGACCGTGCCGGTGGTCAACGCGCTCACCGACCAGTTCCACCCCTGCCAGGTGCTCGCCGACCTGCAGACGGTGCGCGAGCGGTTCGGCCGCCTGTCCGGGCTCACGCTCACCTACCTCGGCGACGGCGCCAACAACATGGCCCACTCGCTGCTGCTCGGCGGCGCCACGGCGGGGCTACACGTCCGCATCTGCGCGCCGGAGGGCTTCCTCCCGGACGAGGCCGTGCTCCGCGATGCGAAGAACCGCGCGTCCGACACGGGCGGCGGGGTGGAGCTGATCGCTGACCCGCAGGCGGCCGTGGACGGCGTCGACGTCGTCGTCACCGACACGTGGGTGTCGATGGGCCAGGAAGGCGACGGGCTCGACAGGAAAGCCCCGTTCCGTCCGCTGCAGGTCAACGCGGCGCTCATGGAGCGGGCCGCGCCCGGCGCGATCGTGCTGCACTGCCTGCCCGCGCACCGCGGCGACGAGATCACCGACGAGGTGCTCGACGGCCCGGCGAGCGCCGTCTGGGACGAGGCCGAGAACCGGCTCCACGCGCAGAAGGCCCTTCTGACATGGTTGCTGGAGCTGTCATGAATGAGTGGCGATGACGGCCGTCTCGGGCGCGGGCCGCACCCGCGCGGGGCGGCAGGCGCGGATCGTCGAGCTGATCACCCACCGCCAGGTGCACAGCCAGACCGAGCTGCTCGGGCTGCTGGAGGCCGAGGGCATCGGCACGACACAGGCCACACTCTCCCGCGACCTGGACGAGCTGGGCGCGGTGAAGCTGCGCGGGGCCGACGGGGGAGTGCCCGTCTACATGATCCCCGACGACGGCAGCCCCGTGCGCGGCATCGAGGGCGGCACGGCCCGCCTCGCCCGGTTGCTGGGGGAGCTGCTGGTGTCCGCGGACGCGAGTGGGAACCTGGCGGTGCTGCGCACGCCACCCGGCGCAGCGCACTACCTGGCGAGCGCCCTGGACCGCGCCGCCTTGCACGACGTCGTCGGCACGATCGCCGGCGACGACACCCTCCTGGTGGTCGCCCGCGAGCCCCTCACCGGCGCCCAACTCGTCGCGCGCCTGCGCGAACTCTGACCAAGGAGCAACCATCCTGTGAGCAAGGTCCTGACCTCCCTCCCCAAGGGCGAGCGCATCGGCATCGCGTTCTCCGGAGGCCTCGACACCTCCGTGGCGGTCGCCTGGATGCGCGACAAGGGCGGGATCCCGTGCACCTACACCGCAGACCTCGGCCAGTACGACGAGCTGGACATCTCCGGCGTCCCCGCCCGCGCCAAGCAGTACGGCGCCGAGATCGCCCGCGTGCTCGACATCAGGCCGCAGCTGGTCGGGGAGGGCCTGGCCGCGCTGGCGTGCGGCGCCTTCCACATCCGGTCCGGGGGCCGGACGTACTTCAACACCACCCCGCTCGGCCGCGCTGTCACCGGGACGTTGCTGGTCCGGGCGATGCAGGCCGACGACGTCAATATCTGGGGCGACGGCTCGACCTTCAAGGGCAACGACATCGAGCGGTTCTACCGCTACGGCCTGCTGGCCAACCCCGAGCTGCGCATCTACAAGCCGTGGCTCGACGCCGACTTCGTCCAGGAGCTGGGCGGACGCGACGAGATGAGCAGGTGGCTCACCGCCCACGGGCTGCCCTATCGGGACGCGGCCGAGAAGGCGTACTCCACCGACGCCAACATCTGGGGTGCGACCCACGAGGCCAAGACGCTGGAGCAGCTCGACGTGTCCCTGGAGACGATCGAGCCGATCATGGGGGTGAAGTTCTGGGACCCGTCGGTCGAGATCCGGACCGAGGACGTCGCGGTCACCTTCGAGGCCGGGTATCCGGTGGCGATCAACGGCAAGCGCTTCGCCGACCAGGTCGCTCTCGTTTTGGAGGCCAACGCGATCGGCGGGCGCCACGGCCTCGGCATGTCCGACCAGATCGAGAACCGCATCATCGAGGCGAAGTCGCGCGGCATCTACGAGGCGCCCGGGATGGCGCTGCTCTTCGCCGCCTACGAGCGGCTGCTCAACGCGATCCACAACGAGGACACAATCGCCAACTACCACAACGAGGGCCGCAAGCTGGGCCGGCTGCTCTACGAGGGGCGCTGGCTGGACCCGCAGGCTCTGATGGTGCGCGAGTCGGTCCAGCGCTGGGTCGCCTCGCTCGTGACCGGCACCGTCACGCTGCGCCTGCGCCGCGGCGACGACTACACGATCCTCGGCACCCAGGGGTCCGGCTTCTCCTACCACCCCGACCGGCTCTCCATGGAGCGGGTCGAGAACGCCGCCTTCGGGCCGACCGACCGGATCGGCCAGCTCACCATGCGCAACCTCGACATCGCCGACTCCCGCGCCAAACTGGAGGCTTACGCCGCGCAGCCGCAGGAGCAGGGGACGGTGCTCGTCGAGCACGGCACCCTCTTCGGCGAGCTGCCTTCAGGCGGCTTCGACCGGATCGCGGCGACCGGCGAGACCGGTGAGCGCGACTCCGGAACGTCCCTCGACGCCGCCGCTCTGGAAGCGGGTAACGACTGATGACGGGCTCCCAGTTGTGGGGTGGCCGGTTCGCGTCCGGTCCCGCCGACGCGCTGGCGGCGTTGTCGAAGTCCACGCAGTTCGACTGGCGCCTCGCGCCCTATGACCTGCGCGGCTCGATGGCGCACGCCCGCGTGCTCCACGGGGCGGGCCTGCTGACCGACGCCGAGTTGGCCGGCATGCTCGACGCGCTGGCCAAGCTCGCCGCCGACGTCGAGTCGGGCGCCTTCGGGCCCGCGCCCGATGACGAGGACGTGCACTCCGCCCTCGAGCGGGGTCTGATCGAGCGGGCCGGGCCGGAGCTGGGCGGCAAGCTCCGCGCCGGCCGGTCCCGTAACGACCAGGTGGCAACGCTCTTCCGGATGTGGCTGCGCGACGCGGCCCGCCGGGTCGGCGCGGGCGTGCTGGACGTCGTCG
This sequence comes from Pseudonocardia aurantiaca, assembly GCF_039526725.1. Classification (NCBI taxonomy): domain Bacteria; kingdom Bacillati; phylum Actinomycetota; class Actinomycetes; order Pseudonocardiales; family Pseudonocardiaceae; genus Pseudonocardia; species Pseudonocardia aurantiaca. Next base: position 84,275 of record NZ_BAAAJG010000017.1, read on the forward strand.
AGGCGCTGGTCGCGCAGGCGCAGGCGCACCCCGGCGCGCCCATGCCCGGCCGCACGCACCTGCAGCACGCCCAGCCGGTGCTGCTCGCCCACCACCTCGCCGCGCACGCGCAGGCGCTCCTGCGCGACGTCGACCGGCTGCGCGACTGGGACCGCAGGGCCGCGGTGTCGCCGTACGGTTCGGGAGCGCTGGCGGGCTCGTCGCTCGGGCTCGACCCCGAAGCCGTCGCGAAGGAGCTGGGCTTCGACTCCTCGGCGGCGAACTCCATCGACGGCACCGCCGCACGTGACTTCGCCGCCGAGGCCGCCTTCGTGCTCGCGATGATCGCCGTCGACCTCTCGCGGATCGCCGAGGAGGTGATCCTCTGGGCCACGGCGGAGTTCTCCTACGTCACCCTCGACGACGCCTTCTCCACCGGCAGTTCGATCATGCCGCAGAAGAAGAACCCCGACGTCGCGGAGCTGGCCCGCGGCAAGGCCGGGCGGCTGATCGGGAACCTGTCCGGCCTGCTGGCCACACTCAAGGGCCTCCCGCTCGCGTACAACCGCGACCTGCAGGAGGACAAGGAGCCGCTGTTCGACTCCGCCGAGCAGCTGGAGCTGCTGCTCCCGGCGGTCGCCGGGATGGTGGCGACCCTCACGTTCCACACCGAGCGGCTCGCCGAGCTGGCCCCGGCCGGCTTCACCCTCGCCACGGACGTGGCCGAGTGGCTGGTGCGCCAGGGTGTCCCGTTCCGCGTCGCGCACGAGGCCGCGGGCGGGTGCGTGCGGGCGGCGGAGGCCCGCGGCGTCGGACTCGCGGGGCTGACCGACGCCGAGCTGGCCGCCGTCCACCCCGCGCTGACCCCGGACGTCCGCTCGGTCCTGTCCGTGGCAGGCTCGATCGCGTCCCGGGCCGCGCGCGGAGGCACGGCGGGGGAGCGTGTCGCCGAACAGCTCGACGAGCTGCGGGCCGCCGTCACCGCCGCGCGAGTGGCCCTCGGTTCCCCTACCGGAGGATCTGCATGACCTCGCCCGCTGACATCGGCACCGACCTCGCGTCCGCGCGCGCCGCCTACGAGGAGCTCAAGGCCCAGGGCATGCGGCTCGACCTCACGCGGGGCAAGCCCTCGGCCGAGCAGCTCGACCTGGCGACGCCGATGCTGAGCCTTCCCGGCGCCGACTACCGCGCCGCCGACGGCACCGACACCCGCAACTACGCCGGCCTGCAGGGCCTACCTGAGCTGCGCGGGCTGTTCGCGCCGTTCCTGGCGGTGCCGGCCGAGCAGCTCGTCGCGTTCGGCAACTCCAGCCTCGAGCTCATGCACGACACCGTCGTGCACGCGCTGCTCAGCCCCCTCCCGGGCGGCGATCGCCGCTGGGTCGACGAGGAGCGGGTGGTGTTCCTCGCGCCCGTCCCCGGCTACGACCGGCACTTCGCGCTGTGCGAGCGGCTCGGCGTCGACCTGGTGCCCGTGCCGATGACGCCCGACGGCCCGGACATGGACGTCGTCGACGAGCTGGTCCGCGACCCGGCCGTCAAGGGCATCTGGTGTGTGCCGAAGTACTCGAACCCGGACGGCACGACGTACTCGGACGAGACGGTCCGCAGGCTCGCCGCCACCCCGGCCGCCGCGCCGGACTTTCGGATCTTCTGGGACAACGCCTATGCCGTGCATCACCTCACCGAGCACGAGACCGAGGTCGCCGACGTCCTCGCGCTGAGCGCGGAGGCGGGGAACCCGGACCGCCCGTTCGTCTTCGGGTCGACGTCGAAGATCACACTGGCCGGTGCGGGAGTTGCGTTTCTCGGCTCCTCGGCCGCGAACGTGGCGTGGTGGCTCGCTCTGACGGGCAAGCGCACGATCGGCCCGGACAAGACCAACCACCTGCGGCACGTCCGGTTCCTGCGCGACGCCGACGGCCTGCGCGATCACATGCGCCGCCACCGCGAGATCATCGCGCCCAAGTTCGCGGTGGTCGACGAGGTGCTCACCAGCGACTTCGCCGACACGCCCGGCGTGTCGTGGTCGAAGCCCGCGGGTGGGTACTTCGTCACCCTCACGGTGCCGGACGGCACGGCGGCGCGGATCGTGCGGCTGGCGAAGGATGCCGGGCTGGCCCTGACCCCGGCAGGTGCCACGCACCCGTACGGCGACGACCCGCAGGACCGCACGATCCGGCTCGCGCCGACGTTCCCCCCGCTCCCGGAGGTGGAGAAGGCGATGGCCGGGGTGGTCGTGTGCGTCCGCCTCGCGCTTGCCGAGCGGGCCGCATGACCAGCACCACATGACGGGAACGACGGCCGGCATGCTCGGCCGCGGGGAGCTCGCCGACGACGTGCTCACCGCGGCCGTGCGCCTGCTCGGCTGCACCATCGCCGCCGACACGCCCGAGCGCACTGTCGCCGTCCGGCTCGTCGAGGTGGAGGCCTACCGCGGCGCGGACGACCCGGCCTCGCACAGCTTCCGCGGGCGCACACCCCGCAACGGCGTGATGTTCGGGCCGGCCGGCCACCTGTACGTCTACTTCGTCTACGGGATGCACTTCTGCGCCAACATCACCTGCCTGTCCGACGGTGAGCCCGGCGCGGTGCTTTTGCGCGCCGGCGAGGTCGTGTCGGACCTGGCGTCGGCGCACGCGCGGCGCCCGAGCGCCCGCCGTTCCGTGGACCTCGCGAGGGGCCCCGCCCGTCTCGCGTCGCTGCTCGGGCTGAGGCGAGAGCACAACGGCGTGGACGTGACGGATCCGGCGTCGCCGGTGCGGCTGCTGGCCGCGCCACCGGTCGATCCGGCCCAGGTCCGGCGCGGCCCCCGGGTCGGCGTCGCGGCCGCGCACGAGCTGCCATGGCGGTTCTGGCTGGACGGGTCGCCCGCGGTGACCCAGTACCGGCCGGGACGCGGCGCCCCGGCGACCGGAGCTGGACGCAGGGGGTTGGGCACTGATCTCCGCTCGTGACGACGGCGCTGCCTCGACCTCGCCGGCGACCGGTTCTACGCGGAGATCAGCGCGGAGCGGCTCGATCTGCTCGACCACGACGGCGTCGTGGCATGGATCACGATCCCGGGCACGGCCAACGCGGGCCTGGAGCAGCAGCCCGGCTACCCGGTTCTGCGGGTAGGGCAGGAAGGGCGAGTGCTGAACCTCACGGAGGAACAGGGTGCCGCGCTGTCGTTCGGCAGCGTGCTCAGCCTCCGCGCGTTGCTCGACACCCTCCCCGCCCAGGTCGCGACGCGCCTGGGCGACTGAAAAGGCCTGGATGCCGTGGAGGAGGATCGATGTCGTGGGAACGGACATCCTCGACGAGCTGGAGTGGCGCGGCCTGATCGCGCAGAGCACCGACCGGGACGCGTTGCGGCGTGATCTCGCCGACGGGGTGCTCACCCTCTATTGCGGTTTCGATCCCACCGCGCCCAGCCTCCACGCAGGCAACCTGGTGCCGCTCCTCACACTCCGCCGGTTCCAGCAGGCGGGAGCCCGGCCGATCGTCCTGGCCGGCGGGGCCACGGGGATGATCGGCGACCCCCGGGACGTCGGCGAGCGGTCGCTCAACAGCGCCGAGACGGTGCGGGACTGGGCGACGCGGATCCGCGGGCAGCTCGAGCGGTTCGTCGACTTCGATGACACGCCCACCGGAGCACTGATCGTCAACAACCTGGACTGGACGGGTGAGCAGACGACGCTGGAGTTCCTCCGGGACGTCGGCAAGCACTTCTCGGTCAACGTCATGCTCAACCGCGAGACGGTGAAGCGCAGGCTCGCAGGCGAGGGCATGTCGTACACCGAGTTCAGCTACCTGCTGCTGCAGAGCCAGGACTACCTGCACCTGTTCCGCCGGCACGGCTGTCGGCTGCAAGTCGGCGGCTCCGACCAGTGGGGCAACATCGTCGGCGGCGTCGAGCTCGTCAGACGGGCCGACGGGGCGGCGGTGCACGCGCTCACCACGCCGCTGGTCACCGACAGCGAGGGCCGGAAGTTCGGCAAGTCCACGGGGGGCGGGAACGTCTGGCTCGACCCGGAGATGACCTCGCCGTACGCCTGGTACCAGTACTTCCTCAACACGCCGGACGCCGACGTCGGCAGGTACCTGCGGTTCTTCACGTTCCTCTCGCCCGAGGAGATCGACGAGCTGGAGACGGCCGTCGCTGAACGGCCGCAGGCTCGTGTCGCGCAGCGCCGGCTGGCAGAGGAGCTCACCACCCTGGTGCACGGAAGACGCCACACAGAGCAGGTGATCGCGGCCAGCGCGGCCCTGTTCGGCCGCGGTGACCTGCGAGAGCTCGACGCAGGCACGATCGAGGCCGCTCTCGCCGAGGTCCCGACAGCGACCGTGCAAATCGGTGAACGGCCGTCGATCATCGACCTGCTGCTCGCCACGGGCCTCGCGGAGAGCCGGGGTGCCGCTCGGCGCACGGTCGCCGAGGGTGGCGCGTACGTCAACAACGCGAAGGTCCCCGACGAGGGCTGGACGCTGGGAGGGCAGGACCTGCTGCCCGGGGGATGGGCCGTCGTGCGGCGGGGCAAGCGCAACCTTGCAGGCGTGCGCGCCGGCTGACGGCGTCCACCAACGAAGACACCAAAGCGACACCCGGCGGCTTGCGGGCCCGTGGAGCCGAACTTCGGCTCCCGGGCCCCCTGACCTGCGGAGACCCCAAAAGGGGACCCCCGATTTGACGGCCTCCGACGGGGGTGTGTAACTTTCTCCTCGTCGCCACGGCGGGCAGCACGACAGACCGGGACGGAGATCCTCCGGCCCAGAGTCAGCCCCCCGGATACGGCGGCCGCCCCGAAAGGCTGAACACCTCACGGTGTAGCCTTCCGGATGTGGGTCTGGCGGAGGTTGACTCCGCGTCCAGCACCACGTAGTCTTGGAAAGTTGCCCCAGAGCAGGTTCGCAAGGACCGCGATGGTGTGCGGGTGTCTTTTGAGAACTCAACAGTGTGTCGAGCTTTATCATGAATTGGTTTTATGCCAGTT
>NZ_BAAAJG010000018.1:0-786 GCF_039526725.1 Pseudonocardia aurantiaca
CATCGCTTGCCTACTACCGGATCGGGCTCCACGCTCCCCCAACAAGAACTCCCGAAGGACTCCAAGCGGGTTCGGATGGTTAGCATCACCGGCCTCAGCACGGACGCACTGTCACGGGCACGGGAATATCAACCCGTTGTCCATCGACTACGCCTGTCGGCCTCGCCTTAGGTCCCGGCTCACCCTGGGCGGATTAACCTGGCCCAGGAACCCTTGGTCATTCGGCGGCAGAGGTTCTCACTCTGCATTCGCTACTCATGCCTGCATTCTCACTCGCACACCCTCCACGACTCGATCACTCGGCCGCTTCGCTGGATGCACGACGCTCCCCTACCCAACACCACGACTACACCAGCTGGTGAACCAGCCGGCGGATCTCATGTGGTATTGCCACGGCTTCGGCGGTGTGCTTGAGCCCCGCTACATTGTCGGCGCAGGACCACTTGACCAGTGAGCTATTACGCACTCTTTAAAGGGTGGCTGCTTCTAAGCCAACCTCCTGGTTGTCTGGGCGATCCCACATCCTTTCCCACTTAGCACACGCTTAGGGGCCTTAGCCGGTGATCTGGGCTGTTTCCCTCTCGACTACGAAGCTTATCCCCCGCAGTCTCACTGCCACGCTAGAAATACCGGCATTCGGAGTTTGGCTGAGTTCAGTAAGCTTGTCGGCCCCCTAGCCCATCCAGTGCTCTACCTCCGGCATCCACCACGTAACGCTGCACCTAAATGCATTTCGGGGAGAACCAGCTATCACGGAGTTTGATTGGCCTTTCACCCCTACCCACA
>NZ_BAAAJG010000019.1:0-786 GCF_039526725.1 Pseudonocardia aurantiaca
CATCGCTTGCCTACTACCGGATCGGGCTCCACGCTCCCCCAACAAGAACTCCCGAAGGACTTCAAGCGGGTTCGGATGGTTAGCATCACCGGCCTCAGCACGGACGCACTGTCACGGGCACGGGAATATCAACCCGTTGTCCATCGACTACGCCTGTCGGCCTCGCCTTAGGTCCCGGCTCACCCTGGGCGGATTAACCTGGCCCAGGAACCCTTGGTCATTCGGCGGCAGAGGTTCTCACTCTGCATTCGCTACTCATGCCTGCATTCTCACTCGCACACCCTCCACGACTCGATCACTCGGCCGCTTCGCTGGATGCACGACGCTCCCCTACCCAACACCACGACTACACCAGCTGGCGAACCAGCCGGCGGATCTCATGTGGTATTGCCACGGCTTCGGCGGTGTGCTTGAGCCCCGCTACATTGTCGGCGCAGGACCACTTGACCAGTGAGCTATTACGCACTCTTTAAAGGGTGGCTGCTTCTAAGCCAACCTCCTGGTTGTCTGGGCGATCCCACATCCTTTCCCACTTAGCACACGCTTAGGGGCCTTAGCCGGTGATCTGGGCTGTTTCCCTCTCGACTACGAAGCTTATCCCCCGCAGTCTCACTGCCACGCTAGAAATACCGGCATTCGGAGTTTGGCTGAGTTCAGTAAGCTTGTCGGCCCCCTAGCCCATCCAGTGCTCTACCTCCGGCATCCACCACGTGACGCTGCACCTAAATGCATTTCGGGGAGAACCAGCTATCACGGAGTTTGATTGGCCTTTCACCCCTACCCACA
>NZ_BAAAJG010000020.1:0-170947 GCF_039526725.1 Pseudonocardia aurantiaca
CGGCGGCGGCGATGGCCTCGGCGTTGGCCGCGGTCTCCTGCGCGGAGCGCCTGCGGGCGGCGAACTCGGCGAGCACGGTGCCGAGGGCCTCGGCCGCCGGGTCGTCCGCGGGAGCGGGCTCGGCCGACGCCGGGTCCTGCAGGCCCGGGTCGTCGAGTGGGCGACCGGCGCTCAGGGGATCCTCGTCGGTGCGGGCCGTGGGATCCGGGTCGTCGCCGCGTTCCTGGTCGGCGTACTCCCGGTCGGCGTAGTCCCGGTCGGCGTAGTCCCGGTCCGCGTAGTCCCGGTCCGCGTGGCCCCGCTCCGCGTAGTCCGGGTCTGCGTGGTCCGCGTCGGGGAAGTCCGCGTCGGGGAAGTCCCGCGCGGCGTGGTCTCGGTCGCCGTAGGCACGCTCGTCGCGAGCGGGGTCGTCCTCGTCGCGGTCGCCCTGGGTGTCCAGGTCCCGGTCCGTGTCGACCGCGGGGTCCTCAGGGGTTTGGGACGGCTGGTCGCGGTAGGGGGAGTCGTCGAACATCCCGCCGGGGGCGCGGTCGGCGCGCTCCCGGAAGATCCCCTCGCCGACGCTGCGCCTGCGTTGCTCACGGGCCGCCTGGCCGTCGTCGTCGAACAGACCGTTACTGGGCCCCGGCTCGGTGCCGGATCTTTCGGTGCCGGATCTTTCGGTGCCGGATCTTTCGGTGCCGGACCTTTCGGTGCCGGACCTTTCGGTGCCGGACCTGTCGAGCGGTCCGTCCTCGAAGGGCCTCGCGTCGGAGACGCGGTCGGTGCGCGTCTGGTCCCGGCGGGGCCAGCCTCCGGGAGGACGGTCGTCGTCTGTGCTGGTGCGTGCGGTCATTTCGCTCTGCCCCCAGCCGTCGGGTGTGCGTTCCGCAGGCCCCCGGCTGCCCCCATCGCGGTGCTCCACCCGTTGATAGTCCCTCGTCCTGGCGTCGGTGCGGTCATCGCCCGGTGCCCAACCGGATGTACGGGCCTCGACGGGCGCCCAGACGTCCAGTGGCCCCCCGTCAGTCGCCCGGTCCTGCCGGCCACCGTCCTGAGGGGCCCAGCCCCCGAGGAGGTCAGCCACGGCACGCCGGGCGGAGACGCGTCCTCCACCCATCGACTCGCCGGCCATCGCACGCTCCCGTCACCTGGACCATCGTCAGCCTGTTGTCACGAGGTGCAACGAAGGGGGCACGGTCAAGGCGCGGTTCCAGCGTGTACAGCGCCCGCGTGAGTGAGAGCCCTCACATGCCGTGGTCGCCGAACCCGGCTAGTCTGCAATGTCGATCACCGCAGGTCACGAACCACCGCCCGTCCGTGGTCCACCGGCCGCCAGAATGCGCTCCTCGTAGTCGGGCCTTCCACGTCCGAGTCAGCTGCGACACGCCGCCCATGGGCGGGGTGCGTCACCTGGCAGCGTCGAGTGCCCCGCGCATCGCGTCCGTGAGCACATCGAGGTGCTCCTCCGCGAAGGTGAGCGGCGGGGAGAAACCGATCGCCGAGACCATCGGCCGCACCAGCACGCCCCGCTCCCGCGCGGCCACGCTCAGCGCGCCGACGAGCCCGGGGTTCGCCGCGAGGCGCTCGGAGTCGATCTCCACCGCACCCAGCACGCCGGTGCCGCCCCGCACCTCGGTGACGAGCGGGTGGTCGGCGAGCGTCAGGAGGGCGTCGTGAAGCTGCCCCTCCAGGCCCTCGGCGCGCTTCAGCAGGCCCTCGCCCTCCAGCACGTCGAGGTTGGCGAGCGCGGCCGCCGCCACCGTCGGGTGCCCGGCGTAGGTGGCGCCGTGGCGGAACGGGGGCGCGCCGCGCTCGAAGAACGGCGCGGCCACGCGGCCGTGCGCGACGACGCCTGCCAGCGGCAGGTACCCGCTGGTGACGCCCTTCGCGAAGATGACGAGGTCGGGCTCGATGCCGAACCGGTCCACGCCGAACCAGTCGCCGAGCCTGCCGAACCCACAGATCACGCTGTCGATCACGAGCAGCACGCCGTGCTTGCTGCAGATCTCGCGCACCCGCTCGATGTACCCGGGCGGCGGCGGCAGCACCCCGCCCGCCCCGATCACCGGCTCGCAGAAGAACGCGGCCACCCGCTCCGGCCCGATCCGCAGCAGCTCGGCCTCGAGCGCCTCAGGGTCGTTCCACGTGACCTGCACGACGTCGGGCACGAACGGGGCGGCCAGCCGGTTCGGCGGGATCCCGGCGAGAGAGGTGCCGAAGCCGTGTGTGCCGTGGTAGGCGTTGGTGCGGCTGACCAGGACGGTCCGCTCCCGCTCGCCGGTGCGAGCGAAGTACTCGCGGGCCATCTTCGCGGCCGTCTCGATCGCCTCACCGCCGCCGCTGGCCAAAAAGATCTTCGCGTCCGGCATCGGCGCGAGCCCGGAGAGCCTGCGGGTGAGCTCCTGCACCGGACGGCTCACGAAGTCGGTGAACGTGTGGTAGGTCGCGAGCTCCCGCATCTGAGCCGCGACCGCGTCAGCGATCTCCGTGCGCCCGTGCCCGGCGTTGACGCACCACAGGCTGGCCGTCGCGTCGAGGTAGCGGCGTCCGCTCTCATCCCAGAGCCAGACGTCCTCTCCGCGGACGACGACGAACTCGGAGTCGCGGACCGCGCCCATCGCGGCGAACGGGTGCCAGAAGGCGGTGTCGGTCATGGACCGACGGTACCTCCGCGCAGCCGCCGCGCTCCCGCCTCGCCGGGCTAGGTCACTCTTGCCGCCGGCTACTTCGCGAAGAGCTGCGACCGGTCGGCGAAGGCCTTGAACTCCAGCGCGTTGCCGGCGGGGTCGAGCAGGAACATCGTCCACTGCTCTCCGGGCTCCCCCGCGAACCGCTGGTAGGGCTCGATGACGAACTCACTGCCGGCCGCGCGGAGCCGCCCGGCAAGCTCGTGGAAGCGCTCGACGCCAAGGACGAGGCCGAAGTGCGGGACCGGGACCTTGTGCCCGTCCACGTCGCTCCAGCCGACCGGGCCGGACCCGGGGGCGCGGTGGGTGACGAACTGGTGGCCGTCGAGGTTCCAGTCGACCCAGTGGTCGTCGGAGCGGCCCTCGGCGAGGCCCAGCACGCCCCCGTAGAACTCGCGGGCCTTGGCGATGTCGTCGACGGGAACGGCGAGGTGGAAAGGCGACAGTTCAGTGCTCACGGCCCGATCATCCCAGGCCGAGCAGCTCGGGGAGGTCCGCGACCGAGTCGATCACATGCTGTGGGCGCTCGCCGCCGACCCCCTCCTCGGCGTCCGGCCGGAACTTCCCGGTGCGTACGAGGACCCCCGCCATCCCGGCCGCCTGCCCGCCGAGCACGTCGGACTCGACGTCGTCACCGACCATCACGGCGGCCTCGGCCGGGACGTCGAGGCGGCTCAGCGCCGCGGCGAAGAACTCGGGCGCAGGCTTGCCGACCACGGTGGCCTCCACGCCTGCCGCCCGCTCGAGCCCGAGCAGGAACGCGCCGCTGTCGAGCTGCAGGCCTGCGGCGGTGCGCCAGAACAGGTTGCGGTGCATCGCCACGAGCTCGGCGCCCCGCTGCAGGTGGCCGAAGAGGCCGTTGAGCGCCGCGTAGTCGAACTCCGGGCCCGCGCCGCCGAGCACCACCACGTCGGGCTCACCGTCGGAGCCGACGAGCGGCACCTCCGCCATGTCCTCGGCGACGTCACCGCTCGTCAGCAGTAGGCATCGGGCGCCGGGGCGGTGCTGTGCGAGGTGCGCCGCGGTGGCCGCGGGCGCGGTGAGGACGTCGCCGGGCTCGACCGGGAAACCGGCCTCGGCCAGGGTGGCGGCGATCCAGGCGCGCGTGCGGGAGGTCGTGTTGGTCACGAAGGCCACGCCGAGCCCGGCGTCGCGGACCGTCCGTACCGCGTCGACCGCGCCCGGCAGCGGCTCCCAGGACACCGTGAGCACGCCGTCGACGTCGAGCAGGACCGCGCGGACCCCATCCATGGTGGTCAACTGTGCCGTTCCACAGGGTGCAGCGCGAGCAGCACGACCGCCGCGTCCGCGGGCACGGGTCACGTCGCGGCCGGTCATGCCCGATCGAAGGCCCGGTGGAGAGCAGCCGTTCGGGCACGGGTTGATGGCGCGCCCCTCGTGCCGGGCGGCGTTCCGGTGAAAAGTCGCCTTCGCACTCAATGAGGTGTAGGCACGACATGGTGGTGCACCCGACCGCGCGCGGAGGTGTCGGATGGGGGCAGGCGGGGTGCTGCCGGGCCGGGGTCCGCCTGCTCGGGCCGAAGTACTGCACGAGAGCGCACTCACCCGCGTCACTCGGCTGTTCTTCCCCGGGCGCACGGTCATCCGCAAGGAGCCGCTGGGGCCGCACGCGGAACGCCGGCTGCGGCACGAGGTGGCGATGCTGGAGCGGCTGCGCGGTGTTCCCGGGGTCGCGGAGCTGGTGGAGGCGCCGCGGCAGGCGGGGTCGATCGTGCTGGCGGACGCCGGTGACACCGCCCTGGCCGGGTTGACCACGCCGCTGGCCGTCGATGAACTGATCCGGCTGGCCGTGGAGCTGGCTCGGGCTGTGGCGGGGATGCACCGCCGCGGGGTGATACACCGCGACATCAGCCCGGCCAACATCGTGATCTCCGGCGATGGGGGCCCGTGCCTGGTGGATTTCGCGTTGGCGACCTCGTCCGCCGAGATTCGCCCGGAGTTCACCCACTACAGCGAGATTGTCGGGTCGCTGGCCTACCTCGCCCCTGAGCAGACCGGGCGTACCGGCCGGTCGGTGGATCAGCGCGCTGATCTGTACGCGCTCGGCGCGACGCTCTACGAGCTGGCGACGGGCGAGCCTCCGTTCGGGTCCGGCGATCCGCTGCGCCTCACGCACGATCACCTGGCGCGGGTGCCGGTGGCGCCGGCCCAGGTGAACCCGGCTCTACCGGGACTGTTGTCCGAAGTCGTCATGCATCTGCTGGAGAAGGAACCCGACCACCGCTACCAGACCGCCGACGGCCTGGGCCACGACCTGGAACAGGTGCGCGACGCCCAGACACGTCCCGCAGCGGCTCCGGTGCGCATCGGCGAGCACGACGTCCCACTGCGACTGCTGCCGCCGCCGCGGCTGGTGGGACGCGACGCCGAGCTGGCGACGCTGGAGACGGCGTTCGAGGAGGCGCTGGCGGGCCGCTGCCGGGGAGCGCTGGTCGGCGGGGTGCCGGGGGTGGGCAAGACCGCGCTGGTCGATCAACTGCGGTCGGTGGTGACCGGCCGGGACGGCTGGTTCGTGGCCGGCAAGTTCGACCAGTACCGGCGGGATATGGAGTTCGACGCGGGATATCAGGCGTTTCGCGCGTTGGGTCGGCTATTGCTGGCCGAGCCGGAGGACGAGCTGGCCAAGGTCCGCGAACGGATCATCGAGGCGGTCGGCCCGAACGCGGGTCTGCTGACCGCGGTGGTGCCGGAGTTCGCGGCGCTGCTGGCGGTGCCGCCGGATCCGGGGGATCCGCTGACCGCGCAGGCGCGGACGCAGCGAGTGGGTGTGCAGGTGCTGCGGGCGGTCGCGTCCCGGAAACGGCCGGTGGTGGTGTTCGTCGATGATCTGCAGTGGGGCGGGCGCACCCCGCTGGGCTTCGTCGATCTCGTGCTGTCCGAGGAGCCGGTCGAGGGCCTGTTGCTGGTCGGGGCCTACCGCGACGACGGGGTGGACGCGGCACATCCAAGGCAAGCCTGCTACAGACCGTCACCGATGCTCCGCCGGACGTGGTGGACCAGCAGCTGGCGCCCGCCCTCGCCGAGGGCGTCCTGGTAGTCGAGCCGGGGCTGCGTGAGGCGGTGCGGTTTCGCCACGACCGCACCCGCGAGGTCATCCTGGGCGGGCTGGATCCGCTGCGGCGACGCGCGCTGCAGCTGGCCATGGCGCGGCGGCTGGCTGGAGTACCGGAGCTGTACGCCGTGGCGGCCGAGCAGTTCCTGCCGGTGATCGACGCCGTCGCCGACGCGGCGGAGCGCCACCTGGTGGTGGGGCTGCTGCGCCGCGCCGCCGACCAGGCGGCGTTGGTCGGGGACCACGCGCTGCTGGATGCGCTGCTGGTGGCCGCGCTACGGCTGATCGAGCCGGGGGAAACCACCACGCTGATCGAGGTGCACACCGGCCGCCACGCCGCCCTGTACGGCCTGGGGCGCCTGGAGGAGGCGGACGAGGAGTACCGCACGATCGACCGGCTGTGCCCCACCGCGATGCAGCGCGCGGACGCGACGTGCGTGCAGGTGAGCAGCCTGACCCACCGCAAACGCTTCACGGAAGCGATCGATCTGGGCATCGAGTCGCTGCGCGAGTGCGACATCACCGTCCCGGCTGCCGACCAACTAGGTCAGGAGCTCGACCACCAGTACGGATATCTGTACCGGTGGCTGGACACCGACACCGCCGACGAGCTGGCTCGGCCGGAGATCACCGACCGCAGGCTGCTCGCCGCGGCCCGCCTGATCGACGCGATCCTGCCGACGGCCTACTTCGCCGCCGACCACGCCTCGCACACCTGGCTGAGCCTGGAGGCGCTGCGGATCTGGATCGAGCACGGCCCGGGACGTACTCTGTTCGGCCCGGCCGGCACCGCCGCCTTCGCCGCTGTGGCGCAGCGCTGCGACTACCGTGCCGGGTACCGGGCGTTCCGGCGGCTCCTGGAGGTCGGCGAAGCCCGCGGCTACGAGCCCGAGACCTCGCGCGCGCACTACGCGTTCGCCGTCATCAGCGGCTGGTACGAGCCCATCGAGAACTGTGTCGACGCCATCCTGCGCGCCCGCGAGGGGCTGATCGCGGGTGGCGACCTGGCGAACGCCGGCTACACCTACCTCACGATCGACTGGTACCTGCAGGACTGCGCGCCCACCCTCGACCACCTCGACGACCAGGTGGAGGCGGGCGTCGCCTTCGTCCGCCGCACCGGCAGCGAACAGACCGGCCAGGCACTCGACGGACACCGGTGGCTGGCCGGCGCGCTGCGCGGCGAAAGCTTCGCCGCAGCCGGTGACGCGGTTCCCACAGACAGGTACGCCGACAACCCGCTCGCGCTTTTCCAGGCGCATCTCAACCAGGCGATCGCCGCCGCGGTCTTCGGCGATCCGGTCGACCTGACGAAGCACACCGCGGCGGTGATGCCGCTGCTGCCGGCCGTCCTGGGCATCTACGCGACCGCCGTGGCCCGCCTGCTGTGTGGGCTGGCCCTCGCCGAGCAAGCCCGCGCCAGCGACGGTGACGAGCGCGTCGCTCTGTTGTCGGAACTGGACGAGACGACGCGCTGGCTGGCTGCCCGTGCCGCGGACGCCCCGGACAACTTCCGGCATTTGCTGCGGTGGCTGGAGGCCGAGCGGGCCTGGGCGGTAGGTGATGTCCGGGCCGCCGAGCTGGCCTTCGACGCTGCCCGACGCGAGGTCGCCGGCCGCGCACGGCCCTGGCACCGCGCCCTGATCACCGAACGCACCGCTTGCTTCCACCTGGCCCGCGGCCTCGAACACACCGGTCACGAGCTGCTCGCCCAGGCCCGCCAGGCCTACCTCGCCTGGGGCGCGAGCGCCAAAGTCGACCAACTCGACTGGGCCTACCCCACCCTGCGGCCACACTCCGAGGCGACCGTCGGGCCGGGCGGCAACCGGCCCGCTGATCCGCATCAACGCGGCACGGTGACCACCGGCACCCTCGACCTGCTCGGCATCCTGGCCGCCTCCCAAGCCCTCAGCTCCGAAACCACCATCGAACGCCTGCACACCCGCGTCGTCCAGGTGCTCCGCGCGATGACCGGCGCCACCAATGTCCACCTGCTGCTCTGGGACGATGACGGGCACGACTGGCTGCTGCCCGCGCCCGGCGGTGACGGCGGCGCCGCCCAGATCGGGGGCACCGGGCATGAGAACGCGGTGCCGATGTCGGTGCTGCGCTACGCCCAGCGCACCGGTGAACCACTGGTCGTGGCCGACGCCACCGGCGACGACCGGTTCGCCCGCGACCCGTACTTCACCGACCTCGACCGCTGCTCACTGCTGGCCCTACCCATCCTCAGCCGCGGCGCGCTGCGGGCGGTCCTGCTGCTGGAGAACCGGCTGATCCGCGGCGCGTTCACCACCGGACGGCTCGACGCGATCCAGCTCATCGCCGGCCAGCTCGCCGTCTCCCTCGACAACGCCCAGCTCTACGCCGAGTATCGCCGGATCGCCGACGAGCAGGCCGCGCTGCGGCGGGTGGCCACCCTGGTCGCCCGCGCGGCACCGCCGGAGGAGGTGTTCGCCGCGGTCACCGCGGAGGCCGCACGGCAGCTTCCCGCAGACCACGCCAACCTGTTGCGCTACGAGCCCGACGGCGCCGTGACCTTCGTCGCCGCCCGCGATGCCCCGATCATCGGCACCCGCGCTCGCCTCGGCGGGCGGAACATCGCCACGCTGGTGTTCGAGACCGGGCAACCCGCCCGGCTCGACGACTACGCCGACGCCTCCGGCGCGACCGCCGACCTCGGCCAGGAGTGGGGCTTCCGCGCCGCCGTCGGCGCGCCGATCAGGGTCGCGGGCCGGCTATGGGGCGTCATGATCGCCGGGTCCAGGCGAGAGGAGTCGCTACCGCCGGACACCGAGGAGCGGCTGGCCGGGTTCACCGAGCTGGTCGCCACCGCCATCGCCAACGCCGAGACACAGGCGCAGCTCACCGCTTCGCGCGCCCGGATCGTGGCCGCCGCCGACCAGGCCCGGCGCCGCATCGAGCGGGACCTGCACGACGGAACCCAGCAACGGCTGGTCTTCCTCGCCCTGCAACTGCGCGCGGCGCAGACCGCGGTGCCGCCCGAGGCCTGCGACCTCGAAGCGCAGCTGGACGACCTGGCCGCCGAGGCGACCAGCGCGCTGGACGAGCTGCGCGAGCTCGCCCGGGGCATCCACCCGTCGATCCTCGCCGAGGGCGGCCTGCGTCCGGCGCTCAAGACGCTCGCCCGGCGCTCCGCGGTCCCGGCCGAGCTGGACGTGCGAGTGGACGGGCGGCTGCCTGAGCAGATCGAGGTGGCCACCTACTTCGTGGTCTCCGAGGCGTTGACCAACGCGGCCAAGCACGCGCACGCCTCCGTCGTCCACGTCGAGGTCGATACCGGGCAGGGCGGCGACGGTGTCCTGCAGGTCCGGGTGCGAGACGATGGGCGCGGTGGCGCCAGCTTCGCCCACGGGTCCGGCCTGGTCGGGCTCAAGGACCGAGTGGAGGCGCTCGGCGGCCGGTTCGGGGTGCAGAGCGTCCCCGGCGCGGGCACCACCGTGCAGGCCGAACTCCCCCTGCGCGCGGTCTGCGGCTGACCGAGCCGACACCGTGCGTCAGCAGTTATGTCCGCCGGCGCGCCTCGCTCTAACCCAGGGCCTCCACGAGCCGCTGGGACCGCTTGCGGTAGTCGGCCCGGGCGGCGAGCGCGCCGTCCAGGTCGACCTCGACGAAGCGGGTGCGGGTCTTGGGCGCCGACTGGGCGACGATGTCCAGGTCGCCCGACACCACCGTCGCGATCATCATGTAACCGCCGCCGGAGACCGCGTCCCGGTGCAGGATGATCGGCTCGACACCGCCGGGCACCTGGATCGAGCCGATCGGATAGGGCGCGTCCACGATGTTGGACGGGTCCTGCCCCGCGCCGAACGGGGGTTCGCGCGGCACGGTCTCGAGCTCCGGGCCGGCGTAGCGGAACCCGATCCGGTCGGCCACGGGCGTGAGCGCCCAGGTGGTGTCGAGGAAGGTCGACCGGCCCTTGTCGGTCAGGCGGTGGTCGTAGAGGCCCATCACGACCCGGACCTCGACCTCCTTCGCCAGGCCCGGCCGCAGGTCGGTGGGCACGCTGCGGCCGGGGGCCACGCCGGCGGCCGCAGGCCCGACGGACAGCCGATCGCCGGTCGCGAGTGGCCTGCCAGCGAACCCGCCGAGCGCCCCGAGCGCGTAGGTCGACCGGCTGCCCAGCACCTCCGGCACGTCGACCCCGCCCGCGACGGCGATGTAGGCCCGGGCACCCGCGGCGAGGTACGCGAAGCTGAGGACGTCGCCCGCGGACACCGCGAACGACTCCCACAACGGCCGCTCCTCGCCGTTGATCTTGGGCGCCATGGTCGCGCCCGTGACCGCGACGAGGGTGTCGGCGGTGAATGCGAGCTCCGGCCCCATGTAGACGCACTCGAGCGCGGCCGCCCCGGCGGGGTTGCCGACCAGCAGGTTCGCCGCGCGCAACGAGTGCTGGTCGAGCGCGCCCGAGGGCGGGATGCCCAGGTGGTAGTAGCCGCTGCGGCCGGCGTCCTGCACGGTGGTGGAGAGCCCCGGCTTGCGCACCTCGATCACGGCGTCAGTCATGGAGAGCCTCCAGGAGCCGGGCGTTGTAGCCGTCGGGGTCGTCGAGGAAGGGCTGCAGGCGGAACTCGACCGGGCGGGCGGTCACCCGGAACGTCCCGGCCTCCACCTCCGCGAGGTGGGCGTCGTAGCGCTCCCGGTCGATGGGCGTGAACTTGACGACGTCGCCGGGCCGGAACAGCACCATGAAGTCGGTGAAGTCCGGCAGCGTCTGGCCCGGGTCGTAGATCGGGGCGGGCGTGATGCCGAACATCTGGTAGCCGCCCGCGCCGCGCACGGAGTAGACGCAGGAGAAGCAGCCGCCGTAGCCGACGGTCTGCTTCGGGGTGTCGGTGCGCGGGCGCAGGTACTTCGGCACCACGATCTGCCGCTCCTGGGGAACCATCTGGAACAGGAACGGCAGCCCGGCCACGAACCCCACCATCGAGGTGAACCACGGCGACCCGGAGTGGGCGGCGATGAAGTCGTCCACCGACGCGTAGCCGTTGATCCGTGCCGCGTACTCGATGTCGGTGGCGGAAGGGTCCTGGTGGCGGTCGCGGAACCGCATCAGCGTCTCGGTGGTCCACGGGTCGCGGTACAGCACCGGGATCTCCAGCACCCGGGTCGGCAGCGCGAGCTCGTGCGCGTCGCCGACCTGCTGCTCCAGGTCCTGCAGCAGGGTGAGCAGGTCGCGCGGCTCCAGCACGTCCGGGTCGTAGCGGACCTGGTAGGACGCGTTCGCCGGGCAGATCTCCAGCACGCCGTCCGGCCGCCCGTCGCGCAGCTTCGTCGTGATGGCCATCGCGCGGAAGTTGGCCTGCAGGCTCATCTCCTCCGCGAGCTCGACGAAGACGAACTCGTCGCCACCCCAGCTGTACCGGGCGGGCGGCACGTCCGTCATGGCGCGCCCTCGCTGACGCTCGGGCGACCGCTTCGCGGGCAGGCCGTGCCAATGATTCGCTCGCTACGCTCGCTCATCCCAACTCCTCCTCGCGGTCGGACAACCACTGCTCCAGCGTCCCGGTGTGGAACGCCCCCTCCGCGAACCACGGCTCCTCGAGGATCTCGGTGGCGAGCCCGGCCGTCGTCGGCACGCCCTCGACGGCGAACTCGGCCAGGGCCCGGCGCGAGCGGCGGATCGCACTCTCCCGGTCCTCGCCCCACACCACGACCTTCGCCAGCAGCGAGTCGTAGAACGGCGGGACGGTGACGTCGGGCTCCAGCCAGGTGTCGACCCGCACCCACGGCCCGGCGGGCAGCACCACCCGGCCGACGCGCCCGGGCGACGGCAGGAAGCCGCGGGAGGGGTCCTCGGCGCACACCCGGAACTCGATCGCCCACCCGCGGGCGGTGACGTCGGCCTGGGCGCGGCCCAGCGGCTCGCCGGCGGCGATCCGCAGCTGCTCGGCGACCAGGTCGATGCCGGTGATCGACTCGGTCGTCGGGTGCTCGACCTGGATGCGAGTGTTCATCTCGATGAAGAAGAACTCGTGGGTCTCGTCGTCGACGAGGAACTCCGCCGTCCCGGCGCTGCGGTAGCCGACCTCCCGGGCCAGCCGCACCGCCGCGGCCGTCATCGCCTCCCGCACGCCCGGGTCGATGCCCGGGGCGAGTGCCTCCTCCACCATCTTCTGCCGCCGCCGCTGCAGCGAGCACTCGCGCTCGAACAGGTGCACGGCGTCGCTCCCGTCGCCGAGCACCTGAACCTCGACGTGGCGGGCCCGGCGGACGAAGCGCTCCAGGTACATCCGCCCGTCGCCGAACGCGTTGGCCGCCTCCTTCGACGCGGCACCGAACGCCGCGCGCAGCCCGGCCTCGTCCTCGACCACGCGGATGCCGCGCCCGCCGCCGCCCGCGGCTGCCTTGAGCATGACCGGGTAGCCGATCTCCGCGGCAGCCGTCACGGCCGCGTCGACGTCCTCGACGCCGCCCGGTGTACCCGGCACGGTCGGCACGCCCGCGGCCGCGGCGACCTGCCGGGCCCGGACCTTGTCCCCCATCTGCTCGATGACCGCCGCGTCCGGGCCTACGAACGTCAGCCCGGCGTCGGCGACCGCGCCGGCGAACCCGGCCCGCTCGGACAGAAACCCGTAGCCGGGGTGGATCGCGTCGGCGCCGGTCGAGCGCGCAGCCTCCAGGATCGCGTCGGCCACCAGGTAGCTCTTGCCCGCCGGCGGCGGCCCGATCTCCACCGCCGCATCGGCGAGCCGGACATGCAGGGCCTCGGCATCAGCAGTGGAGTGCACCGCGACCGTGGAGATCCCGAGGTCGCGCGCGGCGCGGATGATCCGTACCGCGATCTCCCCGCGGTTGGCGACGAGGAGCCGCTTCACGCTCAGCCTCGCTGAGGCTCGGCTGGCTTCGCCGGGCACTGTTCCCATGGCGCGCTCGCAAGCTCGCGCGCAGGGCGGAAGCGCTGTGACATTGATTCGCTCGCAAGCTCGCTCATGATCCTGCCTCGATCACCGCGACCGGCTGGCCGGCGTCGACCACGTCCTCGTTCTCGACGAGGAACTCCACGATCCTGCCCGCCGCGCCTGCCGAGACCTGGTGGAAGGACTTCATGACCTCGACGAGGCAGACGGTGTCGTCGGCCGCCACGGTCTGGCCCTCCTTCGCGAAGGGATCGCTGTCGGGGTCGGGCCTGCGGTAGAAGACGCCGGGGATGGGCGAGACGACCTCGTGGCGGGTCACTCGGGCTCCTTTGCGGTTCGAGCTAGCTCAAGTGGGGCTGCAGGGCCTCGTGCACGGCCTTGGCGAGGTCGACGGCGTTCGGGGTGTCGGAGTGCACGCAGACGCAGTCGGCGCGCACCGGGATCTCCGTGCCGTCGACAGCGGTTGCGACGCCCTCTGTGACGGCGCGCACGGCCTTCCGCGCGGATGCGGCGGGGTCGAACGCCGCGTGCTCGCGGGTGATGATCAGCGAGCCGTCCGGGCGGTAGTCCAGGTCGGCGTAGTACTCGGACAGGAACCCGCCAGGGCTGGCCCCCCACACGCGTTCGTGCGCGCTGCCCGCCATCCCCATGAGCGGCACGCCGAACACAGCGGCGGCGTCGGCGACGGCCTCGGCGACCTGCTCGTCACGCGCGGCCATCCCGTACAGCGCCCCGTGCGGCTTGATGTGGTTGAGCTCCATGCCCTGCTCTCGCAGGAAGCCGGCCAGCGCGCCCACCTGGTAGATCACGTTCGCGGTCAGCTCGTCGCGCTCCAGCTTCATCTCGCGCCGGCCGAAGCCCTCGCGGTCGGGCAGCGACGGGTGCGCCCCCACCCGCACGCCGTGCTCCTTGGCCAGCGCGACCGTCCGGCGCATCACGCGAGGGTCGGAGGCGTGGAAGCCGCACGCCACGTTCGCGAGCGTGATCCAGGGCATCAGGCCCTCGTCGTCGCCGCAGCGGTAGATGCTGAAGGCCTCGCCCATGTCACAGTTGATCGCCACCATGCCCGGCCTCCCGTCGGTGTGTCGATCCTGGTTGACGCGTACTGGCAGTGTTACCCGCCCGACTCACCGCACGCCAGATCTTCTCAGGTGTGACCGGCATGTCGAGGTGCGTCACGCCGAGGTGCGCGACCGCATCGATCACCGCGTTCACCACCGCGGGCGAGGACCCGATCGCCCCGGATTCGCCGATCCCCTTCACCCCCATCGGGTTGGTAGGAGACGGGGTGACGGTCTGATCGAGGGTGAAGACCGGCAGGTCCATCGCGGTCGGGATCCGGTAGTCGGCGAGCGTGCCCGTCGTCGGGTTGCCCGCGGCGTCGTAGCCGGCCTCCTCGTAGAGCGCCTGCGCCACCCCCTGGGCGATGCCACCGTGCAGCTGGCCCTCGACGATGGCCGGATTGACGATCGGGCCGCAGTCGTCAACGGCGACGTAGCGGTGGATCCCGACGCGACCTGTCTGAGTGTCGACCTCGGTGACGCAGATGTGCGTGCCGAACGGCCACGTGAAGTTCGGCGGGTCGAAGTGGTGGTCGGCGGTGAGGTTGGGCTCCATGCCCTCGGGCAGGTTGCTCGCCAGCGACGCGGCGAGCGCCACCTCCTGGATCGTGATCCCGGGCCCGGAGGTGCCGGCCACGCTGAACCGGCCGCCGTGGAACTCGAGGTCGTCCTCGGCCGCCTCGAGCAGGTGCGCGGCGATCGCGCGGGCCTTGGCGGCGACCATCCCCGCCGCAACGTGCACGGCCACGCCGCCGACCGGGAGGCTGCGCGAGCCGTAGGTGTCGCGGCCGAAGGGGGCGATCGCGGTGTCGGAGTGCAGCACCTCGACGTCGTCAGGGTGCACGCCGAGGGCGTCGGCGGCGATCTGCGCCCACACCGTCTCGTGGCCCTGACCGTGCGGTGAGGTTCCCGTGACGACCTCCACCTTGCCCCCGACCGTCATCCGCACGGTCGCGGCCTCCCAGCCGCCGCTCTGCAGGCGCACCCCGGCGGCGACCTTGGACGGCGACAACCCGCCGCTCTCAGTGAAGTTTCCGATCCCGATCCCGAGCTGGACGACCTCGCCCGCCTCCCGGCGGCGGCGCTGCTCGGCGCGCAGCTCGTCGTAGCCCACGAGCTCCATCGCCCGGCGCATGCACCTCTCATAGTCGCCGGAGTCGTACATCACCCCGGACGGCACGGTGCGCGGCTCGCTGAACGGCGGGATGAGGTTGCGCAGCCGGACCTCCGCCGGGTCCATCCCCAGCTCCCGGGCGAGGTCGTCCATGATCCGCTCGTGCGCGTACGCGGCCTCCGAGCGGCCCGCGCCGCGGTAGGCGTCGGTGGGCGTGAGGTTGGTGAACACGCCCTTGCACTCGAAGGAGTAGGCGCCGAAGTCGTAGAGCCCGCAGTAGGTGAACGCGCCGAACACGGCGATGCCGGGGGTGAGAAGCTGCAGGTAGGCGCCCATGTCGGCGAGCAGCTCCACCCTCATCCCGAGGATCTTCCCCTCGCGGGTGGCCGCGACCGCGATCCTCTGGATCTGGCCGCGCCCGTGGGTGGTGGCGACGTGGTTCTCCGAGCGCGTCTCGGTCCACTTCACCGGCTTGCCGAACCGGCGGGCCAGCGCGAACGCGAGCGCCTCCTCGGCGTAGACGTTGAGCTTCGAGCCGAACCCACCGCCGACGTCCGGGGCGACGACGCGGATCTTGCTGTCCGGGACCCCGCAGATCAGCGCCAGCAGGTCGCGCACGAAGTGCGGCACCTGGGTGGAGGTAAAGACCGTGAAGGCGCCGCCCACTGGTTCCGGGTTGACCACGACCGCGCGCGGCTCCATCGCCGACGGCAGCACGCGCTGCTGCACGTAGCGGCCCTCGACGACGACGTCGGCCTGCGCGAACGCGGCGTCGACGTCGCCGACGGCGAGCGGCCAGGTGTAGCAGTGGTTCGTGCCCAGCTCCTCGTGCACGAGCGGGGCGCCGGGTTCGAGGGCCGCTTCGATGTCGACGACCGCGGGGAGATCCTCGTAGTCCACCTCGACCAGCCCGAGCGCCTCATAGGCCGTGCCCGCGTCGGTGGCCAGCACGACCGCCACCCCGTCGCCGACGTGGTTGACCTCGCCCCGGGCCAGCGGCGGGTGGTCGGGGATCTTGATGTCCTCGGTGACTGGCCAGCCGCAGGGCAGTCCGATCGCGAACTCGCCCGCCAGGTCCTCGCCGGTGAGGACGGCCACGACGCCGGACAGCGCGCGGGCCGGCCTGGCGTCGATCCCCCGGATGCGGGCGTGCGCCAGCGGGCTGCGCAGCACCGCCATGTGGAGCGTGCCCGGGAGCATGATGTTGTCCGTAAACGTGGCACGTCCGGTGATCAGGGCGGCGTCCTCGCGGCGGCGCACGCTCTGTCCGACGAAGCGCGCGGCGGACGAGTGTCCGGCGGCTGGTGTCTTGGCGGTCTGGGTCATCGGCGCGCCCTCCATGGTCGGCGAATGCTCCCAGGGGGATCAGGATTGCCATCGGCCGAAAGCGCCCAGTCCGGCAAATCAGGCGAAATCACCCTCCGACCCCGAGTCAGGCGACGGCGCGCAGCCCGATGCGGTGCACCCGGTCCCACTGCTGCGACGTGACGAGGCGCGCGCTCGCCGAGGCCGGCTCGTACGCCACCGACCAGCGCGTGTGCGGCTGCGCAACCTGACGGAGCAGCTCCAGCCCGTCGGCTGCTTCCTCCGTCGAGCCCTCGGCGAGCAGCCGGTAGCGCCGGTCGGCCATCCGCTCCGCGACCGTCGTGCCGGTCATGGCGATGTTGGTGAGGATCCTGTCGTCGATCACGTTCAGCGCGCTGTGGGCGTACTCGACCACCGCGGAGCGCCCGGTCGCATCTGCGATCAGGTAGTGGATCTGCGGGCCACCAGTGAAGTCCACGCTGTGGCGGCGCATCACCTCCACCGCCTCGTCCACGGTCGCCGCGCGGTCCAGGATCAGTCGGATGATCCGGACGCTGCCGACCGTCGACCGGTTCGGCGCCGGGGGCGGCGCCGCTGCGTCCGGCGTGCCTGCCATCCCCACCACGAGACCCGCCTCATTCATCCCGTCGAACGGGGCGAGCACACCGTGGGCGAGCCGGCGCCGCGTGACCGGGTCGGCGACGTCCACGGGGCCGCGATGTCCGAGCAGGTAGAACAGGTCCACGATCGCGACCGACGCGTAACCGTCCGGCGGGTCGGCGTGCACGACCAGGGCCGCGCTCGGGTCCCAGTCGAAGTTGCGCGCGAACTGCGGCTCCGGGCCCGGTAGGTGGACGAGGGAGCATCCCCAGTCGGGAGCGTCCGCGGCGAGATCCTCCTCCTGCAGCGGGGCCGTGGCGTCGTACCCGCCGTGGAACGTCATCTCGTAGAGCGGATGGTCGTCGAGCAGGCGCAGGCTCGCGACCGTGGCATCGACCTCGGACGCGGTCTGGCGCAGCGGGCCGGATGCCTGCACAAGGGTCCCGGCCGGTGGCCCGGGCGGCGCCGCGGGAGCCGCACAGGCCGGCACCAGCGCCATGACCAGCACCGTGAGCAGAGTGGCGGACCGGAACCGCAGGCGTGCGCGCATGCCTCCCCCTCCCCGCCAGGCAGTGTGGCCCTCTTCCGCCGGGATTGTCATCGCCCGGACACCCCACGATTGCGCGGATTGTGCATTTG
This sequence comes from Pseudonocardia aurantiaca, assembly GCF_039526725.1. Classification (NCBI taxonomy): domain Bacteria; kingdom Bacillati; phylum Actinomycetota; class Actinomycetes; order Pseudonocardiales; family Pseudonocardiaceae; genus Pseudonocardia; species Pseudonocardia aurantiaca. Next base: position 17,346 of record NZ_BAAAJG010000020.1, read on the forward strand.
CCCAGCCCGGTCGGTCGTTCTCATCGGACATCCGACTTTCCCGGCCGTGCGTCGCACTCCATGCTGTGCCGATGCCGAACCGGGAGCAGTCATGCACCTGACTCCCCGCGAACACGAGCGGCTGCTGCTCGCCGCAGGTGCCGACCTGGCCCGCCGCCGCCTCGCCCGCGGGGCCCGGCTCGGCGCCCCCGACGCCGTCGCGCTCGTCTGCGACGAGATCTGCGAGCTGGCCTGGGACGGCCTCCCCTACGCCGACGTCGTGGCGCGCGCCCGGGAGGTGGTGCGGCCCGACCAGCTCGTGGACGGGGTGCCGGCCGCGGTGCCGGCGCTGCAGGTGGAGGCGCTGTTCCCGCACGGGAGCGTGCTCGTGCACGTCGACGCGCCGTTCGGCCCGCCGTCCGCGGACGGGCCCGGCGCGATCCGCTCCGCCGACGGCCAGGTGGATCTCGCCCCGGGCCGGGAGCGCGCCAGGGCCGTGCTGCGCAACACCGGTCCGTTGCCGGTCTGGGTGTCCTCGCACGTGCCGCTCGACCGGCTCAACCCGGCACTGCGCGTGGAGCTCGAGGCGGCGGGTCGCTACCGGCTCGACGTCCCGGCGGGCACCGCCCTGCGCGTCGACGCCGGCGCCGAGCGCGAGGTCGCGGTCGTGCGGCTCGGAGGTGGGGCGTGACCAGCCTCGACCGGGCCGCGTACGCGCGCCTCTACGGCGCCACCGCGGGCGACCGCATCCGCCTCGCCGACACCGACCTGTGGGTCGAGGTCGAGGCCGACGACACCGAACCCGGCGAGGAGATGCTCGGCGGCTGCGGCAAGACCGCCCGCCACGGCGCGCTCGTCACCAGCTCGGCCGACCGCAGCTCGGCGCTCGACATGGTGGTGCTCGGGGTCGTGCTGCTCGACCCGGTGCTCGGCGTCCGCAAGACGAACATCGGCATCAAGGACGGCCGGGTGGTCGGCGTCGGCCGCGCGGGCAACCCGGACGTGCTCGACGGCGTGCGGCTCGAGGTGGACGCGCACACCGCGATGATCACCGGGGAGGGCCTGCTCGCGACGCCCGGAATCGTCGACTCGCACGTGCACCTCTCCAACGCCGACCTCGCCCCGGCTGCGCTCTCGGCCGGGGTCACAACCATCGTCGGGATGGGCATCGGCGGGGTGTGGGACGTCGGCGCGAACCCCCGCTCCAACCTGCACTCGCTCATCGCAGGCTGGGCGGACGTGCCGGTCAACGCGGCGTTCCTCGCCCGCGGCTCCTCCACTTCGGCGGCGCTGCTGGAGGAGGCGGTGCTGTCGGGTGGCGGCGGGTTCAAGGTGCACGAGGACTGGGGCGCCACCCCGGACGTGATCGACACCTGCCTCGACGCCGCCGAGCACACCGACCTCCCGGTGGCGCTGCACACCGACACACTCAACGAGTCGGGTTTCCTCGCCGACACCCTCTCCGCCGTGGGCGGCCGGACCGTGCACGCCTACCACGTGGAAGGCGGCGGCGGGCACCCCGACCTGCTGTCGATCGTGTCGCGGGACAACGTGTTGACCAGCTCGACCACGCCGACATTGCCGCTCACCCCGTCGACGGTGGCGGAGCTGGGCCCGATGACGCTCACCGTGCACCGTGGGCACGCCCACGTCCCGAGCGACTCCGCGATCGCCGCGAGCCGCATCCGGGAACACGCCATCGCCGGCGAGAACTGGCTGCACGACCAGGGCGCGATCAGCATCGTCAACTCCGACGCGCTCGGGATGGGCCGCATCGCCGAGACCGCGCGCCGCACCTGGCAGCTCGCGCACGTCCAGGCCACGCTCGCCGGGGAGACCGGCCCGGACACCGCCAACAACGCCCGGGTGTTGCGCTACCTCGCCAAGCTGACGCACAACCCGGCCGTCGCCCACGGGATCGCTGCGCACGTCGGGAGCATCGCACCGGGGAAGCTCGCCGACATCGTGCTGTGGAACCCGGCGTGGTTCGGCGCGCAGCCCGAACTGGTGATCAAGTCTGGTTTCGTGGCGTGGGGCGCCGCCGGGTCGGGCTCGGGTTCCACCCGGCTCACCCAGCCGCGGCGGATGCGCGCCTTCTACGGCGGGCACGGCAGCGCACCCGCGCGGCTCGCGCACGTGTTCGTCGCGCAGGCCTGCCTCGACGACGCCGCCGCGCGCGCCGCACTCCCCGCCGGGCGCACCTACTCGCCGATCTCTGGGAGCCGCGGCCTGACCTGCGCCGACATGCTGCACAACACCGCCACGCCGACCGTGGAGGTGGCACCCGAGCCGGGGCCGGTGCGCGCCGACGGCCGGGAGATCCCGCTCCACCGTTCCCCGACGCTGCCGCTGACCCGGCTGCACCACCTGGGGTAGAGATGATCGTCGACGTACTCGTGCGCAACGTGTCCATCGTCACGATGTACGCGGGCGTGATCAGGGGTCGGTAGCTCCCGCCCCGCCGTGCTCGACCCGCACCCCGGGAGCTGGACGGGCCGGTCGAGCGGGAAGCCGTCCAGCACGGGCTCCACGACGGTGGCGTCGGCTCGCTTATCTCGGCCTTGCCGGAGCCCTGCCTCCAGCACCGGGATCGAGCCGGCGGATGCGGATGGACGCGGCGCCGATCGGCTCGCGCAGCAGTTGAGCGACGTTGAACAGCACAAGAATGGTCCTGTGCTGTTCAACGTCGTTTCTGCCTCACTTGACGATGGGCCCCGGTCCCCCCTCCGGCAGCACGGTGTAGGTGACCTGCAGCCGGATGTTGGAGACCGTCGACAAGCAGAAGGTATCGTCATCGCCGGTCAGCTGGTCGAGCGAGGTGATTTCGCCCGTCAGCAGGAAGCCGAAGCCGGGGCTGAGCGGCGGCTGGCCCGGCGGATTCAGCGGCTTGGAGCTGGGCACAGTCTGCCACCTGAACGGCTCGGTCACGTCCCACTCACGCGGACCGCCCCGCGTAATCGTCGGGTGGCCGCTCGAGTGGGTGATGTATGGACGCAGGCCGCTCCCGGGTGGCGCGTTGAGCCACTCCTGCGCCGGAACGCGGACCACTACGCAGCCGTTGGGCTTATTCTCGGGCCTGGCACTGCCACTCTGCCAACACGTGATCGGGCCGCCGACCTCGGAGCCAGGGGGGATCGTGCCCTCGGGCAGGTCCCAGCAATCCTGGGACTCGTCGTAGGTCAGCACCGCCCGGTTGATGATCTTGTCGGGGATGCCGTCCAGGGGCGCGGTGTCGAAGAGCACCGCCAACTGCGCGACGTACGCGAAGCAGCCTTCTTCCTCGGCCTGACCCCAGCCCACCCGGCCGCGCGATTGTTGCTGCACCTTGCTCGCGTCGCAGGAGTGGAAGGTGGACTCGAACTCCTTGAGGCCCGAGGCCCACCGCGAGTGCGCCACGCCCAGCGTCACGGTTTGGGTGCTGGGAGCGGTGGTGCCGGACAGCCTGCGCTCGGCGGCCGCGGCGTTGTCCGCCTCGGCCTGAGTCCGGCGATCCGGGGTGACACAGACTACGTCGCCGTCGAAGGCCCCCCTCCAGACGTAGCCTTGCTTGCAGGTGTTGGGCCCGTAGGGGCCGCCGTTGGGCTCGCGGCGGGAGTCTGCCAGCGCGTTCTCGTCCCAGGTGGTCTGGCGGACGGCCGGGGTGACGCAGACGTGGTCGGAGGGCCGGGCTTCGCGCCAGACGAAGCCGTTCTTACACGTGTCCGGCCCGTAGGGCAGGTCGCTGGTCAGCGGAGCCAGCGCAGTAGCGTCGGCGGTGTTCCGCACCGGTACGGACGCGGCGGCGGGTGAGGCCTGCGCGGCCAGCAGGCCAGCGATCAGGACGCCGAGCGTGGCGCGGGCGATACCATTCCGCGGCCGGGGCCCAGACACCTCATCCGACCGCGGTAGCGCGGCACCAGTCATCGCAGGCACTTCGACCCGACACGCTGGATCGTTCGATGCGAGCCCAGAACCCATTGGTCAAGAAGACCGCATTAGGGCCGCCTCGGCACGCGTAGTCCAGTACTCGACTCCACTCCGTGAGAGACAGGACCGCGACAAGGTCGGTTGATGAGGTGGCCGTGGCGGCTGCGCCACGCCGATGCCTTGGGGCTAGCGGTGCGGGCACCGGACAGAACCGCCCGCCGGTGAACGGGTGGCAGGCCGACCCTGCACCGGGCGCGCCTGCCACGGCCGCCCCGGGTCTGCCGACCCGGGGCGACACGAGTGCTCGACCTATGAGGGCGGTGGCCACTGCCGCCGCCGGGTGGGGTCGCCGTCCCCGCCGACGACGGCCGGCAGGCTGCGCAGCTCAGGGCGCTTGGCGATCTCCACCGCGGCGACGAACTGGCCGGCACCCTCCCCGGGTCGACGTTGCCGCACCCACGCGGCGCTCATGTCACACGTGCTTCAGCACCGCGGCACAGACCGCGTCGTAGCTCGTGTACTCGCCGAAGGAGTTGCGGTTCTTCGTCACGGCGATGGAGAGGCCGGTGGCGGTGTCGGCGAACGCGGCCGTACCCCCGCTCCCGGGCATCCCGAAGACCGTGGCCCCGCTGAACGAGCCCTGCCCGCCCACCCCGAAGCCGAGGCTGCGCGTCACGGGGAAGTACAGCACGGCGTCGGTGCCGGACACGGCGGGCGCGGTGACGGTCCGCAGGCGCTCGGGCGTGATCAGCCGCACGCCGTCCACCTCGGTCAGCAGGGCGGCGTACATGCGGGCGAGGGCGCGGGCCGTTCCGGTCGAGCCGGCGGGAATGTCGGTGGCCAGGATGTCTTCCCGGTTGCCGTAGGCGGCGTCGGGCATCGCCGCGGGCGGTGCCCACACCCAGCCCTCCTGCGCTCCCGCAGGCGCCGGGATCTCGAAGCCCTCACCCGAGTCCTCCCACCCCTCCGGCGGCGCCGGGTCCTCGAGCCGCGCGACCCGCGGGATCTCAGCGGCCGGCACGCCGAAGAACAGCTCGTCGGCCACTCCGAGCGGGCCCGCGACCTCGTCGCGGAGCACCTCGGAGATCCGCTTCCCGGTGGCCCGGCGCACGATCTCGCCGACGAGCCAGCCGAAGGTCTGGGCGTGGTAGCCGGTGGCGGTGCCCGGCTCCCACCACGGGTGCGCGTCCGCGATCAGCGCGCACATGGCGTCCCAGTCGAGGAACGCGTCGGCCGTCAGCTCGACCGGGAGGCCGGGCACGCCGACGCTGTGGGTCAGCGCGTGCGCCACGGTGGCGCCCTGCTTGCCGTGCGCGGCGAACTCCGGCCAGAGGTCCGCGATCGGGGTGTCGTAGTCGAGCGCGCCCCGCTCGGCGAGCACGTGTACGACGGTCGCGGCCACGCCCTTGCCCGTCGAGGTGACGAAGACCGGGGTGTCGGAGGTCATCGGGCGGCCGGTGGCCGGGTCGGCCACCCCAGCGACCACGTCGACGAGCTGCTCGCCGTCGCGGTACACCGCCGCCTGCATCCCCCGCTCGGCACCGCTGCCGACCAGCTCGTCGAGCACTGCCTGCACGTCCCGCTGCATGTCGCTCATCGTGGCGTTCCTTCCGTGGTGTGGGTCGGTTCGCCGGTACGTCGGAGTCGAGTTCCCCTCTTCGACAGCCCGCTCGATCCGATTTCGACCGCCTCTGGGCGGGCGGGGACACTCGGAAGCGATGGAACTGACACCCGTCCACACCGACCAGCGGGCGCGCCTGCGCGCCGACTGCAGCCAATGCGCCGCCCTGTGCTGCGTGGCGCCCGCCTTCGCCAAGTCGGCCGACTTCGCGATCGACAAACCGGCCGGGCGGCCCTGCCCGAACCTGCAGTCCGACTTCCGCTGCGGCATCCACGACTCGCTGCCCGAACGCGGCTTCCCCGGGTGTGTGGCCTTCGACTGCTTCGGCGCGGGCCAGCACGTCACGCAGGTCGTGTTCGGCGGGCACGACTGGCGCCGCGACCCCGATATCGCGAGGAGCATGTTCGCGCTGCTGCCCGTGGTGCGCCAGCTCCACGAGCTGCTCTGGTACCTGGCGGAGGCCGCCGACCGGGACGCCGCCCGCCGCGCCGAGATCGAGCGCGTCCGGGCCGACGTCGAGGGGCTGGTGAACGCCGACCCCGACAACCTGGCGAAACTCGACGTCGGTCCGCACCGCGCCCGGGTGGGAGCGCTGCTGCAGCAGGTGAGCGACCGGGTGCGCGCCGGTCACCGCGGGCCGGATCGGCGCGGCGCGGACCTCGCAGGCGCCCGGCTCGGGCGCGCCGACCTGCGCGGGGCGAGCCTGCGGGGGGCGCTCCTGATCGGAGCGGACCTGCGCGGCGCCGACCTGCGCACGGCCGACCTCCTCGGGGCCGACCTGCGCGCCGCCGACCTCGCGGGCGCCGATCTGACCGGCGCTCTCTTCGTCACGAAGACACAGCTCGACGCCGCGCGGGGTGACGGACAGACCCGCATCCCGGACCACCTGGACCGCCCGTCGCACTGGGCCGGGAAGACCAGCGGCCGATGATCGGGAGAAGGCTTCGGGACGCCTTGTGAGAGATCAGCTCACCCGGTACGATCGAACACATGTTCGAGACCGTGACGCCTTCCCTCGCAGGGGATGAGCTCGCGGATCTCGACCTGCTCACCTGGCCGGAACCGCCGCCAGACCGGACCTGGGCCGACACCGCCCCGTCCGGGATCGCCGCGCTCGAACTGGACGTGGACACCGCGGATCCGGCGTGCCTGTCGGATGCGCAGTTGATCGATGCGATGGTCGGGTTCGAGCGGCAGGCCGCGTGGGCGCAGGCCCGGCAAGCCCGGATCGTGGCCGAGTTCGCTCGGCGCCGCCCGCCGGACGCCAAGGACATGGCCGGCACCGACCGCACCTGCGCGGCCAGCCCGTACGCCCCGGACGAGGTGGGGCTGGCGCTGCGGCTGTCCCGCTGGTCGGCGACCGCCCGGATCGGGCAGTCCCGGGAACTGGTCGAGCGGCTCCCGGAAACCCTCGGGCTGTGGCAGGCCGGGCGGTTGGACGAACGCCGGGTGACCGCGATCTGTGACGCCACCCGCAACCTCCCGGTAGACACCGCGCGGGCGGTGCAGGAGCGGGTGCTGCCCCGGGCCCCCGAGCAAACCCTTGGCCAGTTGAAGGCGGCGCTGGCCCGGGCGGTGATCGCCGCCGACCCCGAAAGCGCCGAGCGGCGGCACACGGCCGCCCGCCGCGACCGCCGCGTCGCGGTCAACCCGGAACCGGAGGGGATGGCGTCGTTGTGGGCGCTGCTCCCGGCCACCGACGCGGTCGCCGCGTTCGGGTGGCTGACCCGGCTGGCGCGGGGCTGCGGCGCGCAGGACCCGCGTTCCATGGACGCCCGCCGCGCCGACCTGCTCGCCGCGCTGCTGACCGGCCGCCTCACCCCCGCCACCGCAGCTGCACCCGGCGGAAGCGAAGGCCCGCGGCCGGTGTCCCCCGGCAAACCCCTGGTGCAGGTGGTGATGCCCTTCACCACCCTGCTCGGGGCCGACCAGCAGCCGTGTGAGCTGGTCGGGCACGGCCCGATCACCGCCGAACATGCCCGGGAGATCGCCAGCGACGCCACCCTCGTGCGCCTGGTCTATGACCCGCGCTCGGGGACGCTGCTCGATTACGGGCGCGCCACCGACCGGCCCCCGGCCGGGCTGGCCGACCACGTCCGCGCCCGCGATGTCCACTGCCGCCAGCCCATCTGCCGCCGCCGCGCGACCGACAGCGAACTCGACCACCTCATCCCCTTCCCGCTGGGGCCGACGAGCGAGGCGAACCTGGCCACCGGGTGCAGCCACGACCACCACCTGAAACACAGCCCCGGCTGGCAGGTCCACGCGCTGCCCGACGGCGTCATCGAGTGGATCACCCCCACCGGGCACCGCTACCGCAGCACCCCGCACGACTACCGCGACGACGACGACCCGTTCCCCCAGGTCTGGGCGGCCCGACCCCCACCCGACCAGCCCACACCGCAACACCACGACCCGGCGGACGACCCCCCGCCCTTTTGATCTAGGAGCGCCAGGCCGCTTTCAGACCGGGGCGCCCAGGGTGCGGGAGATCTCCAGTGCCGCCTTCGCGACCCGGGGGCCGATCTCGTCGGGCGTGCGGCTCGCCGGGTCACTGGTCAGCTGCGAGACGCTGACCGACCCGACTACTCGGCCGGTGTGGTCGACCACGGCGGCCCCGACGCACCGCACGCCAGACTCGTTCTCCTCGTCGTCGACCGACCAGCCGCGCTCGCGCACCTCCTGCAGATGCGCGACGAGCGCGGCGGGGTCGGTGAACGTGCGGGGGGTGCGGGCCTCGCGGGGGACGCGTTCGAGCAGCGCCCGCACCTCCGCTTCGGGCAGCACGGCGAGCGCGGCCTTCCCGATCGCCGTGCAGTGCAGCGGCATCGCCATCCCCACTCGCGAGGCCATCCGGTACGGCTTGCTGCCCTCGACCTTGGCGACGTAGACGGCCTCGTCGCCGTCGAGCATCGCGAGGTGCACGGCGCCGCCGCAATCCTCCTGCAGCGCCGTCAGCTCGGGGCGGGCGCGCTCGGCGGCGTCGGTGCGGGCGAGCACCCGCCCGGCCAGGCCGAGGATGCGCGCGCCACCCTGGTAGGTGCCGTGGTCGGTGGCGCGGGCGAAGCCGAGCCGCGCGAAGTCCTGCAGGATGCGGTGCACCGTGGACTTGTGCAGCCCGGTGGCCTCCGCGATGTCCGCGATGCGCTCGTGGTCGCCGAGCGCGTCGAGCACCGCCAGCGTCTTCTCCACAGCGTTGCTGCCGGACGGTCGAGGCACCCCCTTAGCCTAGGAGGCCCCGTCAGGCAACGGTGGCAGCGAGCCGGGCTCAGGCTCAGCTCAGACCGCGTACGGGATCGTTTGCGGGCCCTCGGGCAGCACGCAGACCCGGCTGTCGGGTCCCGCGATGTCGAGAAGCTCCGCGACGGTCGCGCCGATGTCGGGGGTCTGCGCGAGGTGGGCGGTGGCGAGGTCGGCGTCGGTGAGCCCGCCCGTGTGCATGACAACGTTCGCGCGGGTCTGGATGCCTGCCTGGATCTGCACCTGCCACTGGTCGGGCACGGTCTCGGCGCGGCCGGCGATCCCGTCCAGCAGGGCCTGCGGCGACGGCGCGGAGGCGAGCACCTCGCGGTAGGAGCCGTGGTCGGGGAACCCGTCGCGGCACTCGGCTGCGCAGATGATCGTGCCCTTCTCAGCCAGCACCGTGAGCCCGGCGGACATGCCCTTCACCGACTGGTACAGGTTCTGGTCCAGCGGGAAGCCAGAACCCGTCGTCACGACGACCTCGAACCGGCCGCTGACCGGCGCCATCGCGATCTCCTTCGCCGCCGCCCTCGCCGCGCGGTGCATCGCGAACAGCTCTCCGCCGAACGCGGCCACGAGCCGCTGCTCGGTGTTGAGCACGACGTCGAGGGCGAAGTCGACCTCACCCGCGCCGCCGACGACGGCCCTGATGTCGTCGTGCACCGGGTTGCCCTCGCACACGGCCCACGTCGCCATCGGGTGCCCGATGCGGGCGGCGTCGTGCAGCGTGAGCACGGTGTCCAGGCCCGCGAGCCCCGGCGCCACCATCTTCGGGCCGCCACTGAACCCCGCGAAGAAGTGCGGCTCCACGAAACCCGTGGTGATGCGCAGGTCCGCCTCGACCCAATGCCGGTTCAGCCACACCGGCACACCGTCGCCGTGCACCCCGCGCCAGACGAGGGACGAGCTGTCGCGGGAGTCGTGGTTGAACACGCGCACGCGGTCGTAGGCCTCCCCCAGCATCGCGCGCAGTTCGGCCTCGGTGTTGCCGCGGTGCGTGCCGGTGGCCACGAGCACGAGGACGTCGTCGGGATCGACGATCCCGTCCAGCTCATCGAGCACGGCGGGCACGACGATGTCGCGGGGCTGCGCGCGGGTGCCGTCGCAGATGGAGATCGCGACGCGCTGCCCCGGCTTCGCGAGCTCGCGCAACGGGGGCCCGGCGACCGGTTCGCGCAGGGCACGGCGCAGGAGCGCCGCCGGGTCGGGCGCCGCCGGCCGGGCCACCGGCGTGACGACGGTGGTGCGCTCCTCGGGGAGCTCGACGTCGAGCCCGTCGCTGCCATAGGCCAGGCGTACCTGCACGTGAACGTCCTTCCTGAGGGAGGGACTTCCCACACTAAGGCGTGCCGAGCGCCGGCCACCGGGGGACGTCGCCCCCGACGTCCTCGGCCGGGTACCGCGCAGCGGCGACGGTGCGGGTCACGGCCTCGGCGGAGGCGCCCAGCGTCTCCGACACCTCCCACGCCACCTCGCGCACGCGCGGCCCCAGCTGCGCCGCGCGCCGGTCGTCCATGCGGACGTCGGGAACGGACGTGCCGAGCGCCCCGACGACGAGGCCGGTGTGGTCGAACACGGGGGCGGCGACGGCGCGGATGCCCGAGTTGCGTTCGGCGCGCGACTCGCTCCAACCGCGCGTCCTGATGACCGCGAGCTGTGCGCGCAGCAGGTCGGGGTCGGTGATCGTGGCCGGGGTGACAGCCGGGATCGGGCGGTTCAGCCACCACTCCTGGCGCGCTGGGGGCAGCATCGCGAGGATCGCCTTCCCCGGCGCCCCGTGCGGGAGGTCGATCGGAACCCCGATGTCGGTGTAGGTGCGCCGCAGCACCTGCCGGCTCTCGACCTGGTCGACCACCGCCCGCTCACCGGTGGGCAGCAGCTCGTGCACGGCGACGGTCTCGTCGATCTCGTCGCGCAGCGCGCGCATCAGCGGCAGGGTGGCATCCCGCAGGGTGGCCGGGACCGCACCGCTGCGTGCGAGTTGGACGAGCAGCGGCCCGAGCCCGTAGCGCCGGTCCGCGGTCTGGCGGACGAGGCGGTTGCTCTGCATGGCGACGAGCAGGCGGTGCGTGGTGCTCGTGGAGAGCCCGGTCATGCGTGCGATCTCGCTGATGCCCAGGTCGGGGCGCCGGGCGTCGAAGCAGCGCAGGATCGCCACCGCTCGGTCGACGGCCTGCACGCCGGTGCGCGGGCCGTTCCCGGCTCCCGGGGTCATCTCCCCACTCGTGATCGACATGCTCCGCCTTCTTGACCTGCGTCACACGGGATCGTAGTGTTCCCGTAGCACGGGATACTATCCCGTATCACGGGAAACGCCAGCACCACAGGAAGGCGCTGCATGCTCCCACTCGACGGATTCCGCATCCTTGACCTCACCCGGTTCCTGTCCGGGCCGTACTGCACGATGGTCCTGGCCGAGCTGGGCGCCGCGGTGGTGAAGGTCGAGCAGCCGCACACCGGCGACGACTCGCGCAGGCTCGCCCCCAAGGTCAACGGCGAGAGCTACCCGTTCGGCATGCCCAACCGCAGCAAGCGCAGCATCTCCCTCGACCTGAAGACCGACCGGGGACGGGACCTGTTCCTGCACCTCGCCAGGGACGTCGACCTGGTGATCGAGAACTTCCGCCCCGGCGTTGTCCGCAGGCTCGGCATCGACTACGAGTCCGTCCGCGCGGTGCGCCCGGACGTCCTGTACTGCTCGATCAGCGGGTTCGGGCAGACCGGCCCGTACCGGGACCGCCCGGGCTTCGACATCATGGCGCAGGGCGCGGTCGGGCTGATGCGGATGACCGGCGAGCCGGGCGGCCGCCCGGCGAAGGTCGGCATCGCGATCAACGACATCGCGGCGGGCGCCACCGCCGCGTACTCGATCCTCGCCGCGCAGATCCAGCGCTCCCGCACCGGCAACGGGCAGTACATGGACATCTCGCTCGTCGAGGCGGGGCTCGCCTGGACCGTGTGGGAGTCGGGTGCCTACTTCGCCTCCGGCGAGGTGCCTGAGGCCACCGGCACCCGGCACCGGCGCTCCACGCCATACCAGGCCTACCGCACGGCCGACGGGTACGTGACGATCGGCGCCAACAACGACCGGCTGTGGAAGCGCCTGGTCTCCGACGTACTCGACCGGCCCGAGTGGCTCGACGACCCGCGCTTCGTGACCCTGCCCGACCGCATGGACCACATCGACGAGCTCGAGGTGGAGATCGAGAAGATCACCACCACGGGCACGACCGAGGAGTGGATCGAGCGGCTCGACCGGGCGGGCGTGCCAGGCGGGCCGGTGCTCACCTATGACGAGGCGCTGCGCGACCCCCACATCGTCGCCAGGGACATGGTGGTCGAGGTCGAGCACCCGCTGATCGGCACGATGCGCACGATCGGCCCGCCCACCAAGTTCTCCGACCTCGACTTCCGCGTGCGCGGCCCGGCTCCCTGGCTCGGGCAGCACACCGGGCAGGTCCTGCGCGAGTCCGGCGTCGAGGAGTCCGAGCTGGCGGAGCTGTTCGCCACGGGCGTCGCATACGACGCCCACCCCGAGCGGGAGAGGAGCTGACCCAGGTGTCCGACCAGATCCTGGTGGAGCGGGCCGGCGCGGTGGGCACCGTCGTCCTGAACCGGCCGCAGAGCCACAACGCGATCACCATCGACATGTTCCGGGAGCTGCCCGGCGTGCTCGCCGGTCTCGACGCCGACGCGGACGTGAAGGTCGTCGTCCTGCGCGGGGCGGGCCGCAAGGCGTTCGCGTCGGGGGCGGACATCAGCGAGTTCGAGCGCGAGCGCGGCGACGCGGAGAAGGCGCGCAACTACAACGAGCACGTCGCCGCGGCCGAGCGGGCGCTGGCCACGATGGCCAAGCCGACCCTCGCGATGATCCACGGCTACTGCATCGGCGGCGGCGCGGGCCTCGCGCTCGCCTGCGACTTGCGCTTCGCCGACGACCGCAGCCGCTTCGCGATCACCCCCGCCAAGCTCGGGCTGGTCTACAGCCTGGAGTCGACCAAGCGCGTCGTCGATCTCGTCGGGCCGTCGCGGGCCACCTGGATCCTCGTGTCCGGCCAGCAGATCGCTGCCGAGCGGGCGCTGCAGCTCGGCCTGGTGGACGAGGTATTCCCCGCGGACGAGTTGGAGGATCACACGTACGAGTTCGCGGAGCTGGTCACCACGAGGGCGCAGTTCAGCGTGCGTATGGGCAAGGAGATGGTCCGCCGCGTCGTCGCGGGGCAGCTCGCCGACGACGAGGAGACCCTCGCCATCCGCAACTCCTCGTTCGACACGGGCGACTACGCCGAGGGGGTGCGCGCCTTCCTGGAGAAGCGCCCTCCCCGGTTCACCTGGTCATGACGGCGGGCACCAACGGGCTCCACGCGGCCGTCGAACGCGCGGCCACCGCCGCCTCGACGGCTCGGCCGGAGTTCGGCGCGTTCTTCCTGGCCCGCTTCCTCGATCTCGACATCAGCTACGACGACGAGGTCCGCACCTGCAGCGTGGTGCTCCCGTACGCCGAGCACTTGTGCAACCCGCAGGGCTCCGTGCACGGCGGCGTGCTCACCACGGCCATGGACATCTCGATGGGTCATCTGTGCCACCGGTTCCTGTCCGCAGCCGTCACGATCGAGATGAACCTGCGGTTCTTCCGCCCGCTCACCGGCACCGGCCGCTGCACCGCGAGCATGCTGCGACCCGGGCGCCGGATCGTCCACCTCGAGTCCCGCCTCACCGACGACGACGACCGGCCGGTGGCCTTCGCCACCGGCTCATGGCACCGGCTCCCGACACCGGAGCAGGCCGAACGCCGCACGTAGACCACCACCCGGCAACGGCGCCGGGGAAGGGAGGCACGTCATGCGCAGCACGATCCTCAGGAGGGTGGGCGCGGTCGTGGCGGCCGCCGCCGTGGTGGCCGCCACGGGCTGCTCGGCCGCCCCGAGCGACGAACCGCCGGAGCAGTACCCGTCGCAGGACCTTGACTGGACCATCGCGTTCGGGCCCGGAGGGGGTAACGACATCATGGCCCGCAAGATCGTCGAGATCCTGCAGGGCCGCCAGCTCTACCCGCACGACATCGTCGTCGAGAATCGGGAGGGCGGGAGCGGCGCGACCGGCTGGGGGCACCTGTTCAGCGAGGCCGGCAGCGGCTACGCGATCTCCACCACGTCCGGCTCGTTCATCACCACGCCGCTGCAGGCGAACACGGGCTGGCAGCCGCAGGACTTCACGCCGGTCGGGCTCTTCGCCACCGACGACGCGCTGTTCCTGCTGCCCGGGACGAGCCCGGTCACCGACTGGGCGGGCTGGCTGGAGTTCGTCCGCGGGAAGGGCTCCGCCGTGGTGGGCGGCATCGGCACCGTGAACGTCGACTTCATCGTCCACTCCCTGCTCGCCGAGCAGGCCGGCTACGAGATCGAGTACGTCCCGTTCAACGACGAGGGCCAGATGCAGACGGCGCTGCTCTCCGGTGCGCTCGACGCAATGGTGTCCAACCCGGGCACCGTCCTCGGCCAGGTGCAGGCGGGCCAGCTGCGCGCGCTGCTCAGCACAGCGGAGCAGCCGCTGCCTGAGCTGCCGGCGGTCCCCACGGACGCGAGCCTCGGGTTCACCGGGATCCCGTCCATGCCGCGTGGGCTGATCCTCCCGCCCGACGCCCCCGCACATGCCCAGCAGTGGTGGATCTCGACGATGCAGCAGGTCGTGCAGACGCCGGAATGGCGGGCCTACGTGGCCTCGAACCACCTGTCAGAGGACGTGCGCTGGGGCGCCGACTTCACCGCCTTCCTCGAGGAGACCCAGAACGAGTTCCGGCGCATCCTCACCGAGCAGGGCGCCCTGTGACGGCCGTGGACGCCCGCCCGGCGGCCCGGCCGGCCCGGTTCCGGGCCCGCGTCGGTCTGCGGACCGTGTTCTTCGGACTTCTCGTCGTGGTGCTCGCCGGCTACCTACAGTTGGCGCTCGGGATGGAGTGGCGCACCGCCGCCGGGCGGATCGGGCCCGGGTTCTTCCCCCGCGTGATCGGCGTGCTCGGGCTGGTGCTGGCGCTCGTCGCGGTGGTGCGGAGCATGCGGGCGGAGCCGGAGGCTGTCGGGGACCTTCCCGGGGAGGAGAGCGGGGACCTTCCCGGGGAGGAGAGCGGGGACCTTCCCGGGGAGGAGAGCGGGGACCTTCCCGGGGAGGAGAGCGGCGAGGCCGACCTCGGCAGGCACCCCGGCACGCTGGCGATCGTGGTCGCCGCCAGCGCCGCGTTCGCAGCGACGTTCGTGCTGCTCGGCGCCGTGATCGCCGGAGCGGCGTTCCTCTTCGGCTGCCTGTGGCTGCTCAACCGGCCGCGACCTGCGCTCAACACGGCACTCAGCCTTGGCATCGCCGTCGGGCTGTACCTGCTGTTCGAGACGCTGCTCGACGCCGGGCTGCCGGCCGGCGTCCTACCCCTGCCCTGATCCCGAAGCGCTGGAGGCGACGTCGTGGACGTCTTCGCTGATCTCGGCCAGGGCATCCTGGCCCTGCTCACCGTGCAGAACGTGCTGCTGCTCGGCGCGGGCGTGCTGATCGGGATGGTCGTCGGCGTGATGCCGGGGCTCGGCCCGTCGGCAGGCCTGGCGATCCTGCTGCCGCTCACGTTCGCGCTCGACCCCACCGGCGCGATCATCATGCTGGCCGCCGTCTACTACGGCGCGATGTACGGCGGCACGATCACGTCGGTGCTGATCAACACCCCGGGTGAGTCCGCCACGGTGGCGAGCACCTTCGACGGCTACCCGCTCGCCCGCAAGGGCCGTGCGGGCCCGGCGCTGGTGATCGCCGCGGTGGCCTCGTTCGTCGCCGGCACGGTGGGGGCCGTGCTGATCAGCGTCGCCGCACCCATCACCGCGGCCGTCGCCACCAGCTTCGGCCCGCCGGAGCTGTTCCTCGTCGTCGTCACCGGGTTGCTCACCCTGATCGTGATCATCGGCCGCAACTGGCTGCTCGGCGCACTGTCGGCCGTCCTCGGCTTCGGCCTGGCCACCGTGGGCGTCGACATCGGCGGCGGCGAGCAGCGCTACACGTTCGGCTCGACGGAGCTGATCAATGGGATCGACTTCATCCCGGTGGCGATCGGCGTGTTCGGCGTCGGGGAGATCCTGCACACCCTCTGGCGGGGCGGGCACCTCGAGCGGCTCGGCTACGTACGGGTGAGCGCCCGCGCGCGCGGCTTCTGGCCGGACCGCGCCGACTACCGCGAGTCCCGTGGCCCGATCCTGCGCGGCTCGCTGCTGGGCTTCCTCGTCGGCACCGCCCCGGGCGCAGGCGCGACCGTCGCGTCGCTCATGTCCTACAACCTGGAGAAGTCCATCTCGCGGCACCCTGAGCGGTTCGGCAAGGGCGCGATGGCGGGTCTCGCCGGCCCGGAGGCGGCCAACAACGCGGCGTCCGCTGGCGCGATGGTGCCGCTGCTGACCCTCGGGATCCCCGGATCCGCGTCCACTGCCGTGCTGATCGGCGGGTTCCTCATGTGGGGCCTGCAGCCGGGGCCGCTGTTGATGGAGCAGAACCCCGAGTTCGCCTGGGGGCTGATCGCCAGCATGTACCTGGGCAACGTGATGCTGCTACTGGTCAACGTCTTCTGCATCCCGGTGTTCGCCAGCATCGCCCGGGTGCCGTTCCGCGTGCTCGCCCCGGTCGTCATCCTGCTCTGCGTTGCCGGCACCTACACGGTGAACGGCAGCATCGTCGAGGTCGCGATCATGCTCGCCTGCGGCGTGCTCGGCTTCTTCATGCGCCGGTTCGGGATGTCGCCCGCCGCCCTGGTCATCGCGCTCGTGCTCGGGCCGCTCGCCGAGGAGACCCTGCGCCAGACGATGATCATCTCTGGAGGGGACCCGCGGATCTTCGTAGAGCGGACGACGTCCCTGGTGCTGCTGTGCGTCATCGCTGTCCTCGTGCTGGTGCCGGTGGTGCTGCCGCGGCTGCGCACCGCGTTCGCCGAACGCCTCGCGGCGGTCGGGCGCAGGCGCGCGGCGGCCCGGGCCGACCGCACGTCGGACGACGCGACGCCCCGATCCTGATCCCCGACCGATCGGGAAGGAGAGCCATGCGCCTCGCCGGCATCCGTATAGGCGGGACCGAGATCCCCGCCGTCATCGACCCGCGCCGCGGTGTCGCCCGGGTGGCCGACCTGCTGCCCGGCTTCAACGGCGACCTGCTCGACGTGTTGCGGGAGGACCGCCACAACGAGCTCGCAGAGCGGGCCGCAGCCGCACCCGACGCTGTGTTCACGCCTCGGGCGAGCGTCGAGTTCGGGCCGCCTTACCGGCACCCGCGACTGATCTGGGGCATCGGCCTGAACTACGTCGACCACGCCGCCGACCTGTCCGAGCAGGTGCCGGAGGAGCCGGCGTCGTTCATGAAGGGCGACCACACCGTCATCGGACCCGGCGAGCCGATCCCGATCCCACCCCAGAGCGCGCGCACCACCGCTGAAGCGGAGCTGGGCCTGGTGATCGGCCGCCACTGCCGCAACGTCTCCGAGGCCGACGCACTCGACCACCTCGTCGGAGTCTGCGCGATCCTCGACCAGACGGCGGAGGACATTCTGGAGCGCAACCCGCGTTTCCTCACCCGCTCGAAGAACTTCCCCGGCTTCTTCTCGTTCGGGCCCGAGATCGTGCCGCTCGCCGACGTGCTCGACGGCGCGGCCGACCTCTCGGCGGTCGAGGTGACCACCGTGCTCAACGGGGAGGCGAAGCGCAGCAACACCGTCGCCCGCATGCGCTACTCGCCGCAGTTCCTGGTGAGCTTCCACAGCGCGGTGATGCCACTGCAGGCCGGCGACATCATCGCCACCGGCACGCCCGGCGCGGTGCACATCCGCCCCGGCGACGTCGCCGAGGCGCGGATCCCGCGGGTCGGCGTGCTGACCAACCCGGTGGTGCAGGGGTGACGATCATCTCGCGCACGTGCGCCGAACTCGCGCTGCAGCATCTTCAGCTCGCGGCCGGCGCTTCGGCGGGGATGGGGGCGGGCGGGGTAGGAACGGCCGGGGTGGGGACGTTGAGGGCCAGCAACGCGGGCGCGCGCGCCGGGTCGGCGGGGACCCGCAGCCGGGTGGCGGCGACGTTGTCCAGGCGCGGGAACACCTCGCGGTAGCGCGCCACCGGGATGCCGAGCCACGTGCACAGCGCCAGCCGCAGCGCCGTGTTGTGGCCGACGACGAGCACGGACTCGCCGCGGTGCCGCTCGGTGACGCCGCGCAGGGCGGCCAGCACGCGCTCAGCGGCCGCGCCCGGGGGCTCGGCACCAGGGAACGGGTTCCGCGCCGGGTCTGCGACGAACCTCTCCACGGCCGCGGGGTCGCTCTCGCGCAGCTCGGCGAGCGTGCGGCCCTCGGCCGCCCCGAAGTCGACCTCCCGCAGGTCCGGCACGACCTCGGGCTCGAGGCCGAGCGCCTCGGCCACGGGGCCTGCGGTCGCGCGGGCGCGGGAGACCGGCGAGCACACGACGGCATCGTGCGGGTGCGCGCGCGCCCAGTCCGCGAGCGCGCGGATCTGCGCCCGGCCGGTGTCGGAGAGCGGCACGTCGCTGATGCCGGCGTAGCGGTTCTCGGCGTGCCAGATGGTCTGGCCGTGCCGGACGAGGGTGAGGAAGGTGTCGCTCATCTCCCGGCCTCGGGTTTCGCGCCCGCTTCCAGCCAGCCGCGTTCCTCGAGTGCTGCCATCAACCGCTCGTAGCCCTCCGTCAGTTCCGCTGCCCGCGCCGGGTCCGGCTCGAACCGCCGCTGCATCCGCACCATCGCCCTAGCCGTCTCCGCGAGCCTGCCCGGCTCGGCGGCAGCCAGCACGGCGGAGCCGAAGGCCGAGCCCGACTGCTCGGGCACCGCGACCGGTCGCTGCAGCACGTCGGCGCGCAGCTGCGACCACCAGTCGTTGCGGCTGGTGCCGCCCGTGGCCACCACCGGGCCGTCGACGTCCGCGCCGAGGCCCGCGAGCACGCCGAACGCGAGCCGTTCGACGTAGGCGACCCCGTACGCCACCCGCTGCAGCCGGGTGGCCGCATCGCCGTCCGCCGGTCCGCCGACGTCGAACCCGGAGGCGGCGTCGGCGACGAACGGGAACCGCTCCCCGATGCCCTCCAGCGGATACGTGGCGCCCGCGGGGACCCCCCGGTCACGCGCGCGCTCGGTCAGCGCGTCGAGGTCCTCGCCCGCGAGGTCACGGGCCAGCACGCCGGCGCCGGTGCTCGACGCCCCGCCGGGGAGCCAGCCGCCGTCGGGGTTGCGGTGGCAGTAGACGCCCCCGGCCGGGTCGTGCAGCAGCTCACGAGTGGAGCCCTTGAGCACGAGCGTGGTGCCGAGCGCCGAGCACCACTCCCCCGGCGCGAGCGCCGCCGTCGCCACCTGCGCCGCGCACCCGTCGGTCATCCCCGCGACGATCGGGGTACCGGCCGGGATCCCGGACGCCTCGGCGCCCGCCGCGGACACCACGGCCACCCGCTCGCCCGGCGCGACCACCGGCGGGAGCAGCGCAAGGTCCACCCCGAGCGCGTCGAGCACGGCGGTGGGCCAGGTGTCGCCGAGCAGGTCGTAGCCGGCCTTGAGCGCGTGGCTCCAGTCGGTGGGGACTGCGTGGCCGGCCAGCCGAGCCGCGACGTGGTCGGCCTGGTGGGCGAACCGGTGCCCAACGGGCAGCTCCCCGGCCAGCCGCACGATCTTGGGGAGCGCCCAGCTGACCTGCATGCGGTAGCCGAGCGCGCGCCACAGCGCCACCCCGGCGTCCTGCACGAGCCGCGCCTCGGCGGCGGCCCGGCGGTCGTCGTACATCAGCGCCGGACCGGCCGGCCGGCCGTCGGAGTCCTGGACGACGAGCGTGCCCGACGTCGAGTCGATACTCATCCCGCCCACCGGCCGGCCGGCGCGGGACGTTAGCGCGGTGCGGGTCGCGGCGCAGGTGGCGGTCCACCACTCGGCCGGGTCCTGCTCGTGCCGCTCGCCGTCGCGGACGTCGTGTCGAAGCGGCGCCGAACCGCTGCCGAGCACTGTTCCGATCCCGTCCACGAGCACGGCCCGGACGCCCTGGGTACCGAGGTCCAGGCCCAGCCACACCGGGCCGTCAGCGGCAGTCCCCGCAGCCTCGGGACCGGGCACCGGCGCTCCTTCCTCGGACGCGGTCTACCGCGCGGCGCCACAGTAGAAGCGGAGAACATCTCGGGTCAACACGTTCATGTCACAGGTAGCGGTGTTCTTTCGCAGCTGACTTCACATCAGTTCTCGTCTTCTTCACACCTATTCTTGACGTGTCTGAGGGAAGGCGCTGTGATGCCACCCGTAGAAGTCCGAGCGAGGGAGGCGACCGGTGGCGGGAGTGGCCGCGTCCGGCGAGCGCACCCTCAGGCCGGAGGGCAGGCAGGCCCACATCACCGACCTCCTGCTCAGCAGCGGATCGGTCTCGGCCCAGGAGCTCGCGGAGACGTTCGGCGTCTCCGTGATGACGATCCACCGCGACCTCGACGAGCTGCAGCGCCAGGGCGTGCTGCGCAAGGCGCGGGGAGTGGCCACGGCGCAGCCCAGTGGCACATTCGAGTCGAACGTCGAGTACCGGGCCAAGGCGAACCTGGACGCCAAGCGCCTCATCGCGCAGCACGCCGCCCGGTACGTCGAGCCCGGGATGTCGGTGCTGCTCGACGACTCCACGACGGCGTTGCAGCTGCTCCCCCACCTCGCCGCGCTCGCCCCGCTCACGGTGGCCACCAACTACCTCGCCGCGCTGGTCGAGCTGGCGCGGCTGCGCGACGTGCACGTGGTCGCCCTGGGCGGGCACTACGACGTCCAGCACGACTCGTTCCTCGGTTCGGCCTGCGCGGACGCGGTGCGCGCGATGCGCTTCGACGTCGCCTTCGTGAGCACGTCGGCCGTGAGCGAGGGCTACGCCTTCCACCAGGAGGACAAGATCGTCGCGGTGAAGCGCGCGATGGTGGAGGTGGCCGCGCGCACGCACCTGATGGTGGACCACACCAAGCTCGCCCGCAGCGCCCTGCACCGGATGCTGCCCCTGCACCGGTTCGCCTCCGTCGTGGTCGACGCCGGCGTCCCCGACCGCGACCTGGCCGCGCTGCGGGAGAACGACGTGCGCGTGGATGTGGCCGGGCCGACCAGTGGGACGAGCTAGGAGAACCGACATGCTCCTGCACGACGAACGCGTCCAGCTGGTGGAGTTCTGCCGCCGGATGCAGGCCGACGAGCTCACCGTCGGCACCTCGGGCAACATCTCCGCCCGGTCCGGGGACCACATCGCGATCACGCCGAGCGGCGCCGCCTACGAGGACCTCACCCCGGAGTCGATTTGCGTGATCGACCTGGACGGGAGGCCGGTGGAGGACGGGCTCGAGCCCTCGACCGAGGTGCCGATGCACACGTCCGTCTACGCGCACACGGACGCGCGGGCCGTGGTGCACACGCACCCCCTCTACGCCAGCACGCTGTCGGCGGTGGTGACCGAGCTGCCGCCCATCCACTACATGGTGGCGCTCCTCGGTGGGCCGGTGCGGGTGGCGCCGTACGCGACCTTCGGCAGCCCGGAGCTGGCGGAGAACAGCGTGCGGGCGATGGACGGGCGGTTCGGCGTGATCCTGCAGAACCACGGCGCCACCACGTACGGCGACTCGCTGGCCACGGCGTACACGCGCAGCGTCTACCTGGAGTGGATGTGCCGCATGTACTACCAGGCCCGGCTGCTGGGCGAGCCCAACATCCTGCCGGCCGCCGAGATCGAACTCGTTGCGCGAAAGCTGCAGGGTTACGGCCGATCGGCCGCGCGGGGCTCTGAGTAGTCGCAAACTTGCCAAAAGGTGATCACAGGCCGCCTTGTGGGGGACGCGCGCGCTATGGTCCGCCGTGCTCTCCGTGCACCTCCCTGATCTTCGCTCTCTGGAGTTACTCCTCGCCGTCGCCCGTACGGGCAGTCTCGGCGCGGCGGGCCGTGAGCTGGGCCTGACACAGCAGGCCGTGTCCGCTCGTATTCGTACCGTCGAGCAGCTCGTCGGCGTCCCCGTTGTGCACCGGGGGCCTCGCGGCAGCACGCTGACCGCTGCCGGCGCGCTGCTCGTGGACTGGTCCACGCGCGTGCTCACCGCCGCCGAGGAGCTCGACGCCGGCATCGCGTCCCTGCGGCGCGGCGGGCGCAACGGGCACCTGGCCGTCGCCGCCTCCACGACGATCGCCGAGTTCCTCCTTCCCGGCTGGCTCGTGCAGCTCGGCACCGAACAGGAGGCAACGGGCCGGCCCCGCCCGGCCGTGCGGCTGGCGGTGCACGACAGCGACCGGGTCGGCGCCGAGGTGCTCGGCGGCCGGGTGCAGCTCGGGTTCGTCGAGGGGCCGGACGTGCCGGCGGAGCTCGCCTCGTACACCGTGGCCTCCGACGAGCTGGTGGTCGTCGTGCCGCCGGGGCACCCCTGGACCCGCCGAGCGGTGGAGCCCGCCGAGCTGGCGGCGACCCCGCTCGTGACGCTCGAACCGGGCGCCGGGCCGCGGGAGGCGTTCGACCGCGCGGTGGCCGCAGTGGCCCCGCCGCCGCGGGCGCAGCCGCTGCTCGAGCTCTCGGCGACGGCGGCCGTCCGCAGCGCCGTGCTGGCCGGTACGGCTCCCGGCGTGCTCTCCGACCTCGCCGTCCGCGACGACCTCCTGGCCGGCCGCCTGCACCGCGTGCCGGTGCCCGGCCTCGCCCTCACCCGGCAGCTGCGGATGGTCCGGCCGGACGGGCCCGCCCCCGACGGGCCCGCCGGTCACCTGGTACGGATCGCCACGCGTGAGGCCTCGAGGCGCTGACCGTCGTAGAGGAGGGCCCTAGTCTCGGGCGGGTGACCATCGAGGCATCCGCGACGCTGCGGCCGGCACGTCCGGAGCACGCGCCTGCGGTCGCCGCGATCTGGCGCCTCGGATGGCGGGACGGTCATCTGGGGCACGTCCCCGACGAGCTCGTCGCGGCCCGCACCCCGGAGTCGTTCGCGACGCGGGCAGCCGAGCACGTCGACGTGACGGTCGTCGCACTCGTCGGAGACGCGGTCGCGGGGTTCGTGATGGTGGTCGGCGACGAGGTCGAGCAGGTCTACGTCGCGGCGGCGCACCGCGGGTCGGGGGTGGCCCGCGCCCTGCTCACGGCGGCCGAGGAGCGGGTCCGCGCCAACGGCCACGAGCGGGCGTGGCTCGCGGTGGTCGCCGGCAACACGCGCGCCCGCCGCTTCTACGAGCGCAGCGGATGGACCGACGAGGGCCCGTTCGACCACCATGCCCCCGGCCCGTCCGGGCCGATCACGGTCCCCGCGCACCGCTACACGAAGACCGTCACGTCCTGAGGAGCTAGGAGCGTTCCCCGTGTCGATCGCCCCGGAAGAGCTGCGCACGTTCGAGGAACAGCGGCCGCGACTCTTCGCGATCGCCTACCGCATGCTGGGTTCCGCAAGCGAGGCCGAGGACGCCGTGCAGGACACCTACCTGCGCTGGGACGCCGCCGACCGCGCGGCCGTCCGCGAGCCGGCTGCGTGGCTCACGCGGGTGCTGACCAACCTCTGCATCACCCGCCTCACGTCGGCCCGGGCCCGCAGGGAGAACTACGTCGGACCGTGGCTGCCCGAACCGGTGATCACCACCGACGCCACACTCGGCCCGCTGGACACGGCCGAGCAGCGCGACGCGGTGTCGATGGCGTTCCTGCTCCTGCTGGAACGGCTCACCCCGCCGGAGCGGGCCGTGTTCGTGCTGCGCGAGGCGTTCGGCTACACCCACCGCGAGATCGCCGAGATCCTCGATCTCACCGAGGCGGGCAGCCAGCAGCTGCACCATCGCGCCCGCCGGCACATGACCGACGAGCGGCCGCGGTTCGACCCGTCGCCGTCCGAGCGCACCCGGATCGCCCGGCGGTTCCTCGCGGCGGCACGCGGGGGCGACCTGGCCGGGCTCCAGGAGTTGCTCGCCGACGACGTCGTCTCGTGGGCCGACGGCGGCGG
Organism: Pseudonocardia aurantiaca; assembly: GCF_039526725.1. Classification (NCBI taxonomy): domain Bacteria; kingdom Bacillati; phylum Actinomycetota; class Actinomycetes; order Pseudonocardiales; family Pseudonocardiaceae; genus Pseudonocardia; species Pseudonocardia aurantiaca. Next base: position 41,059 of record NZ_BAAAJG010000020.1, read on the forward strand.
CCGCGCGACAGCCGCTCGGCTCCCGGTGCGCGGCGCCGAGCGCGTGGCCCGCTACCTGAGCTGGATGAGCGGCGACGTGCCCGGCGCCAAGATCCTCGAGACCGAGGTGAACGGGCAGCCGGGCGTCCTCCTGGTCCAGGACGGCGCGCTCGTGCTCGTCGTCGTGCTGGAGATCGCCGGTGGCCGGATCGAGACGATCCGGCTGGTCGCCAACCCGGACAAGCTCGCGTTCGCCGCCGCCCAGCTCCGGTGACGCAGATCACCGCCGCACCTGTCAGGAACGGGGCCGCCGCACAGCTCATGTGATGTCCCACCGCCCAGAGAGAAGGAGAGCACGGTGGTGCATCGCATCGTGGTCGTCGGCGCCGGCTACAGCGGGCTCACGGCGGCACAGAGAGTGGCACGCCAGGCCCGTGACGCCGACGTGGTGCTCGTCAACGCAACGGGCCGTTTCGTGGAACGGGTGCGCCTGCACCAGGTCGCCGCAGGCCAGGACGTGGGCGAGCACGCGCTCGCCGACGTCCTGCGCGGCGGGCGGGTGCGCCTCGTCGTCGCCAGGGTGCTCGCGATCGACCCGGACCGCCGCGAGCTGCAGCTCGACGGCAGCGTCCCCCTGCCGTACGACACGCTCGTGCACGCGGTCGGCAGCGGCCCGGCCACCGGCGGCGTGCCGGGCGCCGCCGAGAACGCCGTGCCGGTTGCGCACCTCGACGGCGCCCGTGAGCTGCGCAAGCGCGTCGGGGACGTCGCCTCGGACGGCGGCTCGCTGACCGTCGTCGGAGGGGGCCTCAGCGGCATCGAGACGGCGACCGAGCTGGCCGAGAGCCACCCCGCCCTGCGGGTGCGCCTGCTCACCGGCGCGGAGCCGGGCGCCGCGCTGTCGACGCGGGCACGGGAGCACCTGCGGCGGGTGTTCGACCGGCTCGGGGTAGACGTGCGCACCGGCGCCGCTGTGGCCGAGGTGCGCCCGGACGCCGTCGTGCTGGCGGGCGGCGAGACCGTCGCGAGCGACCTCACGGCGTGGGCCACCGGATTCTCGGCGCCGCAGCTGGCCGCGGACGCCGGGATCGCCACGGACCAGAGCGGCCGGGTGCTGGTGGACGGCACCCACCGCTCGGTGTCTCACCAGGATGTCTACGCGGTGGGCGACAGCGCGCTGGGCCGCACCCCCCGCGGGGACGTGCTGCGGATGTCCTGCGCGACCGGCCTCCCGACCGCTCAGTACGTCGCCGACGCGGTGGCGGCTCGGCTGGCCGGTCACGAGCCGCGGAAGCTGCGGTTCCGCTACTTCATCCAGTGCATCAGCCTCGGCAGGCGCGACGGTCTCATCCAGCTCGTCGACGCCGATGACCACCCGCACCCCACAGTCCTGACGGGCCGGGCGGCGGCGCGAACGAAGGAGTCAGTGGTCCGCAGTGCACTGTGGACGACCCGGCACCCGGGTCCGTACGGGCTTCGCTGACCGACGCGGAGGCCGCACGCCTTCCCTCCGGTGAGGCGGCACCGTCCGAAATGGAGCGGTCCGATCGGACGGTGCCGGCCGGACACAGCGGACAGTGCGGACACTTCGGGCCCTTTCCGGCTCGCGGACGCGGCCGTCCGCTGATCGCAGTGGTCCGCTCGGCGGCTGCCCGCTCGGTGCGCCCTCTGCGACGATGGGTGAACAGCGACGGCCCCCGCTTCGACTCTCCGCCGCTGGTCACGCCGCCGCGCTGCTCTCGCCGCGCGGCCGATTCAAGGCCTGCGAACGGAGGGAACGATGATGCCGGCGGCACAGAGCGCGAAGGTGAACTCCGAACCTGCGGAGGGCGCGGACCGGGCTCCGAACGTCGGGCCTGCCGACGTGCGGGCCTCGGCATGACGAGTCGGGGCGCAACCGAACGACCCCGCATGCGCGCGCTGGGCGCGGCCGCCGCCGCCGCCGCGCTCTCGCTCACCGCCCTCGGGGTCGCAGCGCCGAGCATCGCGGCGGCCGCACCAGCCATCCCTCAGCCACAGGTCACCGGCGACGTGGTCGGCAACCTCGACATCCCGTGGGGTCTCGACTTCCTGCCCAACGGCGACGCCCTGGTCACCGAAAGGGAGACCCGCCGGATCCTCCGCGTCACCCCGCAGGGTCAGGTCCAGCCGGTCGGCGAGATACCCGAGGCCAACGGCCCCGGCGAGGGCGGCCTGCTCGGGATCGCGGTCTCCCCGACCTTCGCGACCGACTCCCTGGTCTACATCTACTACTCGACCACCACCGAGAACCGCATCGAGCGCATGCCGTTCAACGGCACCGCGTTCGGCCCTCGCACGAATGTCGTCACCGGCATCCCCAGCGCCATCAACCACAACGGCGGCGCGCTCAAGTTCGGCCCGGACGGGATGCTCTACGCGAGCACCGGCGACGCCAACAACGGCCCGGCCGCGCAGGACCAGGCCTCCCTCGCGGGCAAGATCCTCCGGATGACCCCGGCCGGCACAGCACCGCCGGACAACCCGTTCCCCGGTTCCCTCGTCTACAGCATGGGCCATCGCAACGTGGAGGGGATCGCGTTCGACTCGAGCCAGCGGCTGTGGGCGAGCGAGTTGGGCGAAACCAAGTGGGACGAAATCAACCGCATCGAGCCTGGCCGGAACTACGGCTGGCCGCAGGTCGAGGGGATGGGCCAGAACGCCGACGCGAACGCGGCCGCGACTGCCGCCGCGAGCGGGGAGTTCGTCCGGCCCGCTGCGGTGTGGCCCACGGCCGACGCCTCTCCGAGTGGAATCACGATCGTCGGCGACGTCATCTACATGGCCGGGCTGCGCGGCCAGCGGCTCTGGGAAATCCCGATCATGGAGGGCCGTGTCGGCGAGCCCGTGGCGGTGCTGCAGAGCACGTACGGCCGGCTGCGCACTCCCCGCCAAGCCCCTGACGGCTCGCTCTGGATCACCACGAGCAACCGCGACGGCCGGATCAGCCCCAACCCCGGGGACGACCGGATCCTGCGCGTGACCCTGAACGCGACCCAGCCGTGACGCTGCCGAACCCGGGGTGACGTCAAGGCAGGCCTAGCAGTGCTGTTGCACCGGAGGTGTCCGCACTTCGGCGGGAACCTCTGACGAGGTGTGCCCCGATGAGGGGCACACCGTCGGCAGACCAGCGGCCCGACGGACCCGATCGGGCGATGACCGTCACGCGCTGCCGCTGGAGAATTTGGCCCGGCAGCGGGCCCCTCGACCACCCGGCCGGTGGCCGGCGGCCGGGATTACGCACCGGCCGCGTTGTGCACCGCCACTCGGCCCACGGTCGGACCGCGTCCGATGAGCAGGCCAACGGGATCCGAACTGCTCACGACCAGACCGCAGGTGACCGACACGCCGGTCACCCGACAACCGCACCATTTGGAGGGCTGGAAAATGACAACTTCCAGCACTGTCCACGACACGACAACGACGCCCGGTCCCACCGCTCTGGTGGGGTACCTGCGGCAGGCCCGGGCCGCCGAACACGTGCTGGCCGGGCTGTTGGCCACCGCAGCAGCCGGCGCCCCGGAACAGCACCGCGACATGGTGACCGAGCAGGCAACCCAGGCCCGGCAGCGCACCCACGACCTGGACGCCCGGCTCGCCGCGCTGGCCCACCCCGGCCCGCTGTCGACAACGGTGGCAGCCGTCCGGGAGCTCGCCGGGGACACCGTCGGGATCTCCGCGGCGGCTCTGGGCGCGACCTTGGGGCTGCTGCGCCGCGACCCGGTGGAACCCACCCTGCTCGACCGCACCAGCGAGCTCGCCGCGGCGGCCGCCTACGCCCACAACTGCCACCGCGCGCTCGCCGAAGCCGCCCGCACCCTCAACGACACGACCACCGCCGAGCTGGCCTCAACCTGCCACGACGAGACCCGCACGTTGCTCGACCAGCTCGACGACGCCGTGCCGGCCCTGGTGACCGCGGCGCTGGCCACCACCGGCGGCCGATCTTCCTATCGCGCGGCCGTGGCCACCGCCACCGCCCAGGTGCGCGGCGCCGCCGGGAACCTGTCCACCGATGCCGGCCACGCCCAGCACGAACTGCGCGACGCCGTCACCGACCTGCTGCGCCGGGCCCGACGCGTTCCCGGCGTCACCCGAGCCGAAACCACCCTCGGCGAGCTCACCGCCGCACCCGAGGACCTACCCATCGCCGACTACCCGACCCTGACCATCACCCAGATCATCGAGCGGCTACCCGCACTCACCCAGGCCCAGCTGGGCACCCTGCACGGCTTCGAGACCGCCCACGCCAACCGCAGCAGGGTGCTCAACAAGATCCAGGCGCTACGCGAGGACGAACCCTGGCCCGGCTACGACACGATGACCGTCAAGGAGATCCGCGACCGCCTCTCCGACGCCGACCCCGCCATCGCCCGCGCGGCCCGCAACTACGAACGCCGCCACCACAACCGCGCCCATCTGCTGGGCGCCGCCGACCCCACCAGCTGACCACCGCCAGATAAGGCGTGGTGATGTCGACGGTGCCGTACTCATCGATGGTCAGCCGGCCGGCGGCATGCAGCCGGTGGAGGTGACAGCGGGTGTCGGTGAGGTCGGCGCCCAGAGCGCGAGCCGCCTGCGGTAGATCGACCACCGTGGCGTGCTGGGCGTCACCGGAGCCTCGCAGCGGAATGGTTCCGTCACAGACGTAGGTCTCGAGCAACCATTCAGTTGTCGGGACCGCGGCGCCGTAGAAGTCCTCCAGCGTCCCGGCAGAACGCGCAGCCCGACCATGCCGGGCGCCCGAGGCTGTGGGCTGTCGTCCCATGAGCGCTCCCAGCACGTCCCGAGGCATTTGTCTGACGACCAATTCCTACTCCGGCACCGCCAAGAGCGGAACCCCGGTCCCGTGTCGACGAGGTCACCGGTGAACCATTTCGGGTGATCTATCGGCCAGGTGGCGCAGGCGGTCCGGTAATGGGCGCAACATCCACAGCGCTGGAAACCGGCCAACTTCTTGACGCAAGACATCAGCAGGAAGAAGGCGCCTGGCTGATGCGTTTACCCTGACATGGTCCGGGCTTCATCCCCGGAGGTGTCTGATGACGGTGTTGGCAACCGTGGCCGTCGAGATCAGCAGCGTGGTGACCCACCTGCTGCGCTATCCGACCGGTCTGCGCTGTCCCGGGATGACCGCGAACCTGGCGGACCGCACCGGAGGCTCGGTGGAGCCGATCGTTCTCTTGCCTGGGCTGGCCGACAAGTTGAGAAATGAGCGTGCGACAGGTTCCCTCCTGAACAGCGCCACCGGAGGTCGTCGGTGGGGCGTCGAGCACCAGCATCAACTGGCCAGGGCGTGTCCGACGGATCTTCATTCGCGACGGCCGCACCCAGGCCGCCCCTTACGACAACGCCGGATTGCCCGAATAGGCCCGATATCGGCCGATCCACAAGAAACGCCTGTCCGGACCGAAGCATTGCGGCTAACCGGTACGGCGGAATCCGGCTGACCGGAACCGCAGATGGGCGTTGGCCGTGGCGACATGAGCCCGCCAAAAGACAAATCTTGCAGTCATGGACGCGTCAACCTCACGCCACCTCCGGAGAGGGGGCCCTGGAGGTTCCGCCAGCGGGTGCGTGGGAGATAATTCGATGAGCGCCCCGAACCACGCCGGCGCTACCTACACAACCGACGGCGAAGTCATCAAACCCACCCCCGCGAAGGTGACGGAGGACACCGGCACGGGCCTGGACTATCGGACCCGACCAGACCGCCTGCCGGGCTATCTCACCCCGGCCGATCGCTTCTTCATCCGCAGCCACGCTCCCCACTCCTCGCCTGGATACGGCGACCTGACCCTTCGCGTCGAGGGCAATTGGGTACGCAAACCGATCGCCTACCCTTACGACGATCTATGGAATCGCTTTCCGCTGGTTTCCAGTAGTCGCACGATTGAGTGTGCTGGTAGCACAGAGTGCTCTTCGGTGAGGAATTCGGGCGCACGTTCGAGGGCACTCAATGGGGTCGCGGCGCGATCAGCACCGCTGAGTGGACCGGTCGGCGTCCGGAGAACCTGTACTGGGTCAGGGACGTCGAGATGAGCGCGGTCGCCGCGGCGTTTGGCCGACCGCGGCATCGCCATGGGCGCCGCGGTACCGCGCACGGGACGGCTGCTCGAGTTCGCCGCGCCCGGCGTCAGTGCTCTCGAAACGACGGCGGCGCTGGATGCGGCGCGGGTGCTGCACGCGACCTTCATCTCGGTGGTCCCGGACCCCCCCTTGGGGCCGGCCCGGCCGCCTGAGCGACGCGCCTGGCCCGCGCCGATCCCCTTCCTCCCCGGCGTCGTCGCACGGGTCGGTCGCCATAGGGCGAGATCGCCCCACCAGCTTCCCATTGCAAGGAGTCCACCATGACCACATCCGTCCGGAACCCCCGCCAGGGCGGGCCGGCGGACCCCGACCGTCCCACGTTGCTCGTCGCCTCCGGCCACACGCCCGGGTTGCGGATCCGCCCGGGTGAGCGGCTTCACGAGGTGTTCGAGGAACGCGTCAACTGGATGCGCTGCTTCGCTGAGCCCACCCATCTCGCCGTGGACGCGGGCGGGGTCACGTTCACCTACCCGGAGCTCGACGAGCGGGCCAACCAGCTGGCCCGCTACCTGCTGACGCAGGGCGCACGTCCCGGGGACCGGATCGGGCTGCTGTTCGACCAGGCCGTGTACTCGTACGTCGCGATGCTCGCGGTGTCCAAGATCCACGCCGCGTACGTCCCGCTCGACGTCGGGTTCCCGCCGGACCGCATCTCCTACATCGTGTCCGACGCCGGCGCACACCTCGTGCTCTCCACGTTCGCCGTCCGCGAGCGGGTCGATGGCCTGGAGGACATCGCGCCTCAGCTGCTCGACCTCGACCTCGACGCCGACGACATCACGGGGCAGGACACGTCGCTGCTCACGGACGCCGAGCGTGGCGCTCCCGTCGACGATCTCGCCTATCTGATCTACACCTCCGGCACCACCGGGCGACCCAAGGGGGTCGCGATCTCGCACGCGAGCATCTGCAACTTCGTGCGGGTCGCGGCCGAGGTCTACGGGATCCGGTCCGACGACCGCGTCTACCAGGGCATGACCATCGCCTTCGACTTCTCCGTCGAGGAGATCTGGGTGCCGTGGATGTCCGGTGCCACGCTGGTTCCCAAGTCCCCCGGGCCCAGCCTTGTCGGCCTGGACCTGCACGAGTTCCTCACCGAGCGCCACGTCACGGCGATGTGTGTCGTCCCGACGCTGCTGGCCACCATCGACGACGACCTGCCGGAACTGCGGTTCCTGCTGGTCTCCGGGGAGGCCTGCCCGCAGGATCTGATCCTGCGCTGGCACCGCCCAGGACGGCGGTTCCTCAACGTCTACGGGCCCACCGAAGCCACCGTCACCGCCACCTGGACCACGCTGGACCCCGACCGCGCGGTCACCATCGGGCAGCCGCTGCCCACCTACACCGCGGTGATCCTCGACCCGGACGACCCGAGCCGCGCACTCCCGTTCGGCGAGATCGGCGAGATCGGGCTCGCCGGGATCGGGCTGGCGCAGGGCTACCTCAACCGGCCCGACCTCACCGACAAGGCCTTCGTCCCTGACGTGTTCGGCGCACCCGACAACCCGTCGGGACGGGTCTACCGGACCGGCGACCTCGGCCGGGTGAACGAGGCCGGGGAGATCGAGTACCACGGCCGGATCGACCTGCAGGTCAAGGTCCGCGGTTACCGGATCGAGCTGCCGGAGATCGAGACCGTCCTGATGCAGGTGCCCGAGATCGCAGTCGCCGTGGTCGACACCTTCGAGCCCACACCCGGCACCGTCGAGCTGGTGGGCTACTACAGCCTGCGCCGCGGGGTGCGCGAGCTGCAACCGGACACCATCTACCGCTACCTGCGCGAACGCCTTCCGTCCTACATGGTGCCCGCCTACCTGGAACCGCTGGCGTCCATCCCGATGACCACCTCCGACAAGGCCGACCGGAAGGCCCTGCCGGCACCGACGTCCCGGCGCCGGACCGCCCGGGGCGAGCAGGTCGCGCCGGCCACCGACACCGAGCGGCTGCTCGCCGAGGCGCTCGCGGCGACGCTCGGGCTCCCGGACGTGTCCGTCGAGAGCGAGTTCTTTGACGACCTCGGCGCGAACTCGCTGCTGCTTGCCCAGTTCTCGGCCCGGGTGCGCAAGACCGGGGGGCTGCCGTCGCTGTCGATGCGGGAGATCTACCAGAACCCGACGATCCGCCGGCTGGCGCTGGTGCTCGACCCGACCGGATCCGGTGTCACCGGGCCCGGACCGGAGCCGGCGACGCCACACCAGGAGGTGGCGCGGGCGAGCACCGCGCGTTACCTGGCGACGGGCGCCGCGCAGTTGGTGACACTGGCGGCGCTGTCCTACGTCGCGGAGCTCCTGCTCACCGAGGGATACATCTGGTCCACCGCGGCCGCCACCCCGCTCGGGGTGTTCGCGCGCTTCGGCGGCTTCACCGCCGCGGTCTTCCTCGCCGCCTGCCTGCTGCCGATCCTGGCCAAATGGATACTGATCGGCCGCTGGAAGCCACGCGAGATCCGGTTGTGGACCGTCCAGTACTTCCGGTTCTGGCTGGTCAAGACGGTCCTGACGACCAACCCGTTGGTGCTGTTCGCCGGCACCCCGATCTACTCGCTCTACCTGCGCGCCCTGGGCGCCAAGATCGGACGCGGCACGACGATCCTGTCCGCGTCGGTCCCGGTGGCCACCGACCTGCTCACCATCGGTTCGGACACGATCATCCGCCGGGCCAGCTCGTTCACCGGCTACCACGCCACGAGCGGGATTCTGCGGACCGGCCGGGTCACGATCGGGAACAACGCGCTCGTCGGCGAGGCGACCGTCATCGACATCGACACCGGGATCGGCGACGGCGGCCAGCTCGGACACAGCTCCGCGCTGCATCCCGGCCAACGCATCCCGCCGGGCGAGCGCTGGCACGGAGTGCCCGCCGAGCCGACGGACACCGACTACAAGGTGCTCGCGGACGCGCCGAGGGGATCGCTGCGCCGGTTCGTCTACAGCGCGCTGCTGCTGATGGTCACGCTGGCGGCAAGCGCAGCCATCTCCGGTGTCCTGGTGGTTCTCCTGACCGATTCCCCCGCGGTGTCCGAGTTCTTCGACCCCACTCGCTCCTCGCTGGCCACTCCGCGCTTCTACCTCTCGATCGCGGCGATCTCGGCGATCCTGTTCCTCGCCGGGGTGCTGCTGAGCCTGGCCGTCATGACGACCGTCCCACGCCTGCTCACCCTCCTGGTCCGCCCCGGCCGCACCTACCGGCTCTACGGGCCGCGCCACCTCGCGGCCTCGGCCATCACCTGGCTGGGCAACTCCAGGTTCTTCATGCTGCTCTTCGGCGACAGCTCCGCCGCCGCCCTCTACACCCGTCTCATCGGCTACCACCAGCCGCAGCTCGAACAGACCGGCTCCAACTTCGGCACCGAGATCCGCCAGGACCTCGCTCTGCTGACCACCATCGGCAGCGGCACCATGCTCTCCGACGGCGTCTCGCTCATGAACGCGGACTACTCCAGCAGCACGTTCCGCATGTCGCCGATCACCATCGGCAAGCGCAACTTCATGGGGAACAACATCTCCCTGCCTGCCGGCGCGAAGATCGGCGACAACGTCCTGCTCGCCACGAAGGTCATGGTCCCGATCGACGGGCCGGTCCGCGAGAACGTCGGCCTGCTCGGTTCACCTCCCTTCGAGATCCCGCGTTCGGTCGCCCGGGACTCCCGGTTCGACCACCTCAAGACGCCGCAGGAGCTGCCGAGGCGGCTCGCGGCCAAGCTGCGCCACAACATCGGCAGCATGGCGGTCTTGCTGCTGTTCCGGTTCCTGGGCTTCTTCACCATGGTGCTGCTCCTGACCATCGCCGCAGGCTTCTACCAGCAGTTCGGCGAGCTCGCCTACACCGTCGCCCTCATCGCCACCGCGGCGTTCAACATCCTGCTGGCCGCCTTCGCCGAACGCGCCGTGCTCGGATTCCACCGCCTCGTCCCGAAGTTCGTGTCCATCTACGACCCGCACTTCTGGCGCCACGAGCGGCTCTGGAAGGTGCTGGCCACGCCGGTCTTGGCCGGCACCCCGTTCCGCGCCCTGCAGTGGCGGCTGCTCGGCGTGCGGGTCGGCAAGCGCCTGTTCGACGACGGCAGCACCATCCCCGAGAAGACCCTGGTCACCCTGGGCGACGACGTGGTGCTCAACGCCGGCAGCGTCATCCAGTGCCACTCGCTCGAGGACGGCACCTTCAAGACCAACCACACCACCCTCGGCGACGGCGTCGTCCTCGGAGTGGGGGCGTTCGTGCATTACGGCGTGACGATGAGCCAGGGCTCGATGCTCGCCGCGGACGGCTTCCTGATGAAGGGCGAGGAGACCACTCCCTTCACACGGTGGTCCGGCAACCCGGCCACCGAGACCGGTCCGGTCACGCGCTCGACGCCCGCGCCCACCACCGTCCCGGCGCTCGAGTCGGCCACCGACGCGATCCCGGTCGCATCGCGCCCGAGCCCGCGCCCCAGCCCGGACCCGCGCCGGCTCGCCGCATGACGGCTGCCGGCTCCGGTCCCACCCCCGCACTCACCATTCGAACTCCGAGGGAGAATCTCGTGACCACCACAACCCGCCTGGCCTCGGCACAGCCGCACGTGACAACGCCGCACGTGAACACGCCGCTGCCCGGCCCGCGCTCCGCCGAGCTGCTCGAGCGCCAGGCGCGCCGCGAGTCCAACGCCCGCGTCTACCCACGACACTTCCCGTTCGCCGTCGCCGAGGCCCAGGGCAGCTACATCCGCGACCTCGACGGCAACGTGTTCATCGACTTCCTCGCCGGCGCAGGCGTGCTCTCGTTCGGGCACAACCACCCCGAGCTGGTCGAGGCCGCCACACAACAGATGTCGATCTTCACCCACGGCCTCGACATGCCCACACCCGCCAAGGACGCCTTCACCGAGGCACAACTGTCGATGCTGCCCGAGCCGATGCGCGACCACATGAAGATCCACTTCTGCGGACCCACCGGCGCCAACGCCGTCGACGCCGCGATCAAACTCGCCAAGACCGCCACCGGGCGCGGCGACATCATCGCGTTCCGCGGCGGATTCCACGGCACCACCCACGCCGCCATGGCCCTGACCGGCAACCTGTCTACCAAAACTCCGGTCGCCAACGGCATGCCCGGCGTGCACTTCTTCCCCTACCCCTCGGGCGACATCCCCGCCGACGTCGACCCCGCCACCTGGGACACCACCTGCGCCGCGCTCCTGGAGACGGCGCTGACCGACCCCAACGGCGGCATCCCGAAGCCAGCAGCGGTGATCATGGAGATGATGCAGGGCGAAGGCGGCGTCAACCCCGCCACCCTGCAGTTCGCGCAGCGGGTGCGGAAGCTGACCCGCCACCTGGCCATCCCGCTGATCATCGACGAGGTGCAGACCGGATGCGGCCGCACCGGCACCTGGTTCGCCTTCGAGCAATACGACATCGAGCCCGACATCATCGTGGCCTCGAAGGCCCTCAGCGGCATGGGCCTCCCGATCGCCGTCATCATCTACCACGAGGACCTGGACGTCTGGGCCCCGGGCGCGCACACCGGCACCTTCCGCGGCAACCAGCTCGCCTTCGCCGCAGGCGCCAAAGCCGTCGAGCTGGTCCGCCGGGACAACCTGCTCGGCAACGTGCGGGCACGCGGCGAACAGGCCGCGCGAGCTCTGGAACCGCTAAGCGCGCATCCCGCCGTCCGCGAGATCAGGGGCAAGGGTCTGATGTGGGGCGTCGAACTCAACGCACCGGGCGACGGCCGCACCGCCGGACAGCTGGCGGAGGAGGTGCAGGCGCGCGCGCTGCGCGCCGGCCTCATCCTGGAGCTCGGCGGCCGCGACGACTGCGTGGTGCGCATGCTGCCACCGCTCAACGTCACCGCGGAGGTCATGGACATCGCCCTGATCATCATGGCCCGGGCCATCAAAGACGCCCACCGGGAGCAGGCGCTCGCCGCGTGAGTGAACGCGACGGCTCGGTGTGGGGATCGTCCTGGCCGTCGTCGTGGCCATTGTCGTGTTCGTGATTGCAACTCTCGTCGGCACAACGGCGCGATCTCACCGACCAGCCGACATGTCTCCGCTGGTAGGGCGCCGTGCGCGCGACGGCTGCACCCGCATCGGCTCGCCCGGCATCTTCGGGTACTCGGGCGGGTAGGGCATGTCGCCCAGCCCGCGGTCACGTTCGTCGGCGGCGTACCAGTCGAGCGCGGTCTCGAGCCCGCCGACGGCTTCGTCCATCGCGGCGTGCGGGTCGCCGTGCTCGGCGTAGAGCCCGGGCACCGTCCGCACGTCGAAGTCCTCCGGCTCGACGTCCGGCAGCGTCTCCCAGGTCACGGGCATGGACACCGTGGCCCGTGGCCGCCCGCGTACCGACCACGCCGACGCGACGGTGCGGTCCCTGGCGGCCTGGTTGTAGTCGAGGAACACCCGCTCGCCGCGCTGCTCCTTCCACCAGTCGACCGTGGCGCGTTCCGGGAGCCTGTCGGCCACCCGGCGGGCGATCGCGATGACCGCGTGCCGGACGGCGACGAAGTCCCACTCCGGCCGGATGCGGGAGAACACGTGGATACCGCGCCCGCCCGACGTCTTCGGCCAGCCGACCAGACCGGCCTCGTCGAGCACCTCGTGCAGCACGGCGGCCACCTTCTTCGCGTCGGCGAAGTCGGTGCCCGGTTGCGGGTCGAGGTCGACGCGCAGCTCGTCGGGGCGGTCGGCGTCGGCGCGGCGCACCGGCCACGGGTGGAAGTCGAACGTGCCCATGTTCGCGGCCCACACGAGCACCGCCTGCTCCGTGGGGCAGAACGCGTCGGCGGTGCGCCCGCTCGGAAACGTCACCTTCGCCGTCTCGACGTAGTCCGGCGCGCCCTTGGGCAGCCGCTTGGAGTAGAACGGCTCACCCTCGACCCCGTCGGGGTAGCGCTTGAGGTTGGTCGGCCGCTCCCGCAGCACCCCGAGCAGGGGCTCCGCGACGGCGCGGTAGTACTCCACCACCTCGCCCTTCGTGATGCCCGGTTCCGGGAAGTACACCTTGTCCGGGCTGGTCAGGCGCACCTCGCGGGGGCCGTCCGGGCCGGGGATGGACAGCACAGCCGCGTTCTTGCTCGCCACGAGGGCGCACGCTACCCGCTACCCTGTTCTAGGTGCCCGAACTCCACGAACCGGACCGTCCGGCCCGGTCCCGGCAGTTCGACGACGAACTCGTCGGGCTCGACCCCCACGACCCGGATGCCCAGGCCTTCGCCGACCATCTCGACCGGATGCAGCGGCACACCCCCGCCTTCACCGTCGAGGGCTACCTCGACGGTGTGCGCGATTTCGCCGATTCCGCAAACCGCGCCGAGGGCGGCCGCCGCTGGGCGGCCGTTCTGATCGTCGTGCTGCTGCTCGTGGGTGTCGCCTACGTGGTGTGGGAGGCGTTGCTGTTCGTGCTCGCCACCTGGCTGTAGCTATCCGGGAAGAACGGAGCCGCCCGGCACCACCGGCCGGCCCGACCTCGCCGGGCACCGGCCGCGGCTCCCCCGTCACCGTCAGCTCGACATCCATTCCCGAGCCGCGCAGCGTCGCCACCAGTTCCGCGATCCCGTCGAGATCGGGTGCCGGGGCGCTCGGCCGCTCCGGGTCGTCGGCCCGCAGCACGCCCAGCAGCCCGCGCATGTCCGTGAGGGCCTCCCGTGCGGCCCCGGCGAGCGTGCCGAACTCGGCCGCGGCCTCCGGCGGGGTGCCGGGCAGCCGGTGCGGGGCACTTTCCGCGCGCACTGCGAGCGCCGAGAGGTGATGGGCCACGACGTCGTGCATGTCGCGCGCGATCCGGGTGCGTTCCTCCAGCACGGCGCGCCGGGCCTCCTCCCGCGCGACGCCGCGATAGCGGGGACATCGCGCCCGATGCTACGGACGGGCGGCCCTCACGACCTCCCTCCACAGAGCCACATCCGGCCCGCCACAACGGCTCTCCGACGGGACGCGCCAGAGGCAGCGGGCTTCCTAGCGTCGGCGGCCGTGCTGACCCGGACCGAGATCGCCCCGCCGCGTGTGCAGACCGCTGGTGGGTGCTGGCCTGCGGAGTGGCCGCGCTGGGCATGGCCGCCGTCACCGACCAGCCCGCGCACTCGCCGGGGTGCCGAGCCCGGCCGGGAGCCCGCTGCCCGGCGGCCGGCTGGCCGCGCTGCCGGGCGGGCGGTGGGTGGCGCTCGCGCTGCTCGCGGCCGCGGCGCCGGCCGTGCTCGCCCGGCTCGTCACCCGTCCCCCGCCGGACCTGCGGGCGCGGCCGGGTTCGCCGCGGCGGCGCTCACCCTCGCGACGCTGCTCGCCCCGTCCACACGCGTGGGCTGGCTGGTGGTGCCTGCGCTGCTGGCCGGGCTGGCGGTGACGGTCCGCAACGGACCGGCGCCCGGCGCGGGATCGCACATAGTCTGGTGGGCATGGATCCTGTGACCGAGCAGCCGCCCAAGGTCGTCAAGACCGACGCCGAGTGGCGGGCCCAGCTCAGCCCCGACGAGTACCGCGTGCTGCGCCAGGCCGGCACCGAGCAGGCGTTCACCGGCGAGTACACCGACACGAAGACGGCGGGCGTTTACTCCTGCCGCGCATGTGGCGCGGAGCTCTTCCGATCGGACACGAAGTTCGAGTCGCACTGCGGCTGGCCGTCGTTCTTCACGCCCCTGGCGGGCGACGCGGTGATCGAGCGCGCCGACGTCAGCCTGGGGATGCGGCGGGTGGAGGTGCTGTGCGCCAACTGCCACAGCCACCTCGGCCACGTCTTCGAGGGTGAGGGGTACGGCACGCCCACCGACCTGCGCTACTGCATCAACTCCGTCTCCCTGCGGCTCGAGCCGGACGCCTGAGCCAGCTGCCCGGTCGCCACGAGCACGGCGATCGCGGCGGCCATGGCGATCCAGCCCGGCCAGCCCCCCAGCGACGTGTGGTGGCGCCCGCCGGGTCGGCCGCCTCGCCGAACGCGGCCGGGATCTGGCCCGCCACGACGTTGGCCGAGGCGTGCGCCACGACGGCGGGCCAGATGCTGCCGGTGGAAAGGCGCAGCCACGCCATCAGCGTGCCCAACAGCACCGACGCCACCGTGGTGGACACGATCGCCCATCCCCCCGCCAGATCCGGGTAGTGGTAGCCCAGCAGCGTGAACGGTGCGTGGAACACACCCCAGGTCACGCCGCTGAGCAGCAGCGCGGGCCAGAGCCCGAGCGGGAGCAGCTTCGGGAGCAGGTAGCTCCAGCCCACCTCCTCGCCGAACACGAAGACCATCAGCAGCGGCAGCGCCGCTAGCGCCGGGCCGAGCACCGCGGCCACGGAGCCGAACGACACGCTGCTCTCGGACGGGCGCGGTGGCGTGGGCTACCTCCTCAAGGACCGCGTCAGCCGGGTGACCGAATTCCTCGACGCGCTGCACCGGGTGGCGACCGGCGGCACGGTGATGGACCCCGCAGCTGCTCAGCGGCCGGGACCGCGACCTGGTCGGCACGCTCACCCCGCGGGAGCGGGAGGTGCTCGCGCTCATGGCGGAGGGGCACGACAACACGACGATCGGCGAGCGGCTGGTCGTCACCGCCAATGCCGTGCACAAGCACATCGGCAACATCTTCGCCAAGCTCGGGCTCGCTCCTGCCGACAGCGGCCACCGGCGCGTGCTCGCCGTTCTCGCGTACCTGAACAGCGGACGGCGCTGAACCGAGGCATGTTCACCCGTCGGCGGTAGCCATGATCGCTCCCGGCGGGTAGATGTTGTAGCTGCCTGATAGCACGCGCCTGTTCCGACGCTGCCGGAGGTCCGATGCCGCGCCCCGCCACCCGTCCGTTCGCGGTGCTGTTGGCCACGATCCTCGGGTTGGCAGTGGCGAGCGCGCCTGCCGCGGCGTCCGAGCCCTCCGACGGCGACCCGGACGTCGGCGCGGCGCGGCCGGGCTACACGATCGTCCTGCCCGAGCTCGCCCCGCTGGTCGTCGGCGGCGCCCCGACCCGCGTGCTCACCGGCGTCACCCGCAACGCCGGCTACGCCATCGAGGTGCCGGCGCGGTGGAACGGCGAGCTGGTCATGTGGGCGCACGGGTACCGCGGCAACGGTCCTGAGCTGACGGTCGACGCCCCTGACTTCGGGCTGCGCGAGCGGTTCGTCGAGCAGGGATACGCCTGGGCGGCCTCGTCCTACGACCGCAACGGCTACGACGTCGCCTCCGGAGTGCGCTCGACCCGCGCGCTGGCCGAGAGGTTCGGCGAGCTCGTCGGAGATCCCGGCCGCACCTACGTGGCCGGGGTGTCGATGGGCGGGCACATCATCGCCCGGTCGCTCGAGGAGAACCCCGGCTTCTACGACGGGGCCCTGCCGATGTGCGGGGCGCTCGGCGACCACGAGCTGTTCGACTACCTGCTCGACCACCAGCTCGCCGCCGAGGCGCTTGCGGGCGTGCGGGCGTACCCGCCGCCGCCGGACTACGCCTCGACCGTGCTCCCGGCCGTCTACGCCGGGCTGGGCCTCGCGCCGAACGACCCGGCCGTCACCACTCCGGCCGGGCAGCAGTTGCGCGCCGCCACCGTGCTCGATTCGGGAGGGGCCCGGCCGGGTGCCGAGGCGTCCTACTCGTTCTGGAAGGACTTCCTGTTCCAGCTCGGGGTGCCGGACGCGAGCCCCACTCCGGTCGACGGGGTGGCCGCCGACCCGGGCCTGGTGGCCACGAACCTGCACACCGACTACGCCCCGGACGCGCCGGTCGACATCGATGCCGTCGTGCAGCGCGTGCCGCCCGCGGCAGCCGATGTCCGGGAGTCCGGCCGGCTCACACCCGTCGCGCAGGTACAGGGCAGGCCGAGGGTGCCGGTGCTGTCGCTGCACGACCTCGGCGACCTGTTCGTCCCGTTCTCGATGGAGCAGATCTACGCCGGGGAGGTCGCCGACGCCGGCCGATCGGAGCTCCTCGTGCAGCGGGCGATCCGGGCCACCGGCCACTGCGAGTTCTCGGCGGTGGAGGCGGGCACGGCCTGGGACGATCTGGTGGCGTGGGTGAAGGGCGGCGACCGCCCGGACGGCGACCCGGTGACTGACGCGGAAGCCGTGGCCGACCCGGCGTTCGGGTGCCGGTTCTCCGACCCCGCGGCCTACGCCGCGGCCGGCCCTGTTTCGGAGCAGGAGACGCGGCGGTTGTACGAGCCCTGTCCCTGATCTGGGACGGTGCTTTCAGCGCGCTTCTAGGGGAGGGTGGCCAGAAGGTCGCCGGGCTGCACGCGCGGGCCCGTGAAGAACGGGACCTCCTCGCGGACGTGGCGGCGGGCCTCGGTGGCCCGTAGGTCCCGCATGAGGTCGACGATCCGATCGAGGTCGTCGGCCTCGAACGCGAGGATCCACTCGTAGTCGCCGAGCGCGAAGGCCGGCACCGTGTTGGCCCGGACGTCCGGGTAACCGCGCGCGGCCTTGCCGTGGTCGGCCAGCATCTTGCGGCGCTCCTCGTCGGGGAGGAGGTACCAGTCCAGGGACCGCACGAACGGGTACACGCAGACGTAGCGCCTGGCCTCCTCGCCCGCGAGGAACGCCGGGACGTGGCTCTTGTTGAACTCGGCCGGCCGGTGCAGCGCCACCTGGCTCCATACCGGCTCGCTCGCCCGCCCGAGGTCGGTGGTGCGGCGCAGCGCGGCGTACGCCGACTGCAGGGCCTCGACGTTGTCGGCGTGCCACCAGAGCATGTAGTCGGCGTCCGCACGCAGGCCCGCGAGGTCGTACACCCCGCGGACGCTGACGCCCTTGCCGGCCAGCGCGTCGAGGAAGTCGGTGACCTGCGCCGCGGCGTCTGCGCGGTCCTCGCCCAGCACGCCGGGCCGGACTCGGAAGACCGACCACATGGTGTAGCGGATCGCGCTGTTCAGCTCGGCGTAGTCGAGACGTGCCATGCTTTCCATCCTGCCACTCCTCACAGCGGGGCGAGGAGAGCCGCCACCAGCCGCCCGGCGAGCTCCGCGCGGACGGACGCCGACGGCGTCTCGCCAACGAACGCCGCCAGGAACGCCTGCTGGAAGCACGCGCCGAGCAGGAGCGACGCCACCGCCATGGGATCGGCCGTCGCGCTGATCCGGCCGAGGCGTCGCTCGGCGTCGAGGTAGCGCGCGATCCCGTCGAGCGGCGCACGCGGTCCGGCACCCAGCTCGCGGACGCGGTCCCGGTGTGCGGCGAGCAGCGTCGCCGTGGAGAACAACGACATCGCCACCGGGAAGCTCTCGGTGTAGAAGGCGATGGCGGTGGCGGCGACCTCCTCCAGGTTGGCCTGCACCGTGCCTGCCCCCGCCCGCTCCTCCAGGCGGCCGATCAGCGCGCTCAGCCCCGGCATCTCCTCGGCCAGGACGCTCAGGAAGATCTCGGTCTTGTCGGCGAAGTGCTTGTACAGCGCGGCCTCGGAGTAGCCGGCCTCCGCCGCGATCGCCTTCGTCGTGGCCCGCGAGTAGCCCTCGGTCCGCATGATCCGGGCCGCCGCGGCCAGGATCTCCTCGCGCGTACCCATGCGCCTCCTCAGCTCCACTTGACGGGTGAGTGAGTACTCACCCACCATGGTGGTTAGCGTTTACTAACCCTACAGGAGGGGTCATGGAACTCACTGTCTTCGGTGCGTCCGGCGGCACGGGCCGGCTGGTCGTGGAACAGGCACTGGCCGCGGGGCACACGGTCACGGCCGTGGTGCGGGACCCGGCGCGGCTCCGCCTGGCCCCGCGGGACGGGCTGCGGGTTGCCGTCGCGACGTTCGCCGACCGCGCGGCCGTGCTCAGCGCCGTCACCGGCGCCGACGCCGTGGTCGACGCCCTGGGCGGGAGCGGCAACGGCCCGACGACCGTGCGCGTCGACGCTTCCCGCGTCATCGTTCCCGCGATGCAGGAGGCCGGCGTGCGCCGGCTCGTGGTGGTGAGCGCCTCGGGCGCCCACACCACCGGCGACGGGCTGCTCGTCCGACTCCTTGTGAAGCCGCTGCTCGGCTACGTGCTCCGGCACGGCTTCGCGGACATGCGGGCGATGGAGGAGATCGTGCGGGCCAGCGGCCTCGACTGGACGATCGTGCTGCCCCCGCGGCTCACCGACGGACCGAGCACAGGGCGGTTCCGCAGCCGGGTCGGCGCAAACGTGCGGGGTTCGTTCTCCATCCGCCGCGCGGACCTCGCCGACGCCGTGCTGCGGGCCGTGAGCGACGACAGGTTGCGGCAGGCCGCCCTGTCGGTGGCGGCCGGCTAGGAGGGTCCCGATCGAAGGCCGGCGGCGACCCGCTCGGCGGCGGCCCGGCCCGTGGCCACGCAGGCCGGGACGCCGACCCCGTGCAGCGCCGACCCGGCGACGGCCAGGCCGGCGGGCAGGCCGTGCTCGATCGTGTGCACCCGGTCGAGGTGGCCGACCCCGTACTGCGGGAGGCCACCGCCCCACCGCTGGACGTGCACAGCCACCGGGGCGGCGGTGATCCCCGCGAGCGTCGCCAGGTCGGCGCGGACGCGCGCGGTCAGCGCGGCGTCGTCGGCCTGCAGGGTCGCGGCCTCGCCGAAGCGCCCGAGCGACGCGCGCAGCCGCACCAGCCCGTCCGGGGCGAGGTGGCTCCACTTCGTGGTGGAGTGGGTGACGGCCTTGACCGACAGCGGCTCGTCCGCCGCGACCAGCACTCCCGAGGTCGACGGCAGGCCCGCGGCGTCCTGCGGCCGGAAGGCGAGCGCCACCACCACCGAGGAGGCCAGCTCCACGTCACCCGCAGCCCGGGCGGCGGCGGGCGCCACCCCGACCAGCAGCCGGGCCGCCGCCGGGGCCGGGACGGCGAGCACCACGGCGTCGACGTCGAGGGCCTCCGGGGCGGTGGTGGGGCCGAGCGTCAGCCGCCACCCGGCCTCGCGGCGGGCCAGCTCGCGGACGGTGGTGCCGAGCCGCAGGTCCGTACGCGCGGCGGCGGCGAGGGCGTCGAGGAGCACCTGATACCCGCCGCGGACGGCGCCGAACACGGGCCCTGGAGCACGGCTCGCCGGAGCGGGCGGGGTCGCCGCGTCGGCCGCAGCTGTGAGGGAAGATGCGCCTGCGTCGAGGGCGGCGGCGAGGGCGGGCACGGTGGCGCGCAGCCCGAGCGCGTCGACCCGTCCGGCGTACACCCCGCCGAGCAGTGGGTCGGCGAGCCGGTCGGCCAGCTCATCGCCGAAGCGGGCGCGCAGCAGCCCGCCGAGCGCCACGTCACCACCAGGCTGCCACTGCAGGGGCTGTTCAGGCTCGGCGGCCACCGTGGCCAGCCCGGCGTCCGAAAGCAGCCCATCGAGCCGCGCGGCGCTGGTCGGCACGCCGAGCAGGGTGCCTGCGGGCAACGGCCCGGTGCGCCGGTTCGCCCGCACCGACGCCGCGGCCGGTCCCGGGTGCACAAGCTGCTCCGTGAGACCCAGCTCGGCGAGCAGCGCGGGGACTTCGGGCCTACGGACGAGGAACGCCTCCGCGCCGACGTCGAACGGCACCCCCGCGAGGTCGACGGTGTGCAGTACGCCGCCGATGCGCTCGCGTTGCTCCAGCACGGTGAGCTCGGCGCGGGGCCCGAGCAGGGCGCGGAGGCGATGCGCCGCGGCGAGCCCGGAGATCCCGCCACCGACGACGGCGACGGTGGGCCCGGCCGTCATGGGCGCAGCGAGTGCACCAGCTCGACGAGCCGGGTGAGGACGTCCGGGTCGGTCTCGGGCAGCACCCCGTGGCCAAGGTTGAACACGTGGCCGGGGGCGGCGCGGCCCTCGTCGACGATGCGGCGCGTCTCGGCCTCGACGGACGCGGCGTCGGCGAACAGCACGGCCGGGTCCAGGTTGCCCTGCACCGGATGGATGCCACCGGTGCGGCGCGCGGCCTCGTCGAGCGGCACCCGCCAGTCGACGCCGATGACGTCGGTGCCGGCCTCGGCCATCGCGCCCAGCAGCTCGCCGGTGCCGACGCCGAAGTGGATCCGCGGGACGCCGGCGTCGTCGAGGCCGTGCAGCACGCGCGCGGAGTGTGGCAGGACGTACTGGCGGTAGTCGCGCTCCGAGAGCGCCCCCGCCCACGAGTCGAAGAGCTGCACGGCGTCGACCCCGGCGGCCACCTGGGCCTGCAGGAACGCGCCGGTGATCTCGGCGAGCCGCGCCATCAGCGCGTGCCACACGTCGGGCGCCGACCGCATGAGCGCCTTCGTGCGCTCGTGGTTGCGGCTCGGGCCGCCCTCGACGAGGTAGGAGGCGAGGGTGAACGGCGCGCCGGCGAAACCGATCAACGGGGTCTCCCCCAGCTCCCGCAGCAGCAGGCCGATCGCGTCGGTCACGGGGGTGATCTGCTCGGGATGGAGGAGCGGCAGCCGCTCGACGTCGGCCATCGTGCGCACCGGCTCGGCGATCACCGGGCCGGTGCCCGGGACGATGGTCACGTCGACCCCCGCCGCGAAGAGCGGCACCACGATGTCGCTGAACAGGACGGCGGCGTCGACGCCGTGGCGACGCACCGGCTGCAGCGTGACCTCGCAGGCCAGCTCGGGGGTGAGGCAGGCCTGCAGCATGTCGCCGCCCGCGCGCAGTGCCCGGTACTCCGGCAGCGAGCGCCCGGCCTGCCGCATGAACCAGACCGGCACGTGGGACGGGGTCTTTCCCCTGGTCGCGGCCAGGAACGGCGCCGAACGAAGATCGCGGCGAGCGACGAGGGGTGCGGAGGGCGCCATGGCCTCATCATCCTCCCATGCACCGACCACGCACCGCGCACCGGTCGCCCATCCGGGTTGCGACGTTCGCGGCGCGCCTCGGCTGCGGATCACGGAGAGCGACCTAGAGTCCAGGCTCGTGCCCGACGCGCCCGCCCCACCTCCGGAGTTCCAGCAGGCGGTCGCCTCGCTGCGCGCCGTGCGGCTGAGGCCTGAGCTCGCCGTCTCCACGCTCGACGCGCCACCCCGGCTCGCCCCCTTCACCTGGGCGTTCGCGGTGGAGGCCGACGCGGAGGGCCTCACCCCCGCAGCGGAGGACGACATCGCGGAGCCCGACACGTCCGGCAGGCTGATCCTGCTGCACGACCCGGCAGGCCAGGAGGCATGGGAGGGCACCTTCCGCCTGGTCTGCTTCGTGCAGGCCCGCGTGGAACCGGAGCAGCGGGGCGACGACATGCTGCCGATCGTCGGCTGGTCGTGGCTCACCGAGGCCCTCGACGACGCCGGCGCCGACTACGTGGCCCTCGGCGGCACCGTCACCCAGACCTCTTCCGTGCGGTTCGGGGACATCGCAGGCCCCCGCCGCGACGACGACGTGGAGCTTCGGGCGTCCTGGACACCGGTCGGGAGCGACCTTTCCCGGCATGCGGAAGCGTTCTGCGGACTCGTCGCGTCGGCAGCCGGACTACCTCCTACTGGGGTCCTCCCGCTCGCCCGACGCACCGTCTGATCAGGCGTTCAACCACTCTTGTTGCGCTCCCCGTGATCAGAATGATCACCCTATCGGGTGGATCATCGTCGACAACGCTGTAACTTTCACCCGGACAAGTGCGAACCACTACACGACGTTAGACCGCTTGGGGGGCTACGCTTCCTCCACGACACCTCCTCGGGCGGTCGGGCGAAGGTTCCAATCGACCGGGGTTCTGGTGCCGGTCGGGGGGCAACGACCGACTCCAGGGAGGTAACGTGGCCGTTGTGGGCCAGGGCGCTCCAGTGCGCGGCACCACCGGTGCTGTGCTGTCGCCCGCGATGGTTCCGCACCCGCGGGAAGAGCTGTTCTCGGTGCTGGTGGTTGACGACCATCCGCTCCTGCGCGAGGCGATCGCCGCCCGGCTGCGCTCGATGGGCGCAGGCACGGTGTACGAGGCCGCATCCGTCGCGGAGGCGCGGGCCAGAGCCCACGCCAACGGGCCGTGCGACCTCGCGATCCTCGATCTCGGTCTCCCTGACGGGAGCGGGCTCGACCTCGTCACCGAACTGCGCTCGCTGGGGTGGAACCGCCTCGTGGTGCTGGCATCCTCGGACGACCCGTACGCCGTGCGGTCGGCCTTCCAGGCGGGGGCGCAGGCCTACCTCCTGAAGTCGGCCTCCGCGGCGATCGTCACCGATGGCGTGAAGCGAGTGCTGGACGGCGGCGTCTACGCCGACCCGACGGTCGCTCCGCTGCTCGCCACCGGCACCCGCGTGCCCGGCACCGACAACACCCCGCGCGAGCTGTCGGCGCGTGAGGTGGAGGTGCTGCAGCTCGTGGCGGACGGGCAGTCCAACAAGGAGATCGGTGAGGCACTGAGCCTCTCCGCCCTCACCGTGAAGAGCCACCTATCGCGGATCGGGCGCAAGCTCGGCACAGGCGACCGCGCCCAGATGGTCGCGCTCGCGATGCGCGCCGGGGTCATCCGCTGAGCGGAGAACGGCCCCACCTCGCTCGCATCGATCCGGAACGGCTCGATCAGGCGGGGCATCCCGAGCACGACGGAGAGGCGCCACCCACACCGACGCCACTGCTGGCGCCGGCCGGGGGGCTGCCCGCCGTAGTCGAGGACCCCGCCGCGCTGGCTAGAACTGCCGGCGAGTTCGCTGCGGGTACCGGGCCGATCGCGGTCGACGCCGAGCGCGCGTCCGGCTTCCGGTACTCGCAGCGCGCCTACCTCGTCCAGCTCCGCCGCGCAGGTGCGGGCACCGCGCTCGTCGACCCGATCCCGCTGGGCAGCGACCTCTCGACGCTTGCTCCTGCCGTGACCGGGCCGGAGTGGGTGCTCCACGCGGCCAACCAGGACCTCGCCTGCCTGGCCGAGGTCGGGCTCGCCCCGGCCTCGCTGTTCGACACCGAGCTGGCCGGACGGCTCGCCGGCCTCCCGCGTGTGGGACTCGGCCCGCTCGTCGAGCAGATGCTCGGGCTGTCGCTGGAGAAGGGCCACGGCGCCGCCGACTGGTCGCGCCGGCCCCTGCCCGAGGACTGGCTCGTCTACGCCGCGCTCGACGTCGAGGTGCTGATCGAGCTGCGCGACGTGCTGGCAACCCTCCTGACCGAGCAGGGCAAGCTGGACTGGGCCATGCAGGAGTTCGAGGCCGTCCGCACCGCACCCCCGCCCGTTCCGCGCGCCGAGCCGTGGCGACGCACGTCCGGGATCCACAAGCTGCGCAAGCCGCGCCTGCTCGCCGCCGTGCGCGCCCTCTGGGAGGCCCGCGACCGGCTGGCCGCCGAGCGCGACATCGCTCCCGGGCGCGTGCTGCCCGACGCCGCGATCGTCGAGGCCGCCGCAGCGACCCCCGAGACCGCGCACGCCCTGGCCGCGATGCCGATCTTCCGTGGCCGCGCGCAGCGCCGCCTCACCAGCTACTGGTTCGCAGCGCTCTCCGAGGCCGCCCGGCTCGACCCCTCCGAGCTGCCCCGCACCGCGCCGCCGAACGACGGCCCGCCGCCCGTCGCCCGCTGGGGCGACCGCGACCCCGACGCCGCCGCCCGCCTCGCCGCCGCCCGCGCCGCCGTGCAGGGCGTCGGCGAGCAGTGGTCGGTGCCGGTGGAGAACCTCCTGCAGCCCGACCTCGTGCGCCGCCTCTGCTGGTCCCCGCCCGCCGACGGCGACGTCGCGGGCGCCCTGCGCGCGGGCGGGGCACGGCCGTGGCAGGTGGCCCTGCTCTCGGACCTGCTGGAACAGGCGCTGACCGTCCGGAGCTAGGCCCTAGCGCCGGTTCGCTCACGCGGTCGGCAACTGCACCGTCACCCGCAGGCCGCCACCTGCCACCGGTTCGGCGTGCACCCTCCCGCCGTGCGCCCGCACCACCGCCCGCACGATCGACAGGCCGAGGCCCGAGCCTGCGGTGTCGGCCGTGCGAGCCACCGGGCCGCGGCGGAACGGTTCGAACAGCTCGGCCACGCGGTCGCCGCGGATCACGGGCCCGCTGGAGGTCACCTGCAGCTGCGCGAACCCGTCGCGCGTAGCCGTGCACACCTCCACCCAGCCGCCCTCATGGTTGTGGCGCACCGCGTTCTCCAGGAGGTTGCCTGCCACCCGCTCGAGCAGCACCGGGTCGCCGCGGGTCGGCGCCCGGGCCCTGCGTACCTGCATCCGCAGCCCCCGCCGCGCGGCCTCGCCCCGCACGGCGGCGAGCGCCGGGACGGCCACCTCGGCGAGGTCGACGGGCGCCACGTCGGCGAGCCCAGCCCCCTCGGTGCGGGCGAGCAGCAGGAGCCCGGCGACGAGGTCGTCGGCGCGGCGGGTGGCGTCGCGCACCACCTCGGCCATGCGTCGCAGCTCCGCCTCGTCGGCGTCGGGGTCGGCGAGGGTCACGTCCACCTCGGTGCGCAGCACCGACAGCGGGGTGCGCAGCTCGTGGCTGGCGTTCGCGACGAACCGGCGCTGCGCGTCGAACGCGGCCTGCAGCCGGTCGAGCATCGCGTCGAAACCGGCGGCCAGCTCCGCGACCTCGCCGCGGGCGTCGCGCAGCCCGGTGCGGGTGTCGAGGGACTCGACGGTGAGGCGGCGGGCCGTCGCGGTGACGGCCTGGAGAGGCTCGAGCACACGGCCGACGAGCACCCACGACACCACGGCGGCGGCGGCCACCACCAGCGGGAACGCGATGAGCCCTGCACGCAGCACGTCGGCGCGGGCCGCCTCCCCGAGCGCATCGCTCAGCTGCTCTGCGGGCACGCTGACGTCTCCCACGCGCACGGCGGTGCCGGGCGGGAGCGCGGGCACCGCGCGGGCCACCCCGCCCACCAGCAGCCAGCCGAGCCAGAGCAGCAGGGCGCTCACCAACGCGACGACGACGGTGCAGACGAGCGTGAGACGCGGCCGCAGGCCGACGCCCCGCAGCACGCGGCCCACTCGCAGGCGGTCCAGCAGCACCGCACCACCCCGCTCAGCCGGCGGCCGGCACCCGGTACCCGGCGCCCACCACCGTCTCGATCACGCCGGGGTCGCCGAGCTTCTTGCGCAACGTCATCACCGTGACCCGCACGGTGGTGGTGAACGGGTCGGCGTTCTCGTCCCACACGCGTTCCAGCAGCTCCTCGCTGCTCACCACGGCACCGCCTGCGCCGAGGAGCACCTCGAGCACCCCGAACTCCTTGCGGGTGAGTTCGACGGCCCGGTTCGCCCGGTGCACGGTGCGCCGGGCCGGGTCGAGGGCCACATCACCCGCGGTGAGCAGCGGCGGCACAGCCGGGGTGGCGCGGCGGGCGAGCGCGCGGCAGCGGGCCACCAGCTCGGGGAAGTCGAACGGCTTCGCGAGGTAGTCGTCGGCTCCGCGGGAGAGGCCGTCGACCTTGTCCGCGAGGGTGCCGCTGGCCGTCAGCATCAGGACGCGGGTGGTGGCGCCGGAGGCCACGATCTCGGCGCACAGCCGGTCGCCGCTCATCCCGGGCAGGTCCCGGTCGAGCACCACGACGTCGTAGCGCGTGATGAGCGCCTTCTCGTGCCCCGTGTCGCCGTCGTAGGCGACGTCGACCGCCATGCCCTCACGGCGGAGCCCCCGGGCGACCGCGTCGGCGAGCGCCCGCTCATCCTCGACGACCAGCAGGCGCATCAGCGCGGATCCTCCGACGCGGCCGGATCCCCGGAAGCCTGCGCCTCTTCCGACACCCGGGCACCGGACAGTGCGGCCGCCCACTCCGTGACCCGCCGCGCCACGTCCTGCGCGGTGAGCCCGGCGGTGGCGAGCACGTCGGCCCGGCTGCCGTGGTCGAGGAACCGCTGCGGGATCGCCAGGTCGCGCAGCGGGACGTCGCACTCATAGGAGCGCAGCAGGTCCGCGAGCGCCGAGCCGAACCCGCCGTGGCGGCCGCAGTCGGTGACGGTGACGACGAGCCGGTGGGCACGGGCGAGGTCGGCGAGCACCTCGGGCACCGGCAGCACCCAGCGCGGGTCGACCACGGTGACCGCAACACCCTGCTGCGCGAGCCGCTCCGCTGCGGCGACGCCGAGCGCACCGAAGGCCCCGGCGCAGACGAGGAGCACCGATGCGTCCTCGGCCGGCTCATGCAGCACGTCCACGCCGCCGACGCGCCGCAAGGCAGGGACGGACTCGACCACGGAACCCTTGGGGAACCGGATCGCCGTCGGCCCGTCGTCGACCTCGACGGCCTCGGCCAGCTCCTCCCGCAGCGTGCCGGCGTCGCGGGGTGCGGCGACCCGCATCCCGGGCACCATGCCCAGCAGCGACAGGTCCCACATGCCGTTGTGCGACGGCCCGTCGTTGCCGGTGACGCCCGCGCGGTCCAGCACGAGCGTGACGCCCTTGCGGTGCAGCGCGACGTCCATCAGGAGTTGGTCGAAGGCCCGGTTGAGGAACGTGGAGTACAGGGCGACGACCGGGTGCAGCCCGCCGAGCGCGAGCCCGGCCGCGGACGTCAGCGCGTGCTGCTCGGCGATGCCCACGTCGATGCAGCGCTCCGGGAACGCCTTCGAGAACGGCACGAGCCCGGTGGGCCCGAGCATCGCCGCGGTGATCGCGACGATGTCGGATCGGCGCGCCCCGAGCGCCACCATCTCCTCGGCGAACACGCTGGTCCAGCTCACCGACGGCGGCCCCGTCGGCAGGCCCGTCTCCGGGTCGAACGCGGCAGGGCTGTGCATCTGCTCGGCCTCGTCGTTCTCTGCAGGCGGGTAGCCCCGGCCCTTCTGCGTCACCGCGTGCACGATCACGGGGCCACCGAAGTGGCGGGCGCGCCGCAGCGCGGACTCCATGGCCTCGATGTCGTGGCCGTCGACCGGGCCGAAGTACTTGAGGCCGAGGTCGGAGAAGAGCTCCTGCGGGCTGAGCGCGTCCTTCAGGCCCGCCTTCACGGCGTGCACCGCAGCGTAGAGGGTGCTGCCGACGACCGGCGTGCTCGACAGCGCCTGCTTGCCCGCCTCCAGCACCCGCTCGTAGCCCGGCTGCAGCCGGAGTGTGGCGAGCCGGTCGGCGAGGCCGCCGATCGTCGGGGCGTAGGAGCGCCCGTTGTCGTTGACGACGATGACGACATTGCGGTCCTTGCCGGCGGCGATGTTGTTGAGCGCCTCCCAGGCCATGCCGCCGGTGAGCGCGCCGTCGCCGATCACCGCGACGACGTGACGCTGCTGCCCCGTGAGCTCGTAGGCGCGCGCGACGCCGTCGGCCCACGAGAGCGATGTGGACGCGTGGCTGTTCTCCACGTGGTCGTGGTCGCTCTCGGCGCGGCACGGGTACCCGGAGAGCCCGCCGGTCTTCTTGAGCTGGTCCCAGCCGTCCTGCCGCCCGGTGATCATCTTGTGGACGTAGGCCTGGTGCCCGGTGTCCCAGATCAGGGTGTCGCGCGGCGAGTCGAACACGCGGTGCAGCGCGATGGTCAGCTCGACGACGCCGAGGTTGGGGCCGAGGTGCCCGCCGGTGCGGGACACCGACGTCACCAGCTCGCGGCGGATCTCAGCGGCGAGCGACGGGAGCTGGTCGGCCTCGAGCCGTTTGAGGTCTGCCGGGCCACGGATGGATCGCAACACGGTCACCCGGGTCAGCTTAGGCGACGCCGCAAAGCGGGAGCCGTCGCCGCATCGGGTGGGGGTCAGCTGGCCTGGCGCGGGGCCGGGATGTCGGGGATCGGGAGCCCGCCCGCCGCGACCCGCACGACGTTGCGCCCGTCGCGTTTGGCCGCGTAAAGCGCGACGTCGGCGGCCTTCATCACCTGCTCCAAAGTGGTCCCGTCGCCGGGCACTGCCGCGGCCCCCACCGAGACCGTGACACCGGTGATGGTGAGGCCTCCGTCGGGCGTTCGGACGGCCACGTCGAGCGCGGCGACCCGCTTGCGGACGCGCTCGGCCACCTCGTACATCTGGCCCTGGCCAGCGGCCCCGTTGGCCAGGTCCGGCAGCAGGACGACGAACTCCTCGCCGCCGAACCGGCCCACGATGTCGGGCTCGCGCACCCCGGCCCGCAGCTCCGCGGCCACCGCAGCGAGCACGACGTCGCCCGCGAGATGGCCGTAGGCGTCGTTGACCATCTTGAAGTGGTCGAGGTCCAGGATGAGCACGGCCGCCGACCCGCCGGAGCGGTGCAGGCGGCGGACCGTCCGAGACGCCTCGGTCTGCCACGCCGCCGCGTTCAGCAGCCCGGTCTTCGAGTCGGTGCTCGCCTCCTCCTCCAGCTGGCGCACCAGGACGGCCCGGTGGAGCACGAGGATGGGCGGCAGCACGAGCGCGACCAGGCCCGGTGTGGAGCCCAGCGCTACGGCGGCGAGCGCGCCCATGCAGATCGTGGCGACCTCGAGCGCGTTGTCGTCCCAGCGGCCGATGAGGTCGCGGCTGGCGGGCCGGTCGCGGGTGAAGGCGATCGCGGCGGCCACGAGCACGGTGTTGACCAGGACGTACAGGAGCACTGCCAGCCCGACCCCGACGACGCCGATGACGTCCTCGGGCCCGCTGGGCAGCCCGCCGGCTGCCTGGACGACGCCGCGCGCCACGCCGGCGGCGAGCAACACCGTGGCTGTGGTGTAGACGTGCCGGTAGAGCGGCACCCGGGCCGGGCGCCACACCCGCTGCCACAGGTGCAGGTAGACGACGCCGATCACAGCGGCAGCGAGCAGCGGCGGTAGAAGCAGCGCGGCCGCGAACGTCCACACCGAGCTGAGATCGAAGTAGGACGTCTCCGCGGCGCGGCGCCTGGCCCGCTCGATACCGGTGGCCAGCTCTGTGTGCACGACGCTCAGGGTGGCGAGGAAAGCGGCGAGCCCGACGTCCGGCAGCGTCGGGACGGACGCCCTGGCGACGACGAGTGCCATGGCGCCGGCCTCGACGGCCAGGACGACGGTGACGACCTTGGCGGGGAGCTTCCACAGCGCCCAACCGCGGGCGTCCGGCGAGGACGGATCATCCACGAGCGTTTCCTCCATCTCAGCGACGGACTTCCCGCGGCGGATCGGTGTTACTTGACGAGGCTAGTGAGGCCTGCTGGACGTGTCAGGAGGAGCGAGATCCCTCATGGGGGTGGACCTCCGGATGGCGCAGTCACCGACAGTAGTGACCGCTGAGAGTCCCGTCGTTCAGCCCGCGGCGGCGGGCGGAAGGCCGGACGAGGTCGGCGACGGCGACGGCAGCGCCCTGCCGAGCCGAACCAGGTTGCGCCCCGCCCGTTTGGCCGAGTAGAGCGCGGTGTCGGCGACCTGCAGCACCGATCGGAGCTCGGCGTCGTCCGTGGGTGAGACGGCGCCGCCGATCGACACGCTGAGGCCGCTGACCGTGAGCGGGCCGTCCGGCGTGGGGATCTCGACGCGAAGCGCGGCCACCCGGTGCCGGATGCGCTCCGCGACGGCCTCGAGCTCGCCCGCTCCCCTCTCGCCCAGCTCATCGAGCAGCACCACGAACTCCTCGCCGCCGAACCGGCCGACCAGGTCGCGCTCACGCACCTCGGTGCGCAGGGTGTCCGCCACCGCGGCCAGGACGTGGTCGCCCGCGATGTGTCCGTGGGTGTCGTTGACGAGCTTGAAGTGGTCGAGGTCCAGCACCAGCACGCCGCACGGAGCGCCCCGGCGCACAGACTTCCGCAGTGCCCGCTCGGCCTGCACCATCCACGCAGCCGCGTTCAGAAGACCGGTCTTCCCATCGGTGCTCGCGGCTTCCTCGAGGTGGCGCACGAGCACGGCCCGGTGCAGCACGAGCAGCGGTGGGAGGACGAACAGCACCAGGAGCGGGTTGACCGAGAGCGCGACGGCTGTGAGCGCCCCGAGCGAGAGCGTCGCGATCTCCAGCATGTTGTCGTCCCACCGGCCGAGTGCCGTGGAGAGATCCGGTTGGGCGCTGCTCATGGCGATCGCGCCGGCGACCAGCGCGCTGTTGACCGTGGTGTAGACGAGCAGCGCCAGCCCGACGGACAGCAGGTTGATCCCCCCGCCGCCGATGTCGGCGGCCATCACGGCGGAGACGGCGAGGCAGGCGAGGACGATCGTGGCGGTGCTGAAGACGTGCCGGTAGACCGCGACCCGCGGGCGCCACGACCGCCACCACAGGTGCGTGAACACGACCACCGCGACCACCGCGGCGAGCGCGGGCGGGAGCAGGAGCGCCGCGGCGAACGTCCAGACCGAGCTCAGGTCGACGTGCGCGGTGACGGAGACGCGGCGCCGCACACGCTCAACCCGGACGGCGATCTCCGTGTGCAGGAGCCCGAATCCGCACAACATCGTGGCGAGGAGCGCCGCGGAAGGATCGATATTCGCTCCGCGAAGGCTCACGGCCACAAGAGCGACAGTGGTGAGCTCGACGAGCAGCACCGGAAGCATCAACCGGGGCGGAGTGCGCCAAATGGCCCAATGGCGCAGCCGCCAAACGGACGCTTGGGGTGCCCCCGCATCCTCGCTCGAATCGCTAGGCATTCGCACTCTCACTCGTCCGCTGGCGCGGCACGTGAGGATAGTGGACACCCGCCCCAGGTGTCACGTGATCGGACGTACCGCGAGAACACCGAAGGACACGCAACAACCCTCTGCTCGCCGCGCCTGGCGGGCGGGCGGGGAGAGGAGGTCGCCCGCGTCTCGGCCGCGCAGCCAGCGGCGCATCCCCCAGCATCGCCCGTGCGGCCGCCACTCCTGCGGGTCGGGAGACGTGTGGAAAATGTGACGAGAGTCGCGCTGGATCCGTTGCCGCAGTACAGCCCCGGATGCGGCCGGCGCGCCGTTCGCGCCGTTCCGACCGGATCGGCACCCATCGTGCGCGGATCGTAACTGAAACAAATGATCGCACGTTGTCGACGGTACTCACCGACCGAGGCGAAGCAGTTGCACTGCGCCACCAAGTCGTAGATCAGGGGGGACAACCGTGCGCAACAAGAGCTGGTGACGCAATGCGGACAATTCCGGATACCCCGCGGAAAGGACGAGCAGGTGCGCAACAAGAGCTGGTGACCGACCTCTACAGACCCCGAACACACCTCAGAAAGGTCGCCCCGGTGCGCAACAAGAGCTGGTGAACCACCCCCCACCCCCGACCACACCCCGCGGAAGGACGCCCCATGCGCAACAAGAGCTGGTGAACCACCCCCCAGCCCACCCCCGACCTCGCTGACGGAAGGACGCCCGTGCGCAACAAGAGCTGGTGACCGACCTCCACAGACCCCGAACACACCTCAGAAAGGTCGCCTCGGTGCGCAACAAGAGCTGGTGAACCACCCCCCACCCCCGACCACACACCCCACGGAAGGACGCCCCATGCGCAACAAGAGCTGGTGAACCGCGGGATCAACCGCGCGAGGGCGCTCCCACCGAGGCCCCGACAGAGGCTCCCCGGTTGGCCCGGTGCCACGCGAGGGCACCACAGAGCGACATCGAAGCGCCGGCCGCGCCGGCGACCGCGATGGCGGTGGCGGGGTCCCAGAGGTCGGCCAGCAGGCCACCGACCAGGACCGCGACACCTTGGGCCGCGACGATTCCGGACGCCGCGACGCCGATGGCGCGCCCACGGCTGCCGTCAGGCGTCGCCCGGACGAAGCTCGCCTGCGTCTGGAGGAGGTAGGCGGTGGCCAGCGCCCCCGACAACGCCCACAGGACGACGGTGAGCGCCACCCCGGGGTGGAACAGCGAGACCAGCAGCGGCAGACCTGCGGCCGCCGCGAGCAGGCCGACGAGCCGTGCCCTGGTCTCGGCCGGGACGTAGCGGACGAACAGCCACGCGCCCAGCACGCTGCCGAGCGGGTCGGCTGCCATGAGCAGCCCGACGACGGCGGGCCCCGCGCCGAGCTGGTCGGCGTAGGGCGCGGCAAGCGCCTCCGGCACGACGTACCAGCCGACGAGCCAGGCGAGCGCGACGAGCGCGCGGCGCCGGGGGTCGGCGGCGATCTCGGCGAACCCGGCGACCGCCCCCCGGAGGCCGCCGACCGAGGCTGAGTGGGACTCCTGGCCGGACTCCTGGCTGCCGTCGGATCGTCCCGGCCGCGGCCGGTCAGCCACCCCCGCGCGCACGAGCACGGCCGAAAGGGCGAACGTGACGGCGTTGGCGAGCAGCGCGACCGACGGCGTGAGCGCCGCGACGAGCAGGCCACCGCTGGCGAACCCGGCCAGCTGGGCGGACTGGGTCGTGATCTGGCGGACGGCGAGGCCGCGCTCGTACAGCTCGCCGCGCAGGATCACCGGCAGGAGGGCGCCCTGAGCCGCGGTGTGCGGCGCACCGAGCAACACGACGGTGACCAGCAGCCCGCAGAGGGCCCACAACGGCATCTGCGGTATCGCCATCAGCGCGACCAGCGCCGCCCGCAGCAGGTCGGAAGTGATCATGACCTCGCGGCGGCGGTAGCTGTCGGCGAGTCCTGCGAGCAGCACACCGCCGAGCAGCGCCGGTAGGAACGTCAGGGCGTAGGTGAACGCCGCCCACGCCGCCGACCCGGTGCGCCCGTACACCAGCACCGCAAGTGCGACGCGCGCCAACTGGTCGCCCGCAACCGAGAAGAGCTCGGCTGTCCAGACGACCCTGAACTCTCGGACGCGGAAGACCGCGCCCAGCCCGCTATCCGTCATCGGGTGGATTCCCCCTCGACCCGAACCGCCTCACCTGCCCGTTGCACTCAGGGTAGGAAAACGTGCGCGCCGAGTCATCAAAACGGAAGGATCGTGCCCGAAGGGGTCCGGGCAACCGCCGCCGTCGCGCACTGTCACCGCGGTTCCGGTAGTTCGCCGGCCACGTCGGTCAACGGGGTCACAGCGAGGCCGTGCGCCGCGGCGACCTCGGGCTGCACCACCCGCCCTGCGGCCACGTTGACGCCGGCCGCCAGCACCGGGTCGTCCTCGACGGCGCCGGCGACGCCACGGTCCGCGAGGGCGATCACGTAGGGCAGTGTCACGTTCGTCAGGGCGCGCGTGGAGGTGTTGGGGACCGCGCCGGGCATGTTCGCCACGCAGTAGAAGGTCGACTCGTGCACGCGGAACACCGGGTCGCCGTGGGTGGTGGGCCGCGAGTCGGCGAAGCAGCCGCCCTGGTCGACGGCGATGTCGACCAGCACGGAGCCCGGGCGCATGCGAGCCACCAGCTCGTTGGACACGAGTTTGGGCGCCTTCGCTCCGGGCACGAGCACGGCGCCGACCACGAGGTCGGCCCACAGGCACGCCCGCTCCACCTCATAGGCGTTGCTCATGATCGTCTGCAGGTGGCCGCGGTAGGTGAAGTCGATCTGGCGCAGCCGGTTGATGTTCGTGTCCAGCACGACCACCTCGGCCTGCAGGCCGAGCGCGATCGTCGCGGCGTTCATGCCGGAGACGCCCGCGCCGAGCACGGCGACCTTGCCTGCGGGCACACCGGAGACGCCGCCGAGCAGCACCCCGCGCCCGCCCGCCGTGCGCTGCAGGTAGTGCGCCCCGACCTGCGGCGCCATCCGGCCGGCCACCTCGCTCATCGGGGCGAGCAGCGGGAGCGAGCCGTCGGGCAGCCGGACGGTCTCGTACGCGATCGCGGTGGCGCCCGACGTCACGAGCGCGTCAGTGCACTCCTTCGACGCCGCGAGGTGCAGGTAGGTGAACAGCACCTGGTCGGCGCGGAGACGGTGGTACTCCGACGCCACCGGCTCCTTCACCTTCAGCACGAGCCCGGCGCCGCCCCACACCTCGTCGGCGTCCGCGCTGATCTGCGCCCCGGCCGCCACGAAATCCTCGTTGGGGATGCCCGCGCCCGCACCGGCGTCATGCTCGAGGAGCACGCCGTGGCCGCGGGCGGTGAGCTCCCGGACCCCTGCTGGGGTGATCGCCACGCGGTACTCGTGGTTCTTCACCTCGCGGGGAACGCCCACAATCATCCGACGATCGTGCCCTACCCGGATCCGGCCGTCATGGTGAGCAGGTCCCCCACGTGGGCGATCTCGTTGACCGTTCGGACGAGACGGCGCCCGTCGCGCGCGGCGATGATCCTGGTGATGCCCGCGTAGTCCAGGGGGAAGGTGAGTGGCCGCGGCAGGCCGAGCAGGTGCGCGAGCCACGTGTTCACCACTCCGGCGTGTGCCACGACGACCGCCGCCTCGCGGCCCTCGTGCGCGGCGATGATCCCCTCGAAAGCAGCGTCCACCCGCGCGGTGAACGCGGGCACGTCGACGTGCTCGGGCAGCAGCCCGGCGAGCATCCGCTCCCAGGCGCCCGGATCGAGCCTGGCCATCTCGTGCACGGGGACGTAGTGCGCGGCGTCGGCGTCGTACTCGCGCAGGTCGTGGACGATCACCGGGTCGCGGCCCAGCGCCGCGGCCAGCGGCGCCGCCGTGCCCCGGGCCCTGGCCAGCGGGCTGGCGTAGAGCCCGGCCACGTCCTCCCCGGCGAGAGCGCCGACGAGCCGCTCCGCCTGCCGGTCCCCCAGCTCGGTCAGCGGCGGGTCGGCGGGCCCGCCCGGGCGATCGGCCGCCGCGGCGTCGGAGGCGTGGATGCGCTCGGGCAGCGCGTGCCGGACGAGGATCAGCTGCATCTCACTCCCTGCTCGACGACGCCTGTCCAGGCTCTGCACACACATACGCAACAGGCCGGCCAGGACGTCGAGGGACGCGTATCTGTGTGCAGAGCCTGGGCGCGGCCGACGGTCAGGGAGCCACCCGGGTCAGTCCGGAACGTGCTCGCCGTGCCCGGCTGCCCGGAGGGCCCCGCGCAGCTTCTCCATGTGCGCGTCCTGCTCGGCGGGGTCCACCGATCGGGCGGCTTTCGAGAAATCGAAGTCGGCCATCTCCCACGCCGGGAAGACGTGCAGGTGCAGGTGGGGCACCTCGAAACCGACAACCACCAGCCCCGCCCGCGGCGCCTGCCACGCGTCGCGCTGGGCGGCGCCGATGGCCTGCGACACGGCCGTGACGTGGGCGAGCAGGTCGGGCTCGGCGTCGACCCAGTGGTCGACCTCATGCCGCGGCACGACGAGAGTGTGGCCCGGGGTGAGCGGGTTGATCGACAGGAACCCGACCGCCCGGTCGTCGGACCAGACGAACCGGCCGGGCAGCTCGCCCTTGATGATCTTCGTGAAGACGGTGCTCATCAGGACGGACCTTATCTGCCGCCCTAGGGTGGGCAGCATGCCCCGCACGATCGCGACAAACACGAAGGTCGAACTCGAGGAGCTGCTCGACTTCGTCCGGCCCCGACACCACATGATCCTCCTGACCCCACGCGCGGACGGCGGTATGCAGGGCTCGCCTGTCACCGCGGGTGTCGACCCGGAGGGCCGGATCGTCATCTCGACCTATCCGGAACGGGCCAAGGCCGCCAACGTCGCGAAGCGCGGGAAGGCGTCGGTGATCGTGCTCTCCGACGACTTCGGCGGCGCGTGGGTGCAGGTCGACGGCGACGCCGAGCTGCTCACCCTGCCCGACGCGCTCGAACCTCTCGTCGAATACTTCCGGTGCATCTCGGGCGAGCACCCGGACTGGGAGGAGTACCGGCAGGCGATGACCACCCAGGGAAAGGCCCTCATCCGGATCACGCCAACCCGGTGGAGCCCGATCGCGACCGGTGGTTTCCCCGCCCGGCTGGCGTGACGCCGCGCCGCGTCCGGCGGACCGGCCGGGTACCCCGGTAACCTTCCTGGGCGGACCGGTGCAGTTCCGCGCAGAAGGAACGAAAGCGCACGGCCGCGGCCGGACTGCGATTCACGAACGACCGGAGGACCTTTATGCGGCCGTGGCCGGGGCACGCCTACCCCCTGGGCGCCACCTACGACGGCTCGGGCACCAACTTCGCGCTCTTCTCCGAGGTCGCGGACAAGGTGGAGCTGTGCCTGTTCGACGCCGAGGGCAACGAGGAGCGGCACGCGCTCAACGAGGTCGACGGGTCGGTATGGCACGGCTACCTGCCCAACGTCGAGCCGGGGCAACGCTACGGGTACCGGGTGCACGGCTCGTTCGACCCCGCCAACGGGCTGCGCTGCAACCCCGCGAAGCTCCTGATCGACCCCTACGCCAAGGCCCTCGAGGGCCCGGTGGAATGGGACGAGGCCGTCTTCGGCTATCCCTTCGACGACCCGACCGGCCGCAACGACGCCGATTCGGCCCCGTTCGTGCCGAAGTCCGTGGTGGTCAACCCGTTCTTCGACTGGGGCTCCGACCGCGCCCCGCGCATCCCGTACCACGAGAGCGTGATCTACGAGGCGCACGTCAAGGGCCTGACGATCGCGCACCCGGACATCCCGGAGAACCTGCGTGGCACCTACACCGGTCTCGCACACCCGGTGATGATCGACCACCTCAAGACGGTCGGGGTAACAGCCGTGGAGCTCATGCCGGTGCACGAGTTTCTCAACGACCACCACCTGCAGGAGAAGGGCCTCTCCAACTACTGGGGCTACAACACCATCGCCTACCTGGCCCCGCACCACGCCTACGCGATGTCGTCGCCGCGCGCGGGCAACCAGGTGCCGGAGTTCAAGGCGATGGTCCGCGACCTGCACGACGCGGACATCGAGGTGATCCTCGACGTGGTCTACAACCACACCGCAGAGGGCAACCACATGGGCCCCACGCTCTCGCAGCGCGGCATCGACAACGCCGCCTACTACCGCCTCGTCGAGGACGACCCGCGGTACTACATGGACTACACCGGCACCGGCAACTCGCTCAACGTGCGCAATCCGCACACCCTGCAGCTGATCATGGACTCACTGCGGTACTGGGTCACCGAGATGCACGTCGACGGGTTCCGGTTCGACCTCGCGTCCACCCTCGCGCGCGAGTTCTACGACGTCGACCGGCTGTCGGTGTTCTTCGACCTCGTGCAGCAGGACCCGGTGATCAGCCAGGTGAAGCTGATCGCCGAGCCGTGGGACGTCGGGCCGGGTGGCTACCAGGTGGGCAACTTCCCGCCCCTGTGGACGGAGTGGAACGGCAAGTACCGCGACACCGTCCGCGACTTCTGGCGCGGCGAGGCCGGCACGATCGGTGAGTTCGCCTCCCGCCTCACCGGAAGCTCCGACCTCTACAAGGACGACGGCCGCCGCCCGTACGCCTCGATCAACTTCGTCACGGCGCACGACGGCTTCACCCTCGCCGACCTCGTCGCCTACAACGCGAAGCACAACGAGGCCAACGGCGAGGACGGCAACGACGGCGAGAGCCACAACCGCTCCTGGAACTGCGGCGTGGAAGGGCCCACCGACGACGAGACCGTGCTCGCGCTGCGGGCCCGCCAGCAGCGCAACTTCATCAGCACGCTGCTGCTCTCCCAGGGTGTGCCGATGCTGCTGCACGGCGACGAGATCGGGCGGACCCAGCGCGGCAACAACAACGTCTACTGCCAGGACAGCGACATCGCCTGGGTGGATTGGTCGCTCGCCACGAAGAACGCGCCGCTGCTCCACTTCACCGCGGGCGTCACCGCGCTGCGCCACGCCCACCCGGTGTTCCGGCGCAGGCGGTTCTTCGAGGGCCGCCCGATCGCGCGCAGCCGCCGCGGCCCGAACCTGCCCGACATCGCCTGGTTCACCCCTGCGGGTGACGAGATGACCGAGCAGGACTGGGACTCCGGGTTCGGCAAGTGCGTCACGGTCTTCCTGAACGGCGACGGCATCACCGAGGCCGACACCCGCGGCGAGCGCGTCACCGACGACTCGTTCCTGCTCTGCCTCAACGCCCACTACGAGGACATCGACGTCACGCTGCCCGATCCCGAGTACGGGTCGCGGTGGGCGGTGGTGGTCGACACCGCGGCGGGTGAGGTGACCACGCTGTCCACGGTGCCCGGCGTAGTGGCCGCCACGCCGCCGACCCACAAGGCCGCCGCGGTGCTGCCCGTGCCCGCCCGCTCGCTGCTGGTGCTGCAGCGCACGGAGAACACGGGCTCGTGAGTCGCCCGGCCGCCCCGTCGGTGCCCTCAGGCACCTACCGCATCCAGTTCTCGAAGGACACCACGTTCGCCGACGCGGTCGAACTCCTGCCCTACCTCGACGCGCTGGGCGTCGGAGCGCTCTACGCGTCGCCGCTGCTCGAGTCGGGTGCCGGGTCGAACCACGGCTACGACGTGGTCGACCCCACCCGCACCTCGGGCGAGCGCGGGGGCGAGGAGGGCCGCAGGGCGCTCGTGGCCGCGGTCCACGAGCGCGGCCTCGGGTTCGTGCTGGACATCGTGCCCAACCATGTCGGCGTCGACGTGCCACAGGCCAACCCGTGGTGGTGGGACGTGCTCGCCCACGGCCGCTCGTCGCAGTACGCGTCGTACTTCGACATCGACTGGGATGCAGTCCCGGTACTGCTGCCGATCCTCGACGAGAACGTCGAGAAGGCGCTCTCGGAGCTGACGCTCTCCGACGACCGCACGCAGCTGCGGTACTACGAGCGCGCCTTCCCCGTCGCGCCCGGCACCGGGAACACCGGCACGCCGCAGGAGGTGCACGAGCGCCAGCACTACCGGCTGGTCTCGTGGAAGCGCGGCGCGGCCGAGCTGACCTACCGCCGCTTTTTCGACGTGTCCACGCTCGCCGCCCTGCGCGTGGAGGACCCCGAGGTGTTCGCGGCCACCCACCGCGAGATCCTGCGCTGGGTCGAGGCGGGCGAGGTGGACGGCATCCGCGTCGACCACCCGGACGGCCTCTCCGACCCGGGTGCGTACATGCGCAGGCTCCGGGCGGCGATCGGTCCGGACCGCTGGCTACTGGTGGAGAAGATCCTCGGCGTCGGCGAGGCGCTCCCCCCGTCGTGGCCGGTCAACGGCACGTCCGGGTACGAGGCGCTGCGTGAGGTCCAGGGGGTGCTCGTCGACCCCGCCGGGGCCGGGCTGCTCACCCAGTTCGCCGCCGAGCACACGGGCCGCAAGGAGTCGCTGCACGCCGCGGAGCACGCCGCGCGGCGCGAGGTGACCGACACGATCCTGGCGGCCGAGGTGCGGCGCATCGCCGAGGCTTGCTTGTCAGAGCCGAGCATCAGGGCCGCACTAGTACCCGTGCCGGATGCGGCACCGTCCACGGAGGATGAGCCCGGGCCAGCCGCCGACCGGGTGCGCACGGCCGTCGCGGAGCTGCTCTGCGGGTTCCCGGTCTACCGCAGCTACCTCCCCGAGGGGCGTTCGGCGCTCGACACGGCCGTGTCCGTGGCTCGCACGCACCGCCCCGACCTCACCGACGTGCTGCAGCGGATCCGCTCCGCCATGCTGGCCGACCCGCAGGGCACTCTCGCCACCCGCGTGCAGCAGACGTCCGGCATGGTCATGGCCAAGGGCGTCGAGGACACCACGTTCTACCGGTGGAACCGCTTCGTCGCGCTCAACGAGGTGGGCGGCGACCCGTCCCGGTTCGGGGTCTCCCCCGCCGAGTTCCACGCGGCGCTCGCCGCGCGTGAGGCGTCCTGGCCGGACACCATGACCACCCTCTCCACCCACGACACCAAGCGCTCCGAGGACGTCCGCGCCCGGCTGACGGTGCTGGCCGAGATCCCCGGCGAGTGGACCGATCTGATGCGCCGGTGGGCGGCGGCGCACCCGCTGCCCGACCGGTCGCTCGAGCTGCTGGCCTGGCAGAACCTCGTCGGGGCGTGGCCGATCTCAGCCGAGCGGTTCGCCGGCTACCTGACGAAGGCGGCCCGGGAGGCCAAGCTCGTGACCAGCCACGTCGAGGCCGTCCCCGAGGTGGACGAGGCGATCGCCGAGTGGCCGGCGCAGGTGCTCGCCGACGCGGAGACCGTCGCGGAGATCGAGGAGTTCGTCGCGCGCATCTCCGGGCCCGGCAGGTCGAACTCGCTGGGGCAGAAGCTCCTGCAGATCGCCGGCCCTGGTGTGCCCGACGTCTACCAGGGCACCGAGCTGTTCGAGTACTCGCTGGTCGACCCGGACAACCGGCGCCCGGTGGACTGGGCCGCCCGGCGCGACATGCTCACCCGCCTCGACGAGGGCTGGCTGCCGGACGTCGACGCGGAAGGCGCCGCGAAACTGCTGGTCACGATGAGCGCGCTGCGGCTGCGCCGGTTCCGCCCCGAGGTGTTCACCGGCTACCGGCCGCTGCCCGCCGAAGGTCCCGCGGCCGAGCACGCCGTGGCGTTCGCGCGGTCGGCGTCGCTGGTGGCGGTCGCCACGAGGCTGCCGGTCGGTCTCGAGGCGCGCGGCGGCTGGGGCGACACCGTGCTCCCGCTGCCGGAGGGCACCACCGACTGGCACGACGTGATCAGCGGGGCTCCCGTCGACGGCAGCGCCCCGCGG
This sequence comes from Pseudonocardia aurantiaca, assembly GCF_039526725.1. Taxonomy (NCBI): domain Bacteria; kingdom Bacillati; phylum Actinomycetota; class Actinomycetes; order Pseudonocardiales; family Pseudonocardiaceae; genus Pseudonocardia; species Pseudonocardia aurantiaca. The sequence goes on from NZ_BAAAJG010000020.1 coordinate 82,100, forward strand.
CTGGCGACGGTGCTGGAGCGCTACCCCGTCGCGCTGCTCGTCCGCCCCGCCTAGTACTCCTAACCTAGGAGCGGCATGCTCGTTGGCACGCCGGAGGTCGGCCGTGAGCTGATCTCCGTTACCGAGGACGTCACACCGTCCGGCGCGGCGAGGCCGGCGGCTTCCCGGCAGGATCAGGCGTCGTGACCGAATTCTCCGTGTGGGCGCCGCAGCACGATCGCGTCCGGGTGCTGGTCAACGGCACGCCGCACCTCATGTCCCCGGATGCGGGGGGCTGGTGGCGCGCGAGCGTCGAGGACGCCGGCCCCGGAACCGCCTACGCCTTCCTGCTCGGCGACGACGAGACCCCGCTACCCGACCCGCGCTCGCGCCGGCAACCCACCGGCGTGCACGGCGCGTCCCAGGTCTACGACGACAGCGCGTTCTTCTGGACCGACCAGTCGTGGACCGGCAGGCAGCTGCCCGGGAACGTGCTCTACGAGCTGCACATCGGCACCTTCACCCCCGACGGCACGTTCGACTCGGCGATCGAGCGGCTCGACCACCTCGCCGACCTGGGCGTCGACCTGGTCGAGGTGCTGCCCGTGAACGCGGTGGACGGGCCGCGGAACTGGGGCTACGACGGCGTCGGCTGGTACGCCGTCACCGAGAACTACGGCGGCCCGGACGCGTTCAAACGGTTCGTCGACGCCTGCCACGCCCGCGGCCTCGGGGTGGTGCTCGACGTCGTGCACAACCACGTGGGTCCCTCAGGCGCCTACCTGGACCGGTTCGGGCCCTACTTCGCCGGCGGCAACATCTGGGGTCCCTCCCTGAACCTCGACGGGGCGCACTCGGAGCACGTCCGCCGGTACGCGATCGACAACGCCCTGATGTGGCTGCGCGACTTCCACGTCGACGCACTGCGGCTCGACGCCGTCCACGCGCTGCGCGACTCCCGCGCCACGCACCTGCTGGCGCAGATGTCCGTCGATGTCGAATCCCTGTCGACGCACCTGGGCCGGCCGCTCTCGCTGATCGCGGAGTCCGATCTCAACGACGCCCGGCTCGTCACCGCGCGCGAGGCGGGGGGCTACGGGCTGCACGCCCAGTGGGCCGACGACATCCACCACAGCCTGCACGCGGTGCTCACCGGGGAATCGCAGGGCTACTACGCCGACTTCGCCACGGCCGGGCTCGCCGGGCTCGCCCACGTGTTCACCCGGGTGTTCCTACACGAGGGCACCTGGTCGAGCTTCCGGCAGCGCATGCACGGGGCGCCCGTGGACACCCGGCGCATCCCCGGGCACCGCTACCTCGCCTACCTGCAGAACCACGACCAGATCGGCAACCGCGCCACCGGCGACCGGCTCACCGAGACCCTCTCCCCCGGCCTGCTGGCCTGCGGCGCAGCGCTCGTGTTCTGCTCGCCGTTCACCCCGATGCTGTTCATGGGTGAGGAATGGGGCGCGCGCACCCCGTGGCAGTTCTTCTCCCACTTCCCCGACCCGGCCCTGCGGGAGGCCGTCCGCGCGGGCCGGACGGCGGAGTTCGCCGAACACGGCTGGGGCGACGCCGAGGTGCCCGACCCGAACGCCGAGAGCACGTTCCTCGACTCGAAGCTCGACTGGAGTGAGCCGTCGGACGAGCCGCACGCCACGTTGCTGCGGGTGCACCGCGAGCTGATCGCGCTGCGCAAGGCGTGGCCGGAGCTGTCCAACCCCTGGTTGGACGAGGTGGACGTCGACGTCGACGAGGCCGCGCGCACGGTGGTGCTGCACCGCGGCGGATTGCGAGTGGTGTGCAACCTCGGCGCCGAGCCCGTCACGCTCGCTCTCGGGGCTCCGATCGGCCGCATCCTGCTGGCTTCGGAGCCGGCGGCGGGTGAGGACGACGCGCTCGCCCTGCTGCCGGAGTCGTTCGCGGTGGTGCAACTCGCAGCGACGGTGGGGTGACGACTCGGCGATCCGTAGTCCGAGGGGCGGCAACTCGTTCGACAACAACCTCGCGGGCGCGATGCCGGCCGGCATCCCGTTCAACCCGCACGCCTGACGGACCGCTCTGCGGCGGGCGCCGCCTCCTCGTGGGTGGCGCCCGCACGCTGGACAAGACACCGCCGTCGCGCAAAGGGCGGTCAGAGCAGGCCGAGCGCCTTCACCGCGTCGCGCTCCTCGATCAGCTCCGCGACGCTGGCGTCGATCTTGCCGCGGGAGAACTCGTCGATCCCCAGGCCCTGGACGATCTCCCACGAGCCGTTCCGCGACACCACCGGGAAGCTCGAGATGATGCCCTCGGCCACGCCGTAGGAGCCGTCCGAGACGAGCGCGGCCGACGTCCAGTCGCCCTCAGGCGTGCCGTTGACCCAGTCGAAGACGTGGTCGATCGCGGCGTTGGCCGCCGATGCCGCCGACGACGCGCCGCGGGCCTCGATGATCGCCGCGCCGCGCTTGGCGACCGTCGGGATGAACTCGTCGCGCAGCCAGCCCTCGTCCACCTGGTCGGCGGCGATCTTGCCGCCCACCTCGGCGTGGAAGAGGTCGGGGTACTGGGTGGCGGAGTGGTTGCCCCAGATCGTCATCTTCGTGATCTCGGTGACCGGCACCGACAGCTTCTTGGAGAGCTGGGCGATGGCGCGGTTGTGGTCGAGGCGGGTCATGGCCGTGAACCGCTCGGCCGGCACGTCCGGGGCGGCGGCCTGCGCGATGAGGGCGTTCGTGTTGGCCGGGTTGCCCACCACGAGCACCCGCACGTCGTCGGCGGCGTTGTCGTTGATCGCCTTGCCCTGCGGCGCGAAGATCCCGCCGTTGGCCTCGAGCAGGTCGCCGCGCTCCATGCCCTTCGCGCGGGGGCGGGCGCCGACGAGCAGGCCGACGTTCGTGCCGGTGAAGGCCACGTTCACGTTGTCGGTGATGTCGATGCTCTGCAGCAGCGGGAACGCGCAGTCGTCGAGCTCCATCGCAGTGCCCTCTGCGGCCTTCACCGCCTGCGGGATCTCCAGGAGGCGCAGACGGACCGGGGTGTCCGGCCCGAGCAGCTGCCCGGAGGCGATCCGGAACAGCAGCGCGTAGCCGATCTGGCCGGCAGCTCCGGTGACAGTGACGGTGACAGGGGGGTTGGTCGACGCAGACACGCTGGCAGGCTAGCCCCCGTTTCGGACTCCCGCCGCGACGGGGACCACGTGTGCGGTGCGATTTCGGAGTGGGGTTCCCCACGCCGGATCGTCGACTTCCGGTGTACGCCGCGCCCGTCGAAGGTGGACGTGGCGAAGGTCCGATCCGCCCTACGCTGCCCGCTATGTCCACCTCAGCCCCTGTCGACCCAGGGGCCACTCCGACCGCCGCCCGTGCACTCGCACCCGACATCGCGCGGGGCGGCATGCTGCTGCTCATCGCGCTGGCCAACGTCCACGTCTACAACTGGGGCCACCCGATCGGACCCCGCGGGTACCCCCTGAACATCGACAGCGTCGACCGGTGGGTCGCGCTCCTTCAGATGCTGCTCGTCGACGGGCGCGCGTACCCGCTCTTCGCGCTGCTGTTCGGCTACGGGATCGTCCAGCTCGCGTGGCGCCGTGGCGACGTCGGGATGCCGACAGGCGCGGTGACCCGACTGGTCCGGCGCCGCGGGGCATGGTTGATCGCGATCGGCGCCGCGCACGGCGTGCTGCTCTGGCCCGGCGACATCGTCGGGGCCTACGGGCTGCTCGCGGTACTCATGGCCGGGCTGCTGGTGCGCGGTGACGATCGCACCCTGCTCAGGGTGGCCATCGGCGGGACGCTGCTCACAACGCTGATCTACGCGGGCACCGCCTTCGCGCCGTCGGACGCCGAGACGTTCCTGCCCTCGATGGCCATCGAGGAGCCCGCCGCCGCGCTCGTGGTCCATGCGTTCGAATGGGTCATCATCGGGTTCCTCCTGCAGGTGATCGGCGTGTTCGGGGCGGTGGCGCTCGGAGCATGGGCGGCGCGGCGCAGGCTCCTCGACGAACCGGAACGGCACCGGCCGCTGCTCGGCCGGGCCGCTGTCCTGGGTATCGGCGCCGCGGTGCTGCTCGGACTGCCGATGGCGCTGATGGCCGCAGGCATGTGGACCTTGCCGCCAGGCGGGCTGGCCGCGCTCGCCGCGTCGCTGCACACCCTGGGCGGCTTCGCGGGCGGGGTCGGGTACGCGGCGCTGTTCGGGCTGCTCGCGATCCGGATCACCCGCCGCGGCCGTCCCGGACCCGTTGCCGGCGCCCTGCAAGCCTGTGGGCAGCGGTCGCTGTCGTGCTACCTGGCCCAGTCGGTCGCGTTCGTGGCACTGCTCCCGGCGTGGACGCTCGGCCTCGGCGAGGACGCGCACCTGTGGCAGACCGCCCTCGTCGGGATCGGCACATGGCTGGTGATCCTCGTCGTGGCGGCTGTGTCCGCTCGGGCGGGCATCCGCGGTCCGGCCGAGGTGCTGCTGCGCCGCCTGACCTACGGGCCCCGCCCCGTCAGCGCGTCAGCCGGCGCGGCGCCGTGAGCTGATCACGCCGGTGTCGAATCCCGCGATGTGCAGGCCGCCGTGGAAGCGGGCGTGCTCGACCTTGAGACAGCGGTCCATCACGACCTCCAGGCCGGCGGCCTCGGCGCGGCGCGCGACGCCCTCGTCGAAGAGGCCGAACTGCAGCCAGAAGGTGCGCACCCCGTCGAGTGCGAGGACCTCGTCGAGCACTGCGGGGAGGTCCTCGCGGCGGCGGAACACGTCGACGAGGTCGGGCACGAGGGGCAGGTCCGCCAGCGTCTTGTACACCGGGCGGCCCAGGATCTCCGTGGCGTTCGGGTTGACGAAGTACACGTCGTAGTCGGTGCTCGCGAGCAGGTACGTGGCCACGAAGTTGCTGGCTCGCGCCGCGTTGGGCGAGGCGCCGACCACGGCGACGGTGCGGGTGGTGCGCAGGATCTGCTGGCGCCGAGTTGCGGGCGGGTTCTCCCAGGTCGGCTTCACGTGGGTCACGACTCCTCCTTCGCGGCGGCGGCGAGCGCCTGGTCGAGATCCCACAGGATGTCCTCGGGGTCTTCCAGCCCGACGCTGATGCGGACGAGGTCCGGCGGCACGCCGGCGGCACGCAGCTGGGCGTCGGTGAGCTGCTGATGGGTGGTGGATCCGGGATGGATCACGAGCGTGCGGGCGTCGCCGACGTTGGCGAGGTGGCTGCAGAGCTGCACCGACTCGATGAACCGCTGCCCCGCGGCGCGCCCGCCCCGGACGCCGAACGAGAAGACCGCGCCCGGCCCGAGCGGCAGGTAGCGCGCCGCCCGGTCGTGGTGCGGGTGGCCGGGTAGCCCCGCCCACCGCACGAACGACACCCGCGGGTCCGCGTGGAGCCACTCCGCGACCTCCCGCGCATTCGCCATGTGCGCCTCCATCCGCTGCGGCAGTGTCTCCACGCCCTGTATCAGGAGGAACGCGCTGTGCGGCGACAACGATGCCCCGATGTCGCGCAACTGCTCGGCGCGGAGCTTGGTGAGGAAACCGAACTCCTGGAAGTTGCCCCACCAGCTCAGGCCGCCGTAGGAGGGCACGGGCTCGGTCATCAGCGGGAAGTTGCCGTTGCCCCAGTCGAAGCGCCCCGACTCGATCACCACCCCGCCCAGTGTGGTGCCGTGGCCGCCGAGGAACTTCGTGGCGGAGTGGATCACGATGTCGGCGCCGTGCTCGATCGGCCGGCACAGGTACGGCGTCGCGAGCGTGGCGTCGACGACCAGCGGGAGCCCGGCGGCGTGGGCGACGTCGGCGAGCGCGGCGATGTCCGCGACCTCCCCGCCCGGGTTCGAGACGACCTCCGTGAACAGCAGCTTCGTGCGCGGGGTGATCGCCGCGGCGAACGCATCGGCCTCGCTGCCCGGGACGAACGTCGTGTCGACGCCGAACCGGCGCAGCGTCACGTCCAGCTGAGTGATCGTGCCACCGTAGAGACCGGCAGCCGCCACGATGTGGTCACCCGCCCCGGCGAGACACGCGAACGTCAGGAACTCGGCCGCCTGCCCGCTGGACGTCGCTACCGCGCCGAGCCCGCCCTCCAGGCTCGCCAGACGTTCCTCCAGGACGGCGACCGTCGGGTTCGCGATCCGGCTGTAGATCAGCCCGTACTTCTGCAGCGCGAAGAGGCTGGCGGCGTCAGTGGTGTCCTCGAAGACGAAGCTCGTGGACTGATGGATCGGCACGGCCCGCGCGCCCGTGGCAGCGTCCGGCACGTGCCCGGCGTGCACCGCGCGCGTGCGGAAGCCCCATCTCCGGTCCTGGTCGGTCATGTCCATATCCTGCCTCGCGCCGGTCGTGCAAGCGCTGTGCGCTCAGCGACGGCGGGGCGGCACGTCGTCGGGGGTGATCACCGACCCGGGGAACCAGCGGTCGTCGGCGAAGGCATCGGTGTCGTCGATCAGGTAGTCGGGCCTGCGGTGCTCCTGTTCTTGGGCGCTCCCTGCGAGGCCCGCGGCCATCGGCGGGTAGAGCCCCGCGGGCCCCGGGAGGGCGGCACCACCGCGCGACACCCCGCTCCGCGGCGGGGGCTCGGACGCGACCGGCGGCTCGCCGGGAGCGCGGGCTCCCGGCGCAGGGCGCTCGGGCGTGCTCGCGACGACGTCACGCCAGCCCGGGGCGGGCGCCGGGCGCGGCGGCGGGCCCGGGATCACGGGCCGGACCGCAGCCGCCTCCCCCTCACCCCGGCGACGGCTCGGGGTCACGGCTTCGGTCGGCGGGAGAACAGGCGGGATGGCGCTGCGTGCTCCGCCCGCCGTGCCTGGCGCGGGGAGAGTCGCCGGCGGTAGGCCCGCACCGCCGATGGGGGTTCCGCCGGCCCTACCCGTCGCTCCGGCTCCGGGACCGGGAGCGGCAACAGGTGGAGGGGCGGCCACCGGGACACCTCCGGCGTTTCCGGCGGGCGGGGCATCCGCGGCAGGGCCCACCACCACCGACGCCCCAGGGCCGGGGGCGGCAGGCGCACCCGCGGCCGCGACCTCCACCGGCCCCGAATCACCGGGCGCGAACCCACCGCCCGCCCCGGCCCCTACGCCGGTTGGCGCGGGTGGGGCCGCGGTCTCGACGGTGACCTGCGGCGGGAGCGTCCAGTAGTCCATGTGGCGGCGGTTCTCGAAGGAGTTGTTCGTATAGGTGTTCATGAGGTCGACGGCGCGGGCGGCCCGGTTGGCCTCCTCCTGCTCAGCAGCCTGCAGATCCTCCATGCTCCCCATCGACTCGTTGGTGATCGTGTCGAGGAACGCCCAGGCCTTGGTGTCGGGGCCGGGCGGCTCCGGGATGGTGTTGCGGAGCTCCTGCGCCTGCTCGGCCTGGGTCGTCACGGCGCGCGCAGTGATGCCGGCGTCGTTGGCCGCATCGGACGCCCATTGCGCAAGCGGTGACAAAGCCGTCCGTGCGGCGTCGGCGGCGCCGCCCTCCCACCCGCTCGCGGAACCGTTCATGGCGGCCGTGATGCGTTCATCGATTCGCAGGATGAGCGCCTGCACTTCGGCCCACGACGACTCGGCCGCGACGGATGCCGCCCGCCCGGGCCCGGTATGCACGACTCGGTAGATCTCCTCGTGGGAGTAGCCCTCCCACCTGATGCCGGTCACACCCGCCCCCAGAGCGCAGTGTTGTCGCCCTCGGTACGGCGGTAGTGGTCTTCCAGCAGCTGGAGGTTGTCGCGGATCTTGATCAGCTCGGCCTCGTACGCGACAAGGGCGGCGTATGGCCCAGCAGGAGCGTCCATGACAGTGCTGTTGTAGTGAGCCTGGACGTTTGCGCTGATGGGATCGCCCAGCCACGCGTCCGGCACGTATCCGTCCCTGCCGAGCCGAACGAGATGAGGCCTCAGCTCGGCGAGGGCATCGTCGAATGCCGCTCGGACCGACGGGAGCGCACTCGGCTCGAGACGGAGCACCACTGGCAGATGCTGGCCGGGCATCGACACTCCTCCTCGTATGGGCGGATGTACAACATTAGGCCCGATTTCGCGGCTCACCTGATCGTTCGCCCGGATCGTTTGCAATTGCGAATGTCACGGCATCTCAGCGGCTGGCCAGCAGCGTCTGTACGACTGCGTTCGCCGCACCTTCAGCATCGCGGCAAAGCTGATCCTGCGGAATGGGGGGACGACGTCCACCGTCCCTGAACTGGATGTCGAGCAGCTGTCCAGGCGCGACTTCCACAACCACCGTGCAGTAGTCCGTGAACCGCGTGGGAACCGCCACGACCGCAGGGAACCCCAACACGCTTGTGGGCCGCAGTTCCGCGGCGAGCCCACCCGACGTGAACACATCCATCCCCGCGGACGTCACCACGCTGACTCCAACCGTGATCGCCCGCGGGACGTTCCCGCCGATCACGCAGGCGGGCACTTCCGGCCCGGGGTACAGCGCAGACGGACTCAGATCGAAGACCGGTCGTGCGTCCAGCCCCAACTCCGCCCGCTGCGCCTCCGTCAACAGCGAACACGGATCCACCCCGTTGATCGGCACGTCCCGCGGCCGCGGCGGAAGCGCCAGCCCGGTCGGCTCCGCCGCCGACGGCTCCCCCGGCGACGGCTCACCTTCCACCGAGCATCCCCCGAGCAGCACCGCCACACACGCCAGCAGCACGCTGACCACCCGACTCACGCGCCGACCGTAGCGGTTCGGCGCCTGTCTGTGGTCAGTTCCGGCGAACCCGCACGAGGCCTTCCTGCACGGTGGTGGCGACGAGTCGCCCGTCGCGTGCGGTGAACCGGCCGGTCGCGAGCCCGCGCGAGCCGGACGCCGTGGGCGAGTGACAGGTGTAGAGCAGCCACTCGTCGGCGCGGAAGGGGCGGTGGAACCACATGGCGTGGTCGAGGCTCGCCATCTGCACCTTGTCCAAATCGAGGTCGTGGCGGGCGAGCACGGAGCCGAGGAGGGTCATGTCGCTGGCGTAGGTCAGCAGGCAGACGTGCAGGAGGCGGTCGTCGGGGAGGGCGCCGTCGGCCCGCATCCACACCCGCACCGGGTCGTCGGAGGCACCGGTCCGCTCCGAGGACCAGACCGGTTCGTCGACGAAGCGCATGTCGATGGGTCTCGGCGTGCGTGCCGGCCAGCCGGCGTGACGACCCGCGGCGACGCGGTCGCCGATGCTGGGCAGGGTCTCCGGCGGCGGGACGTCCGACGGGCCGGCGGCGCTGTGTTCGAGGCCCTCCTGCGGCAGCTGGAAGGACGCCGAGAGGGAGAAGATCGCCTCGCCGTGCTGGATCGCGAGCACCCGGCGGGTGGTGAACGAGCGGCCGTCACGGACGCGTTCGGCCTCGTAGACGATCGGGACGCGGGGATCGCCGGGACGGATGAAGTAGGCGTGCAGGGAGTGGACCTCGCGGTCGGACGGGACGGTTCGGCCGGCGGCGACCAGGGCCTGCCCCGCCACCTGGCCGCCGAACACGCGGGTCGGGCTCTGCGGCGGGCTCACCCCGCGGAAGAGGTTGACCTCGAGCTGTTCCAGGTCGAGCAGCTGCACGAGCCCGTCGAGCACCGCCTGGCCACGGGGCAGTCCGTCGGCGGCGAACTCGGGGACGGGCGCAGCGGACGAACGGGTCACCGCCGCATCTTGTCATCCGGCTGCACCGGGCATCCGGTCACGCCTCGAGCGCCAGGACCCGCCGCTGCTCGACCTGCGCCGCGAGGCGCAGGTCGAGCAGACAGGGCCCAGTCGGACGGGCCCAGCCTGCGTACGGAGACGCCGGTCAGGCGTGGTCCTCCTCGCCGAGGCGGTGCACGCGGATGAGGTTGGTAGAGCCGACCGTGCCGGGCGGGGAGCCCGCGACGATGACCACCAGGTCACCGGGGTGGAAGCGCTCGATCGAGAGCATCGCCTGGTCGACCTGGCGCACCATGGCGTCGGTGGAGTCCACCTCCGGGACGAGGAACGTCTCGACGCCCCAGCTCATCGAGAGCTGGCTGCGCACCTCGGGGGTGGGCGTGAACGCGAGCAGCGGCAGGCGGGAGTGCAGGCGGGCGAGCCTGCGGACCGTGTCGCCGGACTGCGTGAACGCCACCAGCGCCCGCGCCGAGAGCCGCTCGCCGATGTCGCGGGCGGCGTAGGACAGGACGCCCCGCTTGGTGCGCGGCACGTGGTTGAGCGGGGGCACGTCGACCGGCCCGGCCTCCACGGCTTCGACGATCTGCGCCATCGTGCGCACCGACTTGATCGGGTAGCGCCCGACGCTCGTCTCACCGGAGAGCATGACGCAGTCGGCGCCGTCCAGCACCGCGTTGGCGACGTCGGACGTCTCCGCGCGGGTGGGGCGGGAGTTGGTGATCATCGACTCGAGCATCTGGGTGGCGACGATGACCGGCTTGGCGTTCTCACGGGCGATCTGGATGGCCCGCTTCTGCACCAGCGGCACGTGCTCCAGCGGCAGTTCGACGCCGAGGTCGCCGCGGGCGACCATGATCGCGTCGAACGCGAGCACGATGGCCTCGAGGTTGTCGACGGCCTCCGGCTTCTCCAGCTTGGCGATCACCGGGAGGCGGCCGCCGCGGCTGTCCATGATCTTGTGCGCGAGGTCGATGTCGGCCGGGCTGCGCACGAACGACATCGCGATCGAGTCGACGCGCAGGTCGAGCGCGAACTCCAGGTCGGAGCAGTCCTTGTCGGGCAGAGCAGGCACCGAGACGTTCATCCCGGGCAGCGAGATGCCCTTGTTGTCGCTGACGGGACCGCCCTCGGTGACGCGGCAGACGACGTCGAGCCCGTCGACGTCGACGACCCGCAGGCCGACCTTCCCGTCGTCGACGAGCAGCCGGTCGTCGGGGCGGGCGTCGTCCGCCAGTCCCTTGTAGGTGGTGGAGACGCGGTCGTGGGTGCCGGCGACGTCCTCGACGGTGATGCGCACCTCCTCGCCGGTGCGCCACTCGACCGGGCCGGTGGCGAAGCGACCGAGGCGGATCTTGGGCCCTTGCAGGTCGCCCATGATGCCGACGGCGTGCCCCTCGGCGTCCGCCGCGTTGCGCACCATCTCGTAGACCCGCTTGTGGTCATCCCGGTTGCCATGGCTGAAGTTCAACCTGGCGACGTCCATGCCGGCCTGCACGAGTTCGCGTATCCGGTCCGGCGTGGCAGTGGCCGGACCGATGGTGCAGACAATCTTTGTGCGACGGCTCACGTCGGTCAGTCTAGCGCCGGTTCTGGAACGATAAGGAAGCGCGGGGAGTAACAAACGGTGGAGCCCGTCCGGGTGATCGTCACCGGCGCGGCTGTTCGCTCGGCCCCACGTGGTCGTCGAGCCACTCGATCAGCGGGCGCAGCGCCCGCCACGCGGTGGTCACGCGGTCGAGCGCCCCGGGCTCGTGCAGCACGTCGTCCGGCGGCCACGTCCGACTCCCGTAGAGGCCCTTGTGCCGCAGGAGGTCCATGCGGGGGTGGTCGGGGTCGAACCCGCGGGGCCGGGTCTTGAGCGCCTCCCCCGACACCGTCAAGCCGTCAGCAGCGAGCGTCGCGAGCCGCTTCTGCAGGTCGGTGCCCCTGCGGTCCTCGGCTACGGCGGTGCGGAAGCGCGTGACCTGGTCCGACGCCATCCGGTAGTAGCCGCCGGCCACAACCAGCCCTCCGGAGCCGATCTGGACGTAGAACCCGCCCGCGATCGCCCCGCAGTGCGTCTTGTAGGGCGTCTTGTCGTGGGAGAACCGGACGTCGCGGTATGGCCGGAAGATCTTGCCGGGACCGAACTCGGGCTCCAGCGCGGCGAGCAGCGCCAGCATCGGTGCCCGGACCTCGTTCTCGTAGACCTCGCGCTGGTCGGTCCAGTACGCCTTCGAGTTGTCCGCCTCGAGCCCGTCGTAGAACTCGACGGCGCCGTCGCCGAAGCCGGTGAACGCCGTCACGGCGTTCGCTCACCCGTGGCTTCCGCCGCCGCTGGTTCGGCGCCGTCCTCGTCGCGTTCCGTGCGGGCGTCTGAGGCGTCGGAAACATCGGCGGCACCCGGCTCGGTCCTGTCCGGTTCGGTCCCGTCCGGTTCGGCCTCGCCGTCGCGGGGCGCGAGCACCTCGCGGGGCTTGCGGACGAGCACAATGTAGGCCACGGCGCCGAGGAACACGACGGCCGATACGACCACGTTGATCCGGATGTCGCCGAACACGCGGGTGGCGGTGTCGGTGCGCATCATCTCGATCCAGAACCGGCCCGCCGTGTAGCCCGCGACGTAGACGGCGAACGCGCGGCCGTGGCCGAGCCGGAAGCGCCGGTCGGCCCACACGACGAGTGCGGCGACCCCGAGGTTCCACAGCAGCTCGTAGAGGAAAGTCGGGTGCACGACCTCGATCGGCGTGCGGTCCAGCGCCACACCCCCGAGCGCGTCCGGCAGTCCCGTGGAGGGGTCGACGCGCCGGTAGATCTCCAGGCCCCACGGCAGCGTGGTCGGTCCGCCGTACAGCTCCTGGTTGAACCAGTTGCCCAGCCGGCCGACGGCCTGTGCGGCGACGATGCCGGGCGCCACGGAATCGGCGAAGAACCCCAGCGGGACTCCCCGCCTGCGGCACCCGATCCAGGCACCCACGGCGCCGAGCGCGATGGCGCCCCAGATGCCGAGCCCGCCCTGCCAGATCCGCAGCGCGCCGAGCGGGTCGCCGCCGGGGCCGAAATAGGTCTGCCAGTCGGTGATGACGTGGTAGAGCCGGCCACCCACGAGCCCGAACGGCACCGCGAACACGGCCACGTCAGTGACGATGCCGGCCTGCCCGCCGCGGGCCACGAACCGCCGCTCGCCCCAGAACACCGCGAGCACGATGCCCGCGATGATGCACAGCGCGTACGCGCGGATCGGGATCGGTCCGAGCATCCAGACCCCGCGGTCCGGGCTCGGGATGTACGCCAGGACGATGGTGGCGACGGCAGCACTCACGGGGCCACGGTATCGCCACCGGCCCGCCGCTGGTCGCAGCGGTCGCGGGACACCCCCGAGCACAAGAACGCCGGACCCGCCATGGCGAGTCCGGCGCGCTGTCCCCGGTTGCTGATCCGAATGGTCCGGCTACTCCAGAACCGTTCCAGGAGTTCCTGCCGAGAACCGGATCAGCGGTTGTTCACCTGCGTCACGCTGTTGTCGTTGACGCAGGTGATGTCCTCGTTCTCGGCCTCGTTGCCGATGAGCCCGCTGCCGAGCAGGCCCAGCAGGTTGCCGAGCCCGACGGACGCCGCGACGCCGGGGCAGACGTTGACGTTGTTCAGTGCGTTGACGTCACCGACGTTGATCAGGCCCTTCTGCTCGCTGGTGCCGTCCTGGTCGAGGTAGTTGACCTGCGTGGGCGAGCCGCCGCGCTTTTCGTTGTCGCCGTGGCCGCCCTTGTCACTGGCGAAGGCCAGCGGGCTGACCGCCAGCACGCTCGCGGCGGTGGCAGCCACGACGATTCCAGCCTTCTTCAGCACGTTTCTCTCCAGATGAATGAGTCGGCCCCTTTCAGGGACCTGCGGAAGTGTCAGCGCCTTCGGGAGGGAGCCCCGCTGACACACCAAAAGCTATCCGTTCCGCGCTTTCCTCACCCCATCAGGTACCACTATCGTGTGATGCCGAATACTTTGCGCAAGGATATGCGTCCCCTCGGGTAGGAAAGCCATTCCCGCATTCCCCCGCACGCCCCGGCCGCGCCACCCTGCGTGGCCGACGGATACCCGAAGAGATGCATCACCTCGGGACGTCTCACGCTCCGTGATGAGGTGCCACAGCGGCCGCCGGCCCGGCCAGGTGCGCGAACAGCGGAGCCGATTGCCGCCGGCGGCGGTAGACAGCGCCGCAGGTGGGGGCCGACGATGGCCGGGCGGCAGCGTCCGGACGCGCCCGGTGCGCAGGCCGTGGGCGCCAGCTCCGGTTGTCGACCGGCGGCCGGACCACCGCATGTACAAGAATGTACAGGGAGGAAGGGAAGCAATGCCCTTCGTCACGGTCGGCCAGGAGAACTCCGGCGACATCGACATCTACTACGAGGATCACGGCGACGGCCGGCCCGTCGTGCTGATCCACGGCTTCCCGCTGAGCGGGCATTCCTGGGAGAGGCAACTCTTGGTCCTGCTCGACGCGGGATACCGGGTGATCACCTACGACCGCCGCGGCTTCGGCCGTTCCAGCCAGCCCACCGTCGGCTACGACTACGACACCTTCACCGCGGACCTCAACACGCTGGTGGAGTCCCTCGACCTGCGCGACGCCACGCTGGTCGGGTTCTCGATGGGCACCGGCGAGGTGACCCGGTACCTGAGCACACACGGGTCGGACAGGGTGCGCACCGGAGTCCTGCTCGGGGCCATCCCGCCGTTCCTACTCAAGACCGACGACAACCCCGAGGGCGTCGACAAAGAGGTCTTCGACGGGATCATGGCGGCCATCGTCGCCGATCGCCCGACCTACCTGACGGACTTCCTCGACAACTTCAACAACGTCGACAAGCTCGGCGGCACCCGGATCAGCCCACAGGCCTTGCAGATGAGCTTCAACGTCGCCGCGGGCGCATCCGCCTACGCCACGCTGACGTGCGTCCCGACCTGGCTCACCGACTTCCGGGGCGACCTGCCGAAGATCGACATCCCGATGCTGATGGTGCATGGTACGGAGGACCGGATCCTTCCCATCGACGCCACCGCCAGGCGGCTGCCGGCGCTGATCGACGGCGCCCGCCTAGTGGAGATCGAGGGCGGCCCGCACAACATCGGCTGGACGCACTCCGAGGAGGTCAACCGCGTCCTGCTCGATTTCCTCGCCGGCTGAACCGTGCTCCGGCCCCGCGCTCAGACGGGCTGGGGGGCCGCTCGGCGCACGCCACCGGCCAGTTCCGCGGCCAGCGCCCGTACGCCCTCGGCGCCGCCCGCCTCGGCCGCCGTGACGAAGGCGGAGCCGACGATCACACCGTCGGCGAAGGACGCCACCTCGGCGGCCTGGTCAGCCGACCGCACGCCCAGGCCCACGCCGATGGGCAGGTCGGTGTGGGCCCGGCAGCGGGCGACGATCTGCGGTGCCGCCGCGGCCACGGCGTCCCGGGCGCCGGTGACGCCCATGGTCGAGGTGGCGTAGAGGAAGCCGCGGGTGGCGGCTGCCGTGGACGCGATGCGCTCCTCGGTGGACGACGGCGCGACCAGGAAGATCCTGTCCAGCCCGTGGGCGTCGGACGCGGCGAGCCAGTCCTCCGCCTCGTCGGGGATCAGATCCGGGGTGATCACGCCGAGCCCGCCGGCCGCGGCCAGGTCGCGCGCGAAGGCGTCGATGCCGTAGCGCAGCAGCGGGTTGTAGTAGGTCATGATCACCGCACGCCCCCCGGCGGCGCTGACCCGCTCCACAACCGACAGCACGTCACGCAGGCGGGTGCCGGCGCGCAGCGCCTTGTCGGCGGCGGCCTGGATGGTCGGGCCGTCCATCACGGGGTCGGAGTACGGGATGCCAACTTCGAGCAGGTCGCACCCACCGTCGACCAGTGCGCGGAGCAGGTCCACGGATCCGTCGACGGTGGGGTAGCCGGCCGGGAGGTAACCGACCAGCGTGCCGCGGCCCTCGGCCTTCGCGGCCCGGAAGATCGACTCGACTCGGCTCACTGGTTCTCCCCCGTCACGCCGCTCGGGCGGTCCTCCGGCGCGTCGGCTCCCGGACCCGCCAGGGACGCTTCGGCAATCGCCGTACCGCTCGCCTCCTCGGCGCTCTCGTCGCCGGAGATCATGCCGAACCACTTCGCCGCCGTGTCGACGTCCTTGTCCCCGCGCCCGGAGAGGTTCACGAGGATCACGGCGTCGGGGCCCAGTTCGCGGCCGAGCTTCAGCGCACCCGCGACCGCGTGCGCCGACTCGATCGCCGGGATGATCCCCTCGGTGCGCGAGAGCAGCGAGAACGCGTCCATCGCCTCGGTGTCGGTGATCGGCCGGTACTCCGCGCGGCCGATGTCCTTCAGCAGCGCGTGCTCCGGCCCGACACCCGGGTAGTCGAGCCCCGCGGAGATCGAGTGCGACTCCGCGGTCTGCCCGTCCTCATCCTGCAGCAGGTAGGACATCGCGCCGTGCAGCGCGCCGGGCGAGCCTGCGGTGAGCGTGGCGCCGTGCCGTCCGGTCTCGACGCCGTCGCCGCCGGGCTCGAGGCCGACCAGCCGCACACCCGGGTCGTCCAGGAACGCGTGGAAGATGCCGATGGCGTTCGACCCGCCCCCGACACATGCGGCGACCACGTCGGGCAGCCGCCCGACCCGGTCGAGCACCTGGTCGCGCGCCTCCAGCCCGATGACACGGTGGAAGTCGCGCACCATCATCGGGAACGGGTGCGGGCCTGCGGCCGTGCCCAGCAGGTAGTGCGTGCCGTCGACGTTGGTGACCCAGTCGCGCAGCGCCTCGTTGATCGCGTCCTTGAGGGTGCGCGAGCCCGTCTTGACCGGCACGACCTGCGCCCCGAGCAGCCGCATCCGGGCCACGTTCAGCGCCTGCCGCTCGGTGTCGACCTCGCCCATGTAGACGACACACTCCAGGCCGAGCAGCGCGCACGCCGTGGCCGTCGCGACGCCGTGCTGGCCCGCGCCGGTCTCCGCGATCACCCGCGACTTGCCCATACGTTTGGTGAGCAGCGCCTGACCCAGTACATTGTTGATCTTGTGGGAGCCGGTGTGGTTGAGATCCTCGCGCTTGAGCAGGATGCGCGCTCCGCCCGCATGCTCACCGAGCTTGGGGACATCGGTCAGCGGCGACGGCCTGCCCGTGTAGTCGCGGTGCAGGCGGTCGAGCTCGTCGAGGAAGTCCCGGTCGCCGCGCGCCTTGTCGTAGGCCGTGGACAGCTCGTCGAGGGCCGCGATCAGCGCCTCGGGCACGAACCGGCCGCCGAAACGCCCGAAGTGTCCCCGCTCGTCCGGCTCGTGCCCGGACCGCGTGGCGATGCCGTCGCTGGCCGTGCTGGTGGTGCCGGCTGGCTTGCTGATGCTCACCGCACCATTCTGGAACACGACGGATGGAAGCCTGCGGCCACCAGCCCCCGTACCGCGTTGCGAGGATCCCCACTTGTGACGAGGCCCTCGCCGACGAGCACGGCGTCGGCGCCCCACCCGGCGTAGGTCAGCAGGTCCCCGGGCCCTCGGACGCCGGACTCGGCCACCCGCATCACGTCGGTGGGCAGGCCGGGCGCGATCCGACCGAAGATCGACCGGTCGACCTCGAGCGTGTGCAGGTTGCGGGCGTTCACCCCGACGAGCTTGGCCCCCGCCTCGAGCGCGCGGTCGGCCTCCTCCTCGGTGTGCACCTCGACGAGCGCCGTCATGCCGAGCGACTCGACACGGTCGAGCAGCGAGTCGAGCACGTTCTGCTCCAGCGCCGCCACGATCAGCAGCACCAGGTCGGCGCCGAACGCCCGCGCCTCGTGCACCTGGTACGGGCTGACGATGAAGTCCTTGCGGAGGATGGGCACGTCGACCACGGCGCGGACGGCCGCGAGGTCGGCGAGCGACCCGCCGAAACGGCGCTGCTCGGTGAGCACGCTGATCACCCGCGCGCCGCCCTCGGCGTAGGCCGCGGCCAGCTCGGCAGGGTCCGCGATCGTCGCCAGATCGCCCTTGGACGGGCTGCGCCGCTTGACCTCGGCGATCACCCCGATGCCAGGCGCGCGCAGTGCAGCCATCACATCCCGCGGGGGCGGGGCCGCCGCCGCCCGCCGCTTGATCTCCGCGAAGTCGACCTCGGCCTCACGGACGGCGAGATCAGCCTTGACACCGTCCACGATGGAATCGAGGACACTCGCTCCGCCGTACTCCATGGCAGAAGTCCCCCTCTCCGGATAGGGCCAAGCGCGAATCATGCTAGCCACGCCCTTCTCTGCCGCCGTCGCCAGTACCTTCGTCAGCACCGAGAACCGGTTCCGACGTGGGGTCCTCGCCCGCGTCGAGCGCCTCCCAGGCGGCCCGATCCGGGTCCCGCTGCGCCCGCTTGTCACCGGCCGCCGCGTACCGCGCGCCGAGCCGGGGCAACCGCCGCTCCCGCAGCACCGCCAGCGCCGCGCCCGCAAGCAACACTGCTCCACCCGCCACTGCGAGCAGCGGGCCGAGTATGCCTCCGCCACCGCCCAGCACCACCGCGGCTGCGACGACCTGCACGGCACCCGCGGCCGCCAGCAACCCCGCAACCAACCGGCGCGCGAAACCGCCCGTGGCGAGCACTCCGGCCACTCCGGCGAGCGCGAGCAGCGCCACCCCGGTGAGCGACGGCGCGGCCTGCGCACCGGTGCGAGTGCCCTCCCAGGCTACGGCAGATGCACCCCACAGGAGTGCCGCCGACGCCGCCAGCGAGACGCACACCACGCCCAGCGTGCGCGGGCTGCGCTCCGGAGGAGCCGACACCACCGTCACCGCGCCGCCGTGTCGACGGGCGGCTGCGCAAGCGTCGCCGACGTGTCGACGGGCGGCTGCGCAAGCGTCGCCGACGTGTCGACGGGCGGCTGCGCAAGCGTCGCCGACGTGTCGACGGGCGGCTGCGCAAGCGTCGCCGACGTGTCGACAGGCGGCTTGGCGAGCGTGCCCGCCGTCGCCACCGCCGACAGCACCGCACGCGCCTTGTTCAGGCACTCGGTGTCCTCGGCCACCGGGTCGGAGTCGGCCACGATCCCCCCGCCCGCCTGCACGTACGCGACGCCGTCGCGCACCAGTGCGGTACGGATCGCGATCGCCGTGTCGGCGTCACCCGCGAAGTCGAGGTAACCGACGATCCCGCCGTAGAGCCCGCGCCGCGTCGGCTCCAGCTGCTCGATGATCTCCATCGCCCGCGGCTTCGGCGCCCCGGAGAGCGTGCCGGCCGGGAAGCACGCCGTGACGGCGTCGAAGGCGTTGCAGTCCGCGCGCAGGGTGCCGGTGACCGTCGAGACGAGGTGCATGACGTGGCTGTAGCGCTCCACGGAGAAGAAGCTGTGCACCTTCACGGTGCCCGGCCGGCAGACCCGCCCGAGGTCGTTGCGGCCCAGGTCGACGAGCATGACGTGCTCGGCGCGCTCCTTCTCGTCGTTGCGCAGCTCCTTCTCCAGGAGCACGTCCTCCTCCTCGGTGGCCCCGCGCCAGCGCGTGCCCGCGATCGGGTGCGTGGTGGCCTTGCCGTCCCGCACCGTGACCAGCGCCTCCGGGCTGGAGCCCACGATGTCGAAACGCTCCCCGGCCGCGGACTCCAGGCGCAGGAGGTACATGTACGGGCTCGGGTTGGTGGCCCGCAGCACGCGGTAGACGTCGAGCGGGTCGGCCCGGCACTCGGCCTCGAACCGCTGCGACACGACCACCTGGAACGCCTCGCCCGCCCTGATCTGCTCCTTCGCCTCCTCCACGGCGGCGTGGTGCTCCGACGGCGAGCGACGCCGGATGAACTCGGGCTCCACCGGCCGGTACACCGCCACCGTCGACGGCGCGGGTGCGGCGAGCTGGGCCGTCATCCGGTCCAGCCGCGCGACCGCGTCGTCGTAGGCCTCGTCGACGCGCTCGTCGCTCGCGTCCCAGTTGATGGCGTTGGCGATGAGCGTGATCGTGCCCTCGTGGTGGTCGACCGCGGCGAGGTCGGTGGCCAGCAGCATCACGAGCTCGGGCAGCTGCAGGTCGTCCTCGGTGAGCACCGGCAGCCGCTCGAGGCGCCGCACGACGTCGTAGCCGAGATAGCCGACCATCCCGCCGGTGAGCGGCGGCAGCCCGGGGAGGGGCTCGCTGTGCAGCTCCTCGACCACCGCGCGGAGCGCCACGAGCGGGTCGCCGCCAGTGGGCAGCTGGGCCGGCACGTCGCCGGTCCAGACCAGCTCGCCGTCCACGGCCGTGAGCGCCGCGGCGCTGTGCGCCCCGACGAACGACCATCGCGACCAGGACCGCCCGTTCTCCGCAGACTCGAACAGGAACGTGCCGGGCCGGTCACCGGCCAGCTTGCGGTAGACCCCGACGGGGGTCTCGTCGTCGGCGAGCAGCCGCCGGGTGACCGGGATGACCCGGTGCCCGACGGCCAGCGCGCGGAACTCCTCGCGGCTGGGGGTGACCGCTCCGAGGGCGCCCGCGGGCGCAAAAGCGGTCATGCGCCCATTGTCGCAAGTATCGCGCGGGCGGTCAGCCCACCCCGAGGCGCAGGCCCACCCAGCGACTCGCACGCACTTTCCCAGCGACTCGCACGCACCCAGACCCCGACTCGCGTGCACCCAGACCCCGACTCGCGGAACCTGCGTCCGGCACTCCCGCGAGTCGGGGTCTGAGAGTGCGCGAGTCGGGGTCTGAGAGTGCGCGAGTTGCTGGTCTCAGGCCTCGACGACCACCAGCACGTTCCCGTCCTGGTCGCGGAAGGTGAACATCGGCGGCACGTACTCGCCGAAGCGCAGCACCTCCGGGTCGACGTCCACGCCCTGAGCCAGCAGGGCGGCGTGGGTGGCGTCCGCGTTCGCCGTCGTCAGCCGGATCCCCGTGTCGACGCCCGCGCCCTGCCCGTCGTCTGCGACCAGCGCGATCGACGTCGCCGAACCGGCCGGCTCCACCTCCAGCCACCTCCCGGCGGGCGACTGGCCGTCGAGACGCACCTCGAAACCCAGCACGTCGCGGTAGAACTCCAGCGCCCGGTCCTGGTCGCCGACCGGCACCGCCACCGTCCGGATCCCGGTGATCCCCGCCTGCGTAGTCGTGTCCATCTCGTACTCCTCCTCGTCCACGGCCACCCGTCGCGGCCGCCGTTCACAGGGGACGTAGAAGCCGGTGCGCAGTTCTCGACATGCGCTGCGGAGGAAGATGGGGACGTGGCTGCTCCCGACGACACCAGCACCGAGGCCCCGACGCCCGCCGGGCAGCGCCGCCGAGGCCGCAGGCCGGGTGGCGCCGACACGCGCGAGCTACTACTCGACGCGGCCCGTACGGTGTTCGCCGAGCGCGGCTACGAAGGGGCGACCGTCCGCCTGATCGCCGAACGCGCCGGGGTGGACGCGGCGATGGTCAACCACTGGTTCGGCGGCAAGGACGCCCTCTTCACGGCGGTGCTCCGCATCCCGATCGACCCGGCGACGATCCTCGTCGAGGTGGTCCCCGGCGACCCGGAGCACCTCGCCGAGCGGGTGCTGGCGCGGTTCCTGCAGGTGTGGGACGCCTCGGGAGCCGCTCAGTTCTCCGCGCTGATCCAGAGCGTCGCGAGCAACGACACCGCCGCGCAGATGCTCCGGGAGTTCATCGGCCGCGTGCTCGTGGCGAACGTCGTTGCGGAGATCGCCCCGGACCGGCCGCATCTGCGGGCCGAGCTCTTCGGCTCGCAGCTGATCGGCCTTGCGGTCGTCCGGTACGTGCTCAAGGTAGAGCCGCTCGCGTCGGCCGAGCACGCGACGCTGATCGCGGCCGTGGCCCCGAACATGCAGCGCTACCTCACCGGGCCGCTGCCGTAGGGGCCCGGCGGCCCCGCACCGCCCCGGGTGCGTCGGAGGGCGGCTCCGTCAGGTCTCGACGGGCCTCCGCGGGTCGATGAACCCCGACTCGTAGGCCGCGACGACGGCCTGCGTGCGGTCGCGGGCGCCCAGCTTCGCGAGCACGTTGCCGACGTGCGTCTTGACCGTCTCGACACCCACCACCAGCTCACGGGCGACCTCGGCGTTGGACAGGCCCCGGGCCATCAGGCGCAGCACCTCCCCCTCGCGCTCGGTGAGGCCCGCCCCCCGTAGCGCGTCGCCGCCGCCGCGGCCCTGGGTAGCGATCAGGTCCCGCACGGCCACGGGGAACAGCAGCGACTCGCCGCGCGCGACCGTGCGCACGGCCTGCACGATGTCGGCCGGTTTCGCGCGTTTGAGCAGAAACCCGGTGGCCCCGGCCTGGAGGGCGTCGTAGACGAGGCCGTCGTTGCCGAACGTCGTGAGCACGAGCACGCGGGGCGGCTCCGGCAGCGTCGTCACCAGGTGCCGGGTGGCCGCGATCCCGTCGACCGCGGGGCATCCGCACGTCCATCAGAACCACGTCGGGCTCCAGCCTGCGCACCAGCCCCGGCACCTCCGCGCCGTCACCCGCCTCGCCGAGCACGGAGATGTCCGGCTCGGCGTCGAGGATCGCGCGCAGCCCGGCGCGCACCAGCTCCTCGTCGTCCACCAACAGCAACCCGATCACGGGGACATCATCTCGGTTCCGGGCCGCGATCCGGCCATGGGCAGCGGCAGACGGGCGGCGACCCGCCAGTCCCCGCCCGCAGGTCCGGCCGCGAGCTCCCCGCGCAGCACGCTGACCCGCTCCCGCATCCCGGCGAGACCGCGGCCGCCGGCCCGCGCCCGCGCACCGCCCGCCCCGAGCGGGTTGGTCACCTCCAGCTCGACGGCGCTCTCGTCGGCCGTGACACGGACGGTCACGGGCACCTGCCCAGCGTGCCGGAGCGCGTTGGTGAGGGCCTCCCGCACGATCCGGTACGCCTCCCGGGAGACCGCGCGCGGCACCGCGGCCAGCGGCCCCTGCCGCTCGGCGGCCACCACTAGGCCGGTCGCGCGGGCGCGGTCGAGCAGGACGTCCAGGTCGGCGAGGCCGGGCTGCGGGCCACGCGTGCCCTCGCCGCCGTCCCGGAGCAGTCCGAGGACATGGTCGAGGTCCTCCAGCGCGGCCCGGCCGACCTCGGCGATGGCGTCCAGTGCACGGGCGACGAACGCGGGATCCGTGTCGAGCACCCGGGCGGCCGCCCCCGCCTGCAGCGTTGTGACGGTCAGCGCATGGCCGACGGAGTCGTGCAGCTCACGGGCGAGCCGGTTGCGCTCGGCCAGGGCGCGCTCGGCGTTGTGCGCCCGCTCCAGCTCCGCGGCGAGCCGCTCCGTGGGAGTCGGGCCGAGCACGCGCGGCGCCAGGCGAGCGAGCGCCGCACCGCCCGCGGACACGGCGTTCAGCAGGATCACCGGGAGCAGCAGCCCGACAACCGGCATCCAGGCCGCGTACGCACCGGTCGGGAACGGGCGCAGCACCAGCCACGGGGCGAACAGGAAGCCGATCGCCGTGGGCAGGACGGCGAGCGTCACCAGCGCGGTGAGGCCGCCGACGGCGAGGTTCAGAAGCAGCCACAGCAGCGCCCGTCGGCGGGCGGGCCAGCTGTCGGCGGTGGCCGGGTCGGGCTCGGGGATGTCGGCGTCGAGCAGCGCACGTGCGGCGGTGATCTCCAGCGCGCGCACGCCGGGCACCAGCACGACGCCGACGGCCGCGGCCGTCGCCGGGACGACGAGCAGCACGAAGGCCAGCGGGTCGAGCCCACCCTGGTTCAGCGACTGGACGAACAGCGCCACGAGCGCCAGGTACGGCAGGAGCAACACGGCACCCAGCAAGAGGTGCACGTACCTGCGGTAGGTCAGTCCCGCCCTGAGCGGGGCCAGCAGGTTCCGCAGTGGACCGGGCACCCGACGATCGTCGCAGAACCCGCTGACCTGCTCCTCCCCCTTACGAGGGAGCTGGTTCGCCCTGCGGCGGGAGGCTCGCGCCGCCGCGGCTCGCCACGGTGAACGCCATGACCTCCGCCACTCTCACCCCCGCGATCGCTCCCCCCGCACCGGTCCGGCCCGGGCACCGCGCACTCGGCTGGCTGGCGGCCGCCGGAACCCTGCCCTACGTCCTGCTGAAATGCCTCTGGCTCACCGGGAGCACCGTCGGGACGCGGGACCCTGCGTTCCTCGCCGATCCCGTCATCCACACGATGAACGCGGTGACGCTGGGGATGGACCTCGTGGTCGTCGCCCTCGCGCTCGCGCTGACCCACCGCTGGGGCGCAACACGGCGATAGCGACGCTGAACACGCCGCTCGTCGCGGGGTCGACGGCGCTCGGGATGGCCCAGCTCACCGGGCTTCTCGGCGGCTTCGCACTGGTCGTGGCCGGCCTGATCGCCCTCACCGGGAAGTGCGCGACGGCGCCCCGCTGAGCCGGTGCGGCCGCCCGACGGGGGACGCGGGCCGGGCGGCCGCACCACCCACCGAAGAACGGGGGCCTCACCCGGGGGCGTTGATCACCTCTATGCGTACTCGCTTGTTGCCCTTGCCCTTCGACTCCGTGCCCGTCACCCGGACGGCGCCGACCTCGGCGGTGCTCGCCACGTGCGTGCCGCCGTCGGCCTGCTTGTCCAGCCCCACGATGTCGATCACGCGCAGCGGGTCGATCTCACGCGGGATGAGGTTCGCGGCCGTGCGGATGAGGGCTGGGTCCGCGTCCGCGGCGTCACGACCGAGGAACGCCACGACCACCGCCCGCGCGGCGGCCAGCTCCTCGTTGATCCGCGACTCGAGCCGCCTGCCCAGCTCAGCGGAGATCGACTCCAGCGGAAAATCGAGCCGCCCCGCGCCGGGCTCCATGTTGCCGCCGGTGACCGGGATGCCGAACTCGACCCAGACCACACCGCACAACACATGGAGTGCGGTGTGGGTGCGCATCAGCAGGTGTCGGCGGCCCCAGTCCAGCTCACCCGCGACCTCGGTGCCTTCGCCGGGAAGCTCGGGAGCGTCGACCCAGTGCCAGATCCGCCCCGCCTCGCGCTTGACCCGGGTGACGGGCACGGTGCCGGCGCCCCAGTCGAGGCTGCCGAGGTCGTGCGGCTGGCCGCCGCCGCCCGGGTAGAACGCGGTGCGCGCGAGCGCCACCCGGCCGCCGTCCCGGTCGACCTCCGCGATCGTGGCGTCGAACGAGCGCAGGTAGGCGTCGGTGGCGAAGAGCTCCTCAATCACGTCCCCTCCTCGCTGACGCTCGTCGGTGCCGCGACAGACCATGCTGTGTCCGATGGTGACCTCGCGAGCTCGGTCACGAGCCGGAGAGTAGGACGTCCGTGTCGAAGCAGGTGCGGGTGCCCGTGTGGCACGCCGGGCCGGTCTGGTCGACCACGACGAGCAGGGCGTCGCCGTCGCAGTCCAGCCGCACCTCGTGGACGTGCTGCACGTTGCCGGACGTCTCGCCCTTGACCCAGTACTCCTCCCGGGAGCGCGACCAGTACGTGGCCCGGCCCGTGGTGAGGGTGCGGTGCAGCGCCTCGTCGTCCATCCAGGCCACCATCAGCACCTCACCGGTGCCGCGCTGCTGGGTGACGGCACAGACCAGCCCGTCCGGGCTGCGCTTGAGCCGGGCCGCGATTGCCGGCTCCAGCGCGGACTCCTCCACACGAGCAGTCATCGCACCTCCACGTGGCCTTCGCGCAGGCCGTCCTTCACGTCCTTGATGCGCAGTTGCCCGAAGTGGAACACGCTCGCCGCGAGCACGGCGTCGGCGCCTGCGCGCACGGCGGGCAGGAAGTGATCCACCGCGCCGGCGCCGCCGCTCGCGATCACCGGCACGTCCACGACCTTGCGCACGGCCGCGATCATGGCGAGGTCGAACCCGGCCTTCGTGCCGTCGGCGTCCATGGAGTTGAGCAGGATCTCCCCCACGCCCAGCTCCTGGCCGCGCGCCGCCCACTCGACCGCGTCGATGCCGGTGCCGCGGCGCCCGCCGTGGGTGGTGACCTCCCACCCGGACGGGGTGGGCGCACTGCCCTCGGGCACCGTGCGCGCGTCGACCGAGAGCACGATGCACTGCGCCCCGAACCGGCGGCTGGCCTCGTGCAGCAACTCCGGGCGGGCGATGGCCGCGGTGTTGATGCTGACCTTGTCCGCGCCCGCGCGCAGCAGCGTGTCGACGTCGTCGGTGCTGCGGATGCCACCGCCCACCGTGAGCGGGATGAACACCTGCTCGGCGGTGCGCCGCACGACGTCGAGCATCGTGGCCCGTTCCCCCGACGACGCCGTGACGTCGAGGAACGTCAGCTCGTCGGCGCCCTCGGCGTCGTAGACCCTGGCCATCTCGACGGGGTCGCCCGCGTCGCGCAGGTCGGCGAACCGGACGCCCTTGACCACCCGGCCCGCGTCGACGTCCAGGCACGGAATCACCCGAACCGCAACGCCCATGTCAGCCCGCTGCCCTTCCGGCCGCGTCGATCCGGCGCATCTCGGCGAGGGCCTCGGGCAGCGTGAACCGGCCGGCGTAGAGCGCCTTGCCGACGATCGAGCCCTCGAGTCCG
This sequence comes from Pseudonocardia aurantiaca, assembly GCF_039526725.1. Lineage (NCBI taxonomy): Bacteria > Bacillati > Actinomycetota > Actinomycetes > Pseudonocardiales > Pseudonocardiaceae > Pseudonocardia > Pseudonocardia aurantiaca. Next base: position 108,016 of record NZ_BAAAJG010000020.1, read on the forward strand.
ACGCCCTCCGCGGCGACAGTGGCCAGGTCCACCAGATCCTGCAGCGACGACACCCCGCCGGACGCGATCACCGGCGCGGGGGTGGCCTTCGCGACCTGGCGCAGCAGATCGACGTTGGGGCCGCGGAGCATGCCGTCCTTGCTCACGTCGGTGACGACGTAGCGGGAGCAGCCGTCGCGGTCGAGGCGCGCGAGCACCTCCCAGAGGTCGCCGCCGTCGGTGGTCCAGCCGCGCGCCGCAAGGCGGTGGCGCCCGTCGACGATCCGCACGTCGAGACCCACCGCGACCTTCTCGCCGTGGGTGGCGATGGCCTTGGCACACCAGGCGGGGTCCTCCAGGGCGGCGGTGCCCAGGTTGACCCGCGAGCAGCCCGTGGACAGCGCCCGCTCGAGCGACGCGTCGTCCCGGATGCCGCCCGACAGCTCGACGGCGACGTCCAGCTCGCCGACGACCTCGGCCAGCAGCTCGGCGTTGGACCCGCGCCCGAACGCGGCGTCGAGGTCGACGAGGTGGACCCACTCCGCCCCGTCCGCCTGCCATTGGAGCGCGGCGTCGCGGGGGGCGCCGTAGCCGGTCTCGGTGCCGGCCTCGCCCTGGACCAGGCGCACGGCCTGGCCGTCAGCGACGTCGACGGCAGGGAGCAGGGTGAAACTCACACGGAAAGCCTACCGAGCGTGAAGGACCTTCAGCCCACGACGTCGCGGAGCCAGTTGCGCAGCACCGCGGCGCCCGCATCCCCCGACTTCTCGGGGTGGAACTGGGTGGCAGCGAGCGCGCCGTTCTCGACGGCGGCGACGAAGTCCTCGCCGTGGTGCGCCCACGTCACGAGCGGCGGCTTGAGCACCTCCGATTCGGGGAGGTCCCAGGTCCGGACCCCGAAGGAGTGCACGAAGTAGAACCGCGTGTCGGGGTCGAGCCCGGCGAACAGGGTGGAGCCGGTCGGCACGCGCAGGGTGTTCCAGCCCATGTGCGGGAGCACGTCGGCCTTGATCCGCTCGACGGTGCCCGGCCACTGCCCGCAGCCCGCGGTGCGCTCGCCCCACTCGACGCCGAGGTCGAACAGCACCTGCATGCCGACGCAGATCCCCAGCACGGGACGACCGCCGGCGAGCCGCCGTTCGATGATCCGCGGACCGCCGACCGAGGTGAGTCCGCGCATGCACGCGGCGAAAGCGCCCACGCCCGGCACGACGAGGCCGTCGGCCTCCAGCGCCGCGTCGGCGTCGGCGGTGACCGTGACGTCGGCCCCGACGCGCGCCAAGGCGCGTTCGGCCGACCTGAGGTTGCCCGACCCGTAGTCGAGCACGACGATCCGCGACACGGGCGCCAGGGTACCGGCAACCCGGTTGACCTCGACCCCAGTTGAGGTTGCAGGGTTGTACTCGCCGGGACGTGAAGCGACACCCGAGTACCGGCGTGGGCGATGCGTACGGGCGTCGCGGCGTTCGTGCTGGAGCTGCTGGAGCTCTCGGCGCCCACGGAGCAGGGTACGAACAGCTCGGCGCTGCAGATCGCCGACGCGCTGTTCGCCGCGCTCGTCGCTCTCGGGCCTGCGACCTACCTCGCCGGCACGGCCGTGGCCGCCGCGCTCGCGCTGGCGGCGGTGTCGACCGCCGGGCGGGCCAGGATGTCGCCTGCGAGCCTGTCGAGCAGCCCGTCGGTGCCGAACCGGTAGCCGAACTGCGCGTACGCCCGCAGCTCGCGGGCGAGCACCTCGCCGACCGGTCCGGGATGGGTGTCCAGGGCCCGTGCGGCGGCCTCCCGCACCCATGTCACGTACTCGTCCGGATCCGGACCGCGATCGATCATCTCCATACGCGCCTCCCTGAAACGCCGTAGCCCGCTCCTAAGAGCGGCCTGACGGCGGCGCAGATACCGCGGACCGCCGGCGTCCCCAGAGTTCGGCCGGGTCGGCCCCGGGCCGGAACCCGCACGAGGGTGCGGCCCGCGCAGGAGGCGAGCATCGAGCCCTCCACCGCATCCCACGACCACTCGCTGTGGACGTGGGAGTCGCCCGGCAGCGTCAGAGTGCGCCCTTGGTGGACGCGATGCCGGTGATCCGGGCGTCCGGCTCGACGGCCGCGCGCAGCGCCCGCGCGACGGCCTTGAACTCGGCCTCGGTGATGTGGTGCGGGTCGCGCCCGTCGAGCACCCGGACGTGCAGCGCGAGGTGGCCGTGGAACGCGAGCGACTCGAACACGTGCCGGTTGAGCACCGTGGGGTAGTGCCCGCCGACGACGAAGCCCTGCATCACGTCCGGCTCGCCGGTGTGCACCGTGTACGGCCGCCCCGAGACGTCGACGACGGCGTGCGCGAGCGCCTCGTCCATCGGGATCCAGGCGTCACCGAACCGGCGGATGCCCTTCTTGTCGCCCAGCGCCTGCCGGATCGCCTGCCCGAGCACGATCGCGACGTCCTCGACCGTGTGGTGGGCATCGAGCTCGACGTCACCCTCGGCACGCACGGTCAGGTCGAACGCGCCGTGCTTGCCCAGCGCGTCCAGCATGTGGTCGTAGAACGGCACGCCCGTGCTGATCTCGGTGGTGCCGGTGCCGTCGAGGTCGATCTCGACGAGCACCTTGGACTCCTTGGTGACGCGCTCCACGCGCCCGACCCTGGTCATCCCGCGATCTCCTGATCCACAACGTCCGCCGCGACCTGCAGGAACACGTCGTTCTCCTCGGGGGTGCCGACCGTGACACGCAGCCGCTCCGGGATCCCCACGTCCCGGATCAGCACGCCGCGGTCGAGGAAGGCCCGCCACGCCCGCGGTGCGTCGGCGAAGCGGCCGAACAGCACGAAGTTGGCGTCGCTCGGCACCACGTCGTAGCCGCTCGCCACGAGCGCCGCCACCACCCGGTCCCGTTCGGCGCGCAGCAGCGCCACCGAGCCGAGGGTGGCCCCGGCGTGCTGCAGCGCCGCCCGAGCGGCCGCCTGCGTCAGCGACGAGAGGTGGTAGGGCAGCCGGACGAGCTGCAGCGCGTCGACCACCGCTGGTGCGGCGGCGAGGTAGCCCAGCCGCCCGCCCGCGAACGCGAACGCCTTGCTCATCGTGCGCGAGACGATCAGCTTGCGGCCGTGGGTGCGCAGGAGCGAGATCGCGCTCGGCCGGTCGGAGAACTCCGCGTACGCCTCGTCGACCACGACGAGCCCCGGGGCGGCCTCGACGAGCGCGGCGACCTCGTCCGGCTCCAGCGACTGGCCCGTGGGGTTGTTCGGGCTGGTCAGGAACGTGAGGTCGGGGGCGCGCTCGCGCAGCACGGCGGCGGCCGCGTCGACGTCCACGGAGAAGTCGGCCCGGCGCGGCGCGGGCAGCCATTCGGTGCGCGTGCCCGCGGCGATGATCGGGTGCATCGAGTACGACGGCTCGAAGCCCACGGCCGTGCGCCCCGGCCCGCCGAAGGCCTGCATGATCTGCTGCAGCACCTCGTTGGAGCCGTTGGCGGCCCAGAGGTTCGCGCTGGTCAGCGGCACGCCGGTGGCCGCGGTCAGATACGAGGCGAGGTCTGTGCGCAGCGCGACGGCGTCGCGGTCCGGGTAGCGGTGCAGCTCAGCGGCCACGGCGTGGGCGGCCGCGGTGACGTCGGCGACCAGCTCGGGCGGCGGCGGGTAGGGGTTCTCGTTGGTGTTGAGCCGCACCGCTACGTCGAGCTGTGGGGCCCCGTACGGGCTGCGGCCCCGCAGATCGTCGCGCAGCGGGAGGTCCGCGAGCTCGACCTCACCGCCCACGAGCTCCTCGACGGCCGTCACCGGCCGAACCTCGCCGTCACTGCCTCGCCGTGCGCCGGGAGGTCCTCGGCGGCGGCCAGCGTGACCACCTCGTCGGCCACGTCGCGCAGCGCGTCCTGGGTGTACTCGACGACGTGCACGCCGCGCAGGAACGTCTGGACCGACAGCCCGGCGGAGTGCCGGGCGCACCCGCCAGTGGGCAGCACGTGGTTGGAGCCTGCGCAGTAGTCGCCGAGCGACACCGGCGCGAACGGCCCGATGAAAATCGCGCCGGCGTTGCGGACCCGGAAGCCCACCTCCCGCGCGTCGCGGGTCTGGATCTCGAGGTGCTCGGCGGCGTAGGCGTCGACGACCGTGACGCCCGCCGCGAGGTCGTCGACGAGCACCGTGCCCGACTGCGGGCCGGTGAGCGCCGTGCGGACGCGTTCGGAGTGCTTAGTGGCCGACACACGCTTCTCCAGCTCGGCGTCCACGGCGTCGGCCAGCTCGGCGGACGTGGTGACCAGCACGGACGCGGCCGCGGTGTCGTGCTCGGCCTGGCTGATCAGGTCGGCGGCGACGTGCGCCGGGTCGGCGGTGTCGTCGGCGAGCACCGCGATCTCGGTGGTGCCCGCCTCGGCGTCGATCCCGATCAGGCCCCGCAGCAACCGCTTGGCGGCCGTGACGTAGAGGTTGCCCGGCCCCGTGACCATGTCGACCGGGGCGAGCTCGCCGCCGTCGGTGTCGGTGCCGCCGTACGCGAGGAGCGCCACTGCCTGTGCGCCGCCGACCGCCCACACCTCCTCCACGCCGAGCAGCGCGGCCGCGGCGAGGATCGTGGGGTGCGGGAGCCCGCCGTGCTCGGCCTGCGGCGGCGAGGCGAGCACGAGCGACTCGACGCCCGCCTCCTGCGCCGGCACGACGTTCATTACCACGCTCGACGGGTAGACGGCCAGCCCGCCGGGCGCGTAGAGGCCCACCCGCTGCACCGGCACGAACCGCTCGGTGACGGTGCCGCCGGGCACCACCTCGGTGACGAGGTCGGTGCGGCGCTGATCGGCGTGGACCTTCCGGGTGCGCTCGATGGCCGTCTCAAGCGCGGCGCGCACCGCCGGGTCGAGCGCGGCGAGCGCGCCGTTGAGCGTCTGCACGGGCACACGCACCCCGGTGGGGCGGACCCGGTCGAACCGCTCCGCGTAGTCCAGCGCCGCGTCGGTGCCGCGCTCGCGCACGTCCTCGACGATCGGCCGGACCTGGTGCAGCACCTCGTCCACGTCCACCGCGGCGCGCGGTAGGAGGCCGCGCAGGTCGGCGGTGCGGGGCAGTTGTGCAGCACGCAGGTCGAGTCGGCGGAGCATGTGCCCAGCGTACGGGGGTGGGCGGCACGAGACCCGCGGCGGCACGTCCACGGCGGGCCTGCCCACGCAACCGCAACTCGCGCGCACCCAGACCCCGACTCGCGCGCACCCAGACCCCGACTCGCGTACACCCAGACCCCGACTCGCGTACACCCAGACCCCGACTCGCGGAGTGTGGAGTCCCACCCCCGCGAGTCGGGGTGTGAGCGCGCGCGAGTCGGGGTGTGAGTGCGCGCGAGTCGGGGTGTCAGGTGTCCACCGGGGCTCGGTCGTCCAGCCAGAGCAGGTAGCGCTCCAGGGAGCGGTGCACGGCTTCCTCCGCGCCGGAGTCGATCGTGCTGAACCCGCCGTAGAGGCGGTCGAAGTGCCAGGGGCGGAGGGCGTCGGCGATGCGGCGGACGGCGCGCGGCGGCAGCGGGACGTGGTTGACCCAGCTGCGCATCACGCCCACGGACGCGCGGTCGGCGCCCACGCCGAGGGTGTCGCCGGTGAGCAGCGCGCCGCGGCCCTCGGCGCCCTCGGCCCAGTGCGCCACCGCGCTCCCGGGGAAGTGTCCCCCGCACGGCACGAGGGTGAGTCCGGGCAGGACCTCCTTCTCGTCCTTCCACAACTCGATCGCGGGGTCCGGGCGGCGCACCCACTGCCGGTCGGCCTCGGCGAAGAGCACGGGGACCCCGCCGAAGGCGCGGCTCCACGACACCGAGCTCCCGACGAGGTGGGGGTGGCTTGCGGCGACGGCGGCCACCCCGCCCAGCGCGCGCACGGCGGCAACGGCGACGGCGTCGATGTACCCCGGCGGCTCCCACAGCAGGTTGCCCCCATTGGTCCGGACGAGAAGGCCGCGCTGGCCGATGCCGAACCGCGGTTCCACCGTGATCCCGAACAGCTCCGGCTCCAGCTCCGTGAAGCGCAGCCGGTGGCCCGCTTCTGCAAGCTCGGCCTGCGTCGTCCAGCGCTGCCCGCCGGGCGGCACGTACTGCCGCTCGTCGGAGCAGATCTCACAGACCTGCGGCGGTTCGGGCGTGTCGGGATGCTCGATGGCGCACGTGGCGCAGATCCAGACCGGGGGATGGCAGCCGGCGGAGCTTGCGGAGTCGGCGGGGTGGGTAGGCACGGTCATCTCGAGAATGGTCGGCGCTGCACCCCGGTCGAGGTCAAGCCCCCGGATCAGGATTGATGTCGAGACCGAGGTCCAATGCCCGGACCGAATGGGTGAGTGCACCCACCGAGAGGAAGTCCACGCCCGTGTCGGCGTACGCGCGGGCATTCGCGAGCACCAGCCCGCCGGAGCTCTCCAGGAGCGTCGGGCGCTCCCCGCGCCTGCGCACGGCCTCCCGGGTGCGCTCGACGTCGAAGTTGTCGAGGAGCACCAGTTCGGCTCCGAGGTCGAGCACCTCGTCGAGTTGCTCCAGGGTGTCGACCTCCACCTCGCACGGCAGGTTCGGGGCGTGCGCCCGCGCCGCGGCGAGCGCGGCGCCCACCGACCCCGCCGCGGCCACGTGGTTGTCCTTGATCAGCACGGCGTCGCCGAGGCCGAGGCGGTGGTTCGTGCCGCCGCCGCACCGCACCGCGTACTTCTCCAGCAGCCGCAGCCCCGGAATGGTCTTGCGGGTGTCGCGGATGCGCGCCCGCGTGCCGGCGACCGCGTCCACCCATGCGGCGGTGGCCGTCGCGACCCCCGACAGGTGGCACAGGAGGTTCAGCGCCGTGCGCTCGGCGGTGAGCAGCCCCCGCACCGGCGCCCGGACGGTCAGCGCGGACTCGCCCGCGGCGAGCCGGTTGCCGTCGGCGCGCTCGGCGAGCACCTCGTAGCCGGTACGGCCCAGCACGTCGTCGAGCACCTCGCGCACCGCGGGAAGCCCGGCGAGCACGCCCGGCTCACGCGCGGCGAACGCGCCGACGGCCGTCGCGCCCGCCGGGACCGTGGCCGCGGTGGTGGCGTCGGGGCCGTATCGCAGGTCCTCCTGCAGTGCCGTGGCGACGACCCGGCGCAGGTCGTCGATGTCGGGTCCAGCGATCGTGGCCGTCATGCCGCCCTGCCTTCCGGTATGGCGCCGGGAAGTACCACGGGGTGCCCGGCCTCGTCGAGGGCGAGCACCAGGCTCGTCCGCTGCCAGACGTCGTCGCGCTCGGGGAAGTCGGTGCGCACGTGGCACCCGCGGCTCTCGGTGCGGGTGCCTGCGGCGGCCAGCACGGCCTGCGCGAGCAGCGTGAGCGCCGCGTCCTCCACGCCGGCTCGGTCGGCCGGGACGGACGCGCGGGTGGCGGCCTCCACGGCGTCCGACGCGGCGGCGAGGCCCGCGGCGTCGCGGCCGATCCCGGCCGCCGCGGTCATCGCCCGCTGTACGGACTCGCGCGGGGCGAGCGGCATCGCCGGCGTGGGCCGGACCGCAGCGGCCCAGCGTGCGGTGCGCCGGTCCGCGGCCACCACCCGGGCCGCTCTGGCGCCCACGACGAGCCCTTCGAGCAACGAGTTCGACGCGAGCCGGTTGGCCCCGTGCAGCCCGGTGCGCGCCACCTCACCCGCGGCGTAGAGGCCGGGAACGGCGGTCCGCCCGTGCAGGTCGGTGACGACGCCGCCGCAGGCGTAGTGCGCGGCCGGGGTGACCGGGATCGCCTCCCGCGCGGGGTCGACCCCCGCGTCCCGGCACGCGGCGTGGACCGTCGGGAAGCGCACGGCGAAGCCCGGGATCGCGGTCGCGTCGAGGTAGACGCAGTCGGTACCGGTCGCGGCGAGCGTACGGGTGATCGCCGCGGCCACGACGTCGCGCGGGGCGAGGTCGGCGAGGGGGTGCACCCCGGTCATGAACCGGCGCCCGGCCCGGTCGAGCAAGACAGCGCCCTCGCCGCGCACCGCCTCGGTGATCAGGGGCCTGCGGCCTGCCGCGGGGCCCGTGTAGAGGACGGTCGGGTGGAACTGCACGAACTCCAGGTCGGCCGCCGTCGCGCCGGCCCGCAACGCGAGCGCGATCCCGTCACCGGTGGCGGTCTCCGGGTTGGTGGTGCTCGCGTAGAGCTGCCCGTACCCGCCGCTCGCCAGCAGCACGGCGGGCGCCCGCAACACCCCGGGCCGTCCCTCGTCGTCGAGCACGGCGAGCCCCGTGACAGCGCCGTCCTCGTCGCGCAGCGCGTCGACGGCGACGTGGCCGGTGAGCAGCGGGAGCCTGCGGTCGGCCACCGCCGCGACCAGTGCGCGTTCCACCTCCGCTCCGGTGGCGTCGCCGCCGGCGTGCACCACGCGGAACGCCGAGTGCCCGCCCTCCCGCGTGCGGGCGAGCCGCCCGTCGGGGCCGGGATCGAAGACCGCGCCCCGTGCCCGCAGCCGCGCCACGGCGGCCGGGCCGTCCGCGATGATCTCCGCCACGGCGGCGGCGTCGGCCAGCCCGGCGCCCGCTGTGATCGTGTCGGTGACGTGCGCACCGACGCTGTCCCCGGGCATGTCCCCGAGCACGACGGCGACGCCTCCCTGCGCCCACCGCGTCGACCCGGCGTCAGCGGCGTCTTTCGTGACGACGACGACCCGCAGCCCCAGCCCAGCGGCGTCCAGCGCCGCGGTGAGCCCGGCGACCCCGGAGCCGACGACGACCAGGTCCGCGCTCGCCTCCCAGCCGCGCTGCGTCCATGATTCGCTCGCGAGCTCGCTCATTCCCCGCCGCCCGGCTGCCCGATCTCGATCATCCGCTGCACGGCCGCGCGGCCGCGCGCGGCGAGCTCGGGGTCGACGTGCACCTCGTCACGACCCTCCCGCAGCGCGCGCAGCAGCTTCTCAGGCGTGATCATCTTCATGTACCGGCAGGACGCGCGGTCGTTCACGGCGCGGAAGTCGATCTCCGGGGCGGCCTTGCGCAGCTGGTGCAGCATGCCGATCTCGGTCGCGACGAGCACGGACGAGGCCTGCGACGCACGTGCGGCGTCGAGCATCCCGCCGGTGGAGAGGATCTTGACGCGGTCGGCGGGCACGGCGCCCGTCCCGGCGAGGTAGAGCGCGGACGTGGCGCAGCCGCACTCCGGGTGCACGAACAGCTCGGCGTCCGGGTTCGCCTCCGCCTTCGCGGTGAGCGTGGCGCCGTTGATGCCGGCGTGGACGTGGCACTCCCCCGCCCAGACGTGCATGTTCTCCCGGCCCAGCACCCGGCGGACGTGCGCGCCGAGGAACTGGTCGGGCAGGAACAGCACCTCGCGGTCGGCCGGGATGGAGGCCACCACCTCGACCGCGTTGGACGAGGTGCAGCAGATGTCGGTCTCGGCCTTCACCGCCGCGGTGGTGTTCACATAGGAGACGACGACCGCGTCCGGGTACTCGGCCTTCCACTCCCGGAGCTGGTCGGCCGTGATGGAGTCGGCCAGCGAGCAGCCGGCGCGGGCGTCCGGGATGAGCACCGTCTTGTGCGGGCTGAGGATCTTGGCGGTCTCGGCCATGAAGTGGACGCCACAGAACACGATCGTGGAGGCGTCGGACTCCGCCGCGATGCGTGAGAGCGCGAGCGAGTCACCGGTGTGGTCGGCGATGTCCTGGATCGCGGGGAGCTGGTAGTTGTGCGCCAGGATCACGGCGCCGCGGCGGCGGGCCAACCTGCGGACCTCGTCGGCCCACGCGGCCCCTGGCCAGGCGTCCGGGGATCCGTCGACGCGCGGCTCGGCGACGCTCGGACTTGCGATCATCGTGCCCTCCCCTGTTTTCGACTATAAGTCGTAAACAAGGCGATGGTAGCGCAGGGCGCCTGCCCCGACCCAGTTCGCGTGACCGGGAACTCACCGGGGCGCAATCTGGCGTTCATGCCGATGAGCGGCGGTGGACGGTCGGTACCGGCGCGGTGACGCCGTGCTCCCGCGGCCTACGATCCGCGCATGGCCCGCCCTACCGAACACGAGGTGCTGGCGGCCGTGCTCCAGATCCGCGAGGGAGCCCTCCAAGTGCTGGCGTGGCAGCGCGCGCGCCCGCCCGACTCCGGCCGGTGGGCCCTGCCCGGCGGGAGGCTCCGCGACGACGAGGACGTCGAGCGGTCGGTGCTGCGCCAGCTCGCCGAGAAGGTCGACGTCCGCGAGGTCACCCACATCGAGCAGATCGCGGTGTTCAGCGACCCCGACCGCGTGCCGGGCACGCGGCGGGTCGCGACGGCGTTCCTCGGGCTCGTGCCGTCCGACGCCGACCCCGTGGTGCCTGCCGACACCACGTGGCATCCGCTCGCCGCGCTGCCCCCGACCGCCTTCGACCACGCGGCGATCGTCGACGCCGCCCACGAACGGCTGCGGGCGAAGCTCTCCTACACCAACCTCGGGTTCGCGCTCGCCCCGCGCGAGTTCACGATCTCCGCCCTGCGCGAGCTGTATGCGGCCGCGCTGGGGCACCCGGTCTCCGCCACCAACCTGCAGCGCGTGCTGACCAGGCGCCGGCTGCTGGAACCGACGGGGGAGGTCGCCCCGCCAGGACCGGCCGGGGGACGCCCCGCCGCGCTCTTCCGCTTCACCGACCACAGCCTTCTGGTGACCGATGCGTTCGCCGTCCTGCGACCGCCAGGCGAGGGATCACGAGTCGCCGTACCGTAAGCGGGTGGCCGAGACGCTCCCGCTGTTCCCCCTGGGCACGGTGCTCATGCCCGGATCCTCGCTGCCGCTGCACATCTTCGAGCCGCGCTACCGCCAGCTCACCGTCGATCTCGTGACGGGTGCGGTGCCGGCGAAGGAGTTCGGGGTGGTCGCCGTCCGCGAGGGCTTCACGCCCGACGACGACGGCCTGGCCGCGCTGCACGGCGTCGGGTGCACGGCGCGGCTGGACGATGTGCGCCGGCTTCCCGACGGGCGTTTTGACATCGTCACCCACGGGGCCCGCCGGTTCCGGCTCCTCGACCTCGACGCCGAGGCGAAGCCGTACCTGATGGCGACGGTCGAGTTCGTGCCCGACGCCGAGACGCCCGGCCTCGCGGCGGAGCTGACCCCGATGCTCACGGGCGCCGCCCGAGCCGCCCACCGTCACTACTGCTCCACCGCGTGGAAGACCGGTGACTGGACCGAGCCCGACGCCGACGTCGAGCCCGGCACCCTCCCGCACGTGCTCGCGGCCGACTGCCTGCTCACGATCAGCGACCGCCAGAGCCTGCTCGAACAGACCTCGCCCATCGAGCGGCTGCGGATGGTGCGGGCGCTGCTGGCGCGGGAGGCGGGCCTGCTCTCGCGGCTGCGCGCGGTGCCGGCACCGATCAGCACCTACGCGGTGGAGCACAGCTTCAACTGAGCCCTTCGTTCGCACTGACGCGGGCAGAGACTCGACGAACCAGGACGATCCCGTATCCGGCCACCCATCCGACCCAGAGCAGCCAGCCGACGAGACCGAGCAGGCCGAGAGGCCCGGCACCGGCGACGACGAGCGGGGCGGCGGTGGCGGAGCCGAACAGCAGCGTCGCGGAGACCAGCCCCAGCGCGGCGTGCCACCGCGGGGTCACACCGGCGCGCAGGCCGCCGATCGACAGGCCGAGGAGTGCGACGGAGCGAGTCACGAGCGAGCCAGCCGGCGCGCCGGTCAGGTCCAGCCGAAGCGTGCCCTCAGCTGCGCGGCCACCCACTCGAACCGCTCGCGGTCGAGCACGGCGCCTTCGCGCCGGATGTCGTGCTCACCGACCTCCAGCACCCGGTCCAGCCGGACGAAGGACTCGCGGCCCTCGCGGTCCCACGCCCCCGACCCGACCGAGATCCAGTTCCGGTCGTCGGCCCGGTCGTGCTGGCTCGACAGCATCAGGCCGAGCAGGTCGCCGCCCTCCCGCCCGACGACGAGCAGCGGCCGGTCCTTGCCGCGGCCGTCGCCCTCCTCGAACGGCACCCAGGCCCAGACGATCTCGCCGGGGTCCGCCGCGCCGTCGAGGTCGGGCGCGTAGACGATCGTGCGGGACCGCTCGGCCGCAGGCGCGGTGCGGACCGGCGCCCGGCCGGGCGGCCTCGACTCACGGGCCGACGTCCGCGACGACAGCCGGTCGAGACCGATCTTCGCGGCCTCCCGCAGAAGCCCACCCCAGTTCGCCATGCGCAGCATGCTCCACCATCAGGTCGCGGCCCGCTCAGGAGATCAGGCGTCCTCGACGAGGCGCGCCGCCCTCGCGTGCAGGTAGCGCTGCTGCGGGAGGCTGGTCGTGCGCCTGGCCGCGGCCTCGTAGCACTCGCGGGCTGTGTCCCGCTCGCCCGCCATCTCCAGCAGGTGGGCGCGCACGGCGTGCAGCCGATGGTCCTCGGCGATCCGCCCGTCCGCGGTGAGCTGCGCGAGCCGCTCCAGCCCGGCCTGCGGTCCGCTGGACATGGCGACGGCCACCGCGTGGTTGAGCGACACCACCGGGTTGTCGGAGATCTGCAGCAGCACCTCGTAGAGCGCAGTGATCTGCGGCCAGTCGGTCTCGTCCGCGCTCGGCGCCTCGTCGTGGACGGCGGCGATCGCGGCCTGGAGCTGGTAGGAGCCGGTGTCGCCCCGCGGGAGCGCGGCCGTGACCAGCGCGACCCCCTCGGCGATGCTGCCCGCGTCCCACAGGCTCCGGTCCTGCTCGGCCATCGGCACCAGCTCCCCTGCCGGTCCGGTTCGGGCAGGCCTGCGGGCGTCGGTGAGCAGCATCAGCGCGAGCAGCCCCGTCACCTCGCCGTCGTCGGGCAGCAACCGGTGGACCATCCGCGCGAGCCGGATCGCCTCGGCCGTCAACTCGGTGCGCTGCAGGTTCGGCCCGGATGTCGTGGCGTAGCCCTCGTTGAAGATCAGGTAGAGCACGTGCAACACCGCGTCGAGCCGGGCGGCGCGCTCGGCGCCCCCCGGCATCCCGAACGGCACGCCGCTCTCCTTGACGGTCTGCTTGGCCCTGCTGATGCGCCGGGTCATCGTCGCCTCCGGCACGAGGAACGCCCGCGCGATCTCCGGCGTGGTGAGGCCGCCGACCGCGCGCAGCGTCAGCGCGATCTGCGACGCAGGCGAGAGCGCCGGGTGGCAGCAGAGGAACAGCAGGATGAGCGTGTCGTCGGAGTCCGACGGGCTGCGCTCGGGCGCGGGCGCCAGCAGGTCACTGGGGAGCGTCCACTGTGCCACGGTGTCTTCACGGCGACGCCGGGCCTGCTCGCTGCGCAGCAGGTCGGTGAGCCTGCGGGAGGCGACGGTGATCAGCCAGGCCCGCGGGTTCTCCGGCCTGCCCTCGCCGGGCCACTGCTGGGCCGCGGCGAGGAGCGCCTCCTGCGTGGCGTCCTCGGCGGCGTCGAAGTGCCCGAAGCGGCGCACGACCGCGCCGAGGACCTGCGGCGCGAGGTGGCGCAGCAGGTCCCCGACGTCCTCGGTGCCGGCGCCCGTGGCTACCCCACCACCGGCTCGTCGAGCTGCTCGAACCCATCCACGACCGGACGGATGTCGACGTACTGCCCCTCGTCGTCGGGGTCCACGAAGCGCGCGGCGATCTGGGTGGCGCGGTCGTAGCTCTCGCACTCGACGATCGTGAAGCCGGCGAGCACCTCCTGCGTCTCCGGGTACGGCCCGTCGGTCACGACGGGCGCCCCGCCGCGGAGGTGGACGCGCCGCGCATGCACGGGAGCGGTCAGCCCCTGCCCGTCGACGAGCTCGCCGGTCTTCGCCAGCTCCTCGTGCAGCTCTCCCATGTAGGCGTGCATCGCCGCGACCTGCTCCGCCGTCATCGCGGGCTTGCTGGTCGGCTTCCCGGACAGCACGTCGTAGTCCCGCTGCGACCCGTACAACATGATCATGTACTTCACGGTCGGCTCCTCTCTCCGGACGCCCTCGTGGCGCCTTCGCCAGAGACGTCGGAGCCACTGTGCCGGGCCGGACACGGGCTATCCGGTCCTGCCTACCGCCACCACATCGACGAGCGGGGCGACGCCGACGAAGTCGGCCGGGTTGCAGGTGAGCAGCGGCATCCGCGCCGCGGCGGCCGTGGCGGCGATCTGCAGGTTCAAGCGGCGTGGGCGCGGGTTGCGGCCGACGGCGCGGACGCGGTCGTTCAGTACTCCGTAGAGCTTCGCCTCCTCGACGGCGTACGGCATGACCTCGTAGCGTTCGAGAACTCGCCGCAGCCGAGCCTGCCGGACGTCCGGATCAGGGCCGGTGGCAATCCCGGAGGCGAGCTCGCCGACGCAGACCGCGCTTGTCACCAGGACGGAGTCGACGTGGACCCCGAGGTCGATCCGCTCGAGGTCGATCAGAACCGATGTGTCGAGCAGGGCGTACGACGTGGTCATTCGACGCGGTCGTCTCGGAAGAACTGGTCGGCCTCGTCGCGCTCGCGGTACCACTGCTCGACGTCCATCGGCGGGAGAGTCCGGAAGAACTCCTGCTGCTCCCGGCCGGTGTAGCGCGGCCGCTTCGGGTCGCGTGCACGGGGGATGAGATCGGCGACGGGTGTGCCGTTGCGCGTGATGACGAAGCTCTCGCCGGCTTCGACTCGCCGCATGATCTCGGCGTTGTCGTTGCGCAGCTGGCGCTGGCCGATGGTCTCGGGCATGTGCACAACCGTAGCGCAATCGTGCTACGCCGATGTCCGCACTCCGTGCCGACTGCACGTGGCCGTCCAGCCCACCGGCGTGACCTGCACAACCATCCGCCGCGCACAGTCGGGGCAGTACCGCGGCGGCTCCAGCTCGCGACGCGCGGCGCAGCGCTCGTGGCCGTCCGCCGTCGCGGGCTCACCGCACTGATCGCAGAACACGACGACGATCATCACAGGGTGTCGTTGAGCGCTTTGATCGGCATCTGCAGCTCGCCGAGCAGGTCGATGTCGGCCTCGGCGGGGCGGCCGAGCGTCGTCAGGTAGTTGCCCACGATCACCGCGTTGATCCCGCCGAGCAGCCCCTTGCGCGCGCCCAGGTCGCCGAGTGTGATCTCCCGGCCGCCTGCGAACCGCAGCACCGTGCGCGGGAGCGCCAGCCGGAACGCCGCTACGGTGCGCAGCGCGTCGGATCCAGCGAGCGGCTCCAGGTCGCCGAACGGGGTGCCGGGGCGCGGGTTGAGGAAGTTGAGCGGCACCTCGTCCGGCTCCAGCGCGGCGAGCTGCGCCGCGAACTCGGCCCGCTGCTCGACCGTCTCGCCCATCCCGACGATCCCGCCGCAGCACACCTCCATGCCGGCCTCGCGCACCAGGCGCAGCGTCTCCCAGCGCTCCTCCCAGGTGTGCGTGGTGACGACGTTCGGGAAATGCGACCGCGCGGTCTCGAGGTTGTGGTTGTACCGGTGCACACCCATGGCCGCGAGCTGCTCCACCTGCTCGGGCGTGAGCATGCCGAGCGAGCAGGCGATGTTGATGTCGATCTCGTCCTTGATCGCCGCGATACCGGCCGCGACCTGCGCCATCAGGCGCTCGTTCGGCCCGCGGACGGCCGCGACGATGCAGAACTCCGTGGCCCCGGTCTTGGCCGTCTGCCTGGCCGCCTCCACGAGCGAGGGGATGTCGAGCCACGCGGAGCGCACGGGCGAGTCGAACAGGCCCGACTGCGAGCAGAAGTGGCAGTCCTCCGGGCAGCCGCCGGTCTTGAGCGAGATGATCCCCTCGACCTCGACCTCGGGGCCGCACCAGCGCATCCGTACCTGGTGCGCGAGCTCCAGCAGCCCGTCCAGCTCGGTGTCGGGAAGCCGCAGCACCTCGAGCACCTGGGCTTCGTCGAGCCCGATGCCGCGTTCGAGGACCTGCGAGCGGGCGGTGTCGAGGATGCCGGTCTCGGTGGTCGTCACGGGACGGGAGTTTGCCATCCACCGCCCAGCTCGCGGGCCAGACTGTGAGAAGCGACAGCCGCGAAACCCTCCGGCTGAAGCGAGCCGGCGCGCTCAGGTAGGGCGCCCAGCAGCCGCGCGCCGGTGACGGCGGGGAGATCCACGAGGTTGCAGCGCGAAGCGAGGTCCGGCTCCGCGGGCCAGGCGCCGATCACCACACCGGAGCACGAGAGCTTGCGTGCCTCCAGCGCCTCGGCGGTCAGCGCGGCGCTGTTGAGCACGCCGAGGCCGGCCGTGGCCACGACGAGCACGGGGGCGGCCAGCAGCGCGGCCACGTCCGCGAGTGTGCCGCCGTCGTCGGTGAGCCGGACCAGCAGGCCGCCCGCGCCCTCGACGAGCACGAGGTCGTGCCCGTCCGCGAGCTGCGCAGCCTCGTCGGCCGCCTCCGCGGGTGTGACGGGAGGCGACCCGGCGCGGCGGGCGGCCGTCGCGGGGGCCAGCGGGTCGGGGTAGCGGGCCAGCTCGCGCACGGTCGCGACCCCGGGCACGAGCCGCTGCACGTCCGCCAGGTCACCCGGCTCCCCCGGCGCCATCCCGGTCTGCGCGGGCTTGAGCACGGCGACACGAGCGCCGCGAGCGACGGCGAGCGCGGCAACGGCGGCCGTGACCACCGTCTTCCCGACGCCGGTCCCGGTCCCGGTGACCACGAGAACACCGGTGATCATCGGGCGCCTGCCGGAGCGAGCACCGCCGTCAGGGCGGCCCAGGCCCGCACCAGGTCAGCCTCCGTCAGGTCGGCGCGCGCCGTGAGGCGCAGCCGGCTGGTGCCCTCCGGCACCGACGGCGGCCGGAAGCAGCCCACGCGCACGCCCAGCTCGGCACACCGCTGCGCGCCTGCCAGAGCCACCTCCGGATCTCCGAGGACCACCGCCACCACCGCGGACGCCGGTGCGGGCACCCCGGCAGCGTCGGCCAGCGCGGCGGCCGCGCGCAGCACCGCAGCGGGCCGTCCCGGCTCCGACCGAAGCAGGCGCAGCGCGGCGAGCGCGGCGCCCACCGACGCGGGAGCGAGGCCGGTGTCGAAGATGAACGTCCGGGCCGCGTCGACGAGGTGGGCGATCACCGCGGCCGGGCCGAGCACCGCCCCGCCCTGGCTGCCCAGCGCCTTCGACAGCGTCACGGTGACCACGACGTCGTCGGCGCCCGCGAGCCCCACCCCGGCGAGCAGCCCGCGCCCGCCCGGACCGGCGACGCCGAGCCCGTGTGCCTCGTCCACGACGAGAAGGGCGCCCCGCGCCCGGGCCACCGCGTGCAGCTCGCGCAGCGGGGCGAGCCCGCCGTCGACGCTGTTCACGCTCTCGGTGACGACGAGCGCCCGCGACGTGGTCCGGGCGGCCAGCACCGCGTCGACGGCCTGCGGGTCGTCGTGTGGGACGACGGCGACCTGCGCGCGGGAGAGGCGGCACGAGTCGATCAGGGAGGCGTGGTTGGCGGCGTCGGAGACGATCAGGGAGTCCGGCCCGGCCAGCGCCGTGATGACCCCGAGGTTCGCGGCGTAGCCGGAGGAGAAGACGAGGGCGTCCTCGGCCCCGCAGAACGCGGCCAGCTCGGCCTCCAGCTCCGCGTGCAGGGCCGTGCTGCCGGTGACGAGGCGGGAGCCGGTGGAACCGGCGCCCCACGTGCGCACGGCCGCGACCGCGCCCTCGACGACACGCGGGTGGTGGGCGAGGCCGAGGTAGTCGTTGCCCGCGAGGTCGAGGAGGCCGTCGGCCGCCGCCCGCGGGCGCAGCTCCCGCCGCAGCCCGGCCGCACGACGCGCGGCGGCGTGCGGTTCGAGCCAGGCGAGCGGATGCGGAGGGCGGGTGTCAGGGAACGGCACGAGTGGCGAGGGTAGCCGCAGGCAGCGAGTACGTGACCTCCCTGCGATGCAGGCGATAGCCGGCCCGCTCGTACACGCCGAGGGCGCCGGTGGCGTTCTGGGCGTCCACGGTGAGCGACGAGTCGTCGTAGCCGGAGTCGGCGGCGGCCTGGAGCACGTGGGCGAGCAGCGCCCCCGCAACCCCTTGCCCGCGGTACGCGGCGAGCGTGCCCACCATGCCGACGTACAGGTCGCGGCGCCCGGTGCGCTCGGTGTCCGCCGCGTACTCGTACGCCAGCACGTACCCGGCGATCGTGCCGTCGGCGGCGAGCGCCACGGCGGAGCAGGAGGGCCGGAAGGCGCGGCCGCCGGTGCGCTGGTACTCCCATCTCGTGGCCGAGACGGGGGTGGATCCCCAGTGGTCGGCGAACGCCGCGTTGTGGGCCGCGCGCAGCGGCTCGTCCCAGCGCGCGGCCTGGTACTGGCCACCTGTGGCGAGCGGCACCAGGGTCAGGCCGGCGGGCTGGGCCACGGGTGCAACGGGCTCGGCGAGGTCGCGCACCAGCTCCGACCACCACCGCAGCGGGGTCATCCCGGCGCGTTCGGCCAGCGCGACGGCGCCCGGGCTCGTCTCGGCCACCCGCATCTCGACGCTCGCGCCCTTCTCCCGCGCCCGCTGCACCGCCACGGCGAGCAGCGCCCGGCCGATGCCCTGGCGGCGGTGCGCCGGGTGCACGCCGGCGTCGGTGACCACGCGGGCCCCGAGCGCGGTGCCGGACCGCATCCGCAGCACCTGGTACGCGACGGGCGCGCCGGCGGCGTCGAGCACGAAGGTCGTGTCGCGGTCCAGGTCGAGCTCGGGATCGACCAGCTCCTCCGCGCAGTCCACGGCGTCGTAGTGCTCGCCGCGCCGGTCGGCCTCCTCCACTGCTTCGAGGAGATCGGCCCAGCGGGCTGCGTCGCCGGGGTGCATCGGACGCCGGAGCAGCGTGGGGGGGAGGGCGGGAGCGGCCACATCGGCAGGGTACGACCGCTTGTGTGGCCGCTCGCCCGATTTACCCGGGGTACTCCCGGGCCGGGCCCGCCCCGTGTTGCTCGGGTGGCCGGAACTCATGGGTGTCCTCGTCGAGCACGAGCACGCGGGCGGTCGGGATGTGGAAGAACAGGCCGTGCAGGGCGCGGTCGCCGTGCTGGGCGCGTAGCACACCCAGCTGCACGGCGACGTTGACCATCGCCAGCGCGTCGGCCTCGCCGAAGCCCGCGGCGAGCGCCGCCCGCCCGACGGGGTGGCCTGCGCGCAACGCGGCGAGGCTGGGCGAGCCGTGGCGGAGCCACTCGGTCAGCGCCCCTTCACCTGCGTCGGCTGCGCCGTCGAGCAGCCCGCGCATCGCCCCGCACGCGGAGTGCCCGCACACGGCGATCAGCGGCACGTCGAGCACCGCCGTCGCGTACTGCACCGCCGCGTCCACGGCCGTTCCCGCCGCGAGGTTGCCCACGTTCTGCACGGTGAACAGGTCCCCCGGCCCGCTCCGGGTGATCACACTCGGCTGAACGCGGGAGTCGGAGCAGGTCAGCAGCAGCCCGTGCGGGGACTGCCCGTCGGCCATCCCGCGCAGCGTCGGGCGCATCAGCTCGGCGCCCTCCGCGTGGTAGGCGGCGACGCCCGCGAGGATCGGCCTGTGCTGCCGGTGGTCGGCCTCCTGCCAGTGCGACCAGGTCGCGTACCCGGGGAACGGGGTGCCGGGGCCGTCCGCGGTCACCGGCTCCGAGACCACCTCCACCCACGTGCCGGTGGCGCGATGGCGGCGCGTCCACGTGTGCAGGTGGTCGAAGGCGGCGTGGTCGAGGTAGTCGACCACGAGGTCGACGCGCACCGGTTCGCCGGGCGGCACGGCGGCGAGCGTGCGCGACAGCGCGGGTACGGACAGGAAGCTCAGTGCGCCCTCCACGACCACCCGCCGGGGGGTGCTCCCCGTCGGCTCCTCGATCCGGACGCGGGCGCGCCCCGCGCGATGCAGCGTCCGGAACCCGGCGAGCGCGAGGCCGATCAGCACACCTTCCAGCAGGTCCGTTCGCGGCGCCCTGGCCGACCAGCTCGCGGTCCGGATCACATCGGGGGATGGCAGCCGGCGGAGCTTGCGGAGCCGGCGGGGCGGGTGCGGCCGGCGGGCCATCGTGCAACCGGTCGACGGCCACGGCGGAGCGCAGGCTCTCGACGCTCGCGATCAGCGTGACGGTCAGCATCGCGCCAACCAACGGGAACCACGGCAACCCGGCCCACACGCCCGGCAGGAGCGGCGGCAATGTGACGGCCTCGAGGAGGCCACCAGACATGTCGATTCGCGGCACTTGCGGCCAGAGCAGCGCCAGCGCGGTCGCCGCGCTCACCGCGACGAGAGCCGCGGGCACGGCCCGGACCCGGGGCAGCCGCGGCCAGAGCACGAGCAGCGCCGTCGCGAGGATGCCGACGACGAGCGCCTCCGGCTGCATCGCCGCGGCCTGGCCGGGCAGCGCGAGCAGGCTCTCGACCGGGCTGGCGGGTGGGCTGGCGGGTGCGACACCACCGAGCACGACGTGCAGCTGCGCGAGCGCGATCGACAGGCCGATCCCGGCGAGCATGCCGTGCACCACGGCGGGTGGGATGGCGTGGACGAAGCGGGCGATGCGGAACATCGCGAAGGCGATCTGCAGCAGCCCCGCCCCGATGGTGACAAGACAGGTGACCTGCCAGCCGAACCGGACCACCAGCTCCGCGACCACCACGGTGAGGCCGGCGGCCGGCCCGGTGGGCATCAGAACAGGGCTCCGGGCGTCGTCGGGCAGCACGGCACGGGCATGGAGCTGCGGGCGGAGGCGGGCGTGCGACCCGGCCAACGTCACGCTCACGCTGTCCGTTCCGTCGCGTTCGCCCGGTCCCCGGGTGCCGCGGGCCCCCGTTACCCTGGATTTCATGTTCATGTGAGCGGCGGATCGGCGCAGGTCAGAGACTTGCGTGCGCCGTCGCGCGCGTCATGTGAGCGCCTCTGACGCATCTCCGGAACACCCGGACGAGTGGATCATGAAGGCCGGTTCCGTACCGGGTCGGGTGTCACCCGGCCCGGTGATCAGGAGGGTCCTGAACAACGCCGAGTAGCGCCGAGTTGTTCAGGGCGCTCCCATCTAGGCCCGATCCGCGCCGCTCGCGCCGCGTGCCTCGGTGGGCCGTCTAATGTGATTGCCCATGCCGACCGCCGCCGACACCGTGCCCGCGCACCCCGCGCTGTCCCGGCGGCGCGAGCTCGGCGCCACGAGCGCCCGGTCGTTGCTGCTCACGGTGCTCGGCGAGTTCGTCCTCCCCCGCGGCGACGCCGTGTGGACCCAGGTGCTCATCGACGTGCTCGGTGCGCTGGGCGTCGAGTCGAAGTCGGCGCGCCAGGCGCTCGCCCGCACCGCCGCCGAGGGCCTGCTCGCCTCCGACCGCGCGGGCCGGCGGGTGCGCTGGTCGCTCACGGAGAACGGCCGCACGCTGCTGTCCGACGGCGCCGAGCGGATCTACGGGTTCGGCACCGCGGCCCGCCCGTGGGACGGCCGCTGGTTGGTGCTGCTCGTGAGCGTGCCGGAAGCCCGCCGTCAGCTCCGGCACCGGCTGCGCACACGCCTCGCCTGGGCCGGTCTCGGCTCCCCCGCGCCGGGCGTGTGGCTCAGCCCGGACCCAAGCAAGCAGGGCGAGGTCGCGGACGTGATCGCCGACCTGGAGCTGACCGCCGTCGCCAGCTCGTTCGTCGGGCCGTTCGGGGAGATCGGGGCGCAGCGCCAGCTCGTGGAGCAGGCCTGGAACCTGTCGGAGGTCGAGGCCGCCTACGAGGAGTTCCTCGACACGTTCGCCGAGGCCGCCCCGTCGGGTCCGGCCGAGGTGCTCACCCACCAGATCCACCTGGTCCACGCGTGGCGGCGGTTCCCGTTCCTCGACCCGAAGCTCCCCGGCGAGCTGCTCCCGGCCGAGTGGGCGGGTGCGCGGGCGGCCGCGCTCTTCGACACCCTCCACGCCCGCTGGGGGCAGGACGCGCAACGGCACTGGCAGCGGCTCGCCTCCAACGGCTGACACACCCGGCACACCGGGCAGAACGTGGTCTCGGCGCTCACCCCGCTGGCATTGGGCGCCGTGATCGGCACGGTCGGCTACGCGGCCGGCTTCCTGTTCGCGACGGTCGCTCCGGCCGTGACGCCGGTGGGCCAGGAGCGGACGCCCGAGTGGTGACCTGCCGCTACCTGAGGAGGGTCCTGAACAACTCGGCCCTACTGCGCGACGCTCGCTACGGGCGGAGTCGTTCAGGACCCTCCTAGGCAGCCCGGCCCGAGCAGTGCCTTCAGGTCGCCCATCAGCGACGGGGAGTGCGTGACCTTCAGCGCGTCGTCGAGCCGGAGCACGGTGGTGCGGGAGCCGTTGACCAGCGAGAGGTGCACCTCGGACGTGCCGGGGTGGTTGCTCAGCACGTCCCGGAGCTTGGACACGCGCTGCGGCGTGCACAGCTCGGTGCGGATGTTCACCTTCACCGGGGCGGCCACGCCGCCGGGCCCATGGCTGAGGTCGGGCAGCGCCAGGTCGTTGACGATGAGCGACAGCCGGTCGTCGCGCTTGTTGACCCTGGCCTTGACCAGCACGATCGCGTCCTCGGCGACGTCGACCCCCACCACCTGATAGCAGCGGGGGAAGAACAGCACCTCGATGCCACCGGCGAGGTCCTCCAGCTGCGCCGACGCCCACGGCTCGCCGTTCTTGTTGACCCGCCGGTTCACCCCGGTGAGGATGCCGCCGATCGTGACCTGGTGGCCGTCGGCGACGTTGCCCTCGAGGATCGTGGAGATCGACATGTCCGACTTGGCGAGCAGCACCTGCTCGACGCCGTGCAGCGGGTGGCCGGAGACGTAGAGCCCGAGCATCTCCCGCTCCACGGCGAGCTGGTGCTTCGGGTCCCACTCGTCGGCGGGCACCTTGACGTCGAACACCGAGTCGAGCTCCGAGGGGCCTGACCCGTCCATGGATCCGAACAGGTCGAACTGCCCCATCGACGCGGCCTTCTTGGTGCTCATCACGGCGTCGATGGCGTCGGCGTGCACGAGCAGCAGGCCCTTGCGCGGGTGGCCGAGCGAGTCGAAGGCGCCCGCCTTGATCAGCGACTCGATGACCTTCTTGTTGCAGACGACCGCGTCGACCTTGCGCAGGAAGTCGGAGAAGTCGGTGAACGCGCCCTTCTCCCGGCGGGCCGCCACGATCGCGTCGACGACGTTGACGCCGACGTTGCGGATGCCGCCGAGCCCGAACCGGATGTGGTCGCCGACCGGGGCGAAGTTGCGCACGGAGTCGTTGACGTCGGGCGGGAGCACGGTGATGCCCATGCGGCGGCACTCGGCAAGGTAGACCGCGGCCTTGTCCTTGTCGTCGCGCACCGACGTGAGGACGGCGGCCATGTACTCGGCCGGGTAGTTGGCCTTGAGGTAGGCGGTCCAGTAGGAGACCAGGCCGTACGCCGCCGAGTGGGCGCGGTTGAAGGCGTAGTCGGAGAACGGCAGCAGGATGTCCCACAGCGTCTTGACCGCGGCGGCCGAGTAGCCGTGGTCCTTCATGCCCTGGGCGAAACCCGCGTACTCCTTGTCGAGGATCTCCTTCTTCTTCTTGCCCATCGCGCGGCGCAGCAGGTCGGCCTTGCCCAGCGTGTAGCCCGCGAGCTTCTGCGCGATGGCCATGACCTGTTCCTGATAGACGATCAGGCCGTAGGTCTCGCCGAGGATGTCGCGGAGCGGCTCGGCCAGCTCCGGGTGGATCGCCTTGACCTCTTGCCGGCCGTTCTTGCGGTCGGCGTAGTCGTTGTGGGCGTTGGCGCCCATCGGACCCGGCCGGTAGAGCGCGCCGACGGCGGAGATGTCGTCGAACTCGGTGGGGGCCATGCGTCGCAGCAGGTCGCGCATCGGCCCGCCGTCGAGCTGGAACACCCCGAGGGTGTCGCCGCGTCCGAGCAGCTCGTAGGTCTTGGGGTCCTCGAGCTCGACGCTCTCGATGAGGAGCTTCGGCTTGCCGTTGAGCTCGATGTTCTCCAGGGCGTCGTCGATGATCGTGAGGTTGCGCAGGCCCAGGAAGTCCATCTTGAGCAGCCCGAGCGTCTCGCAGGCGCCCATGTCGAACTGCGTGATGATGGCGCCGTCGGCCTCGCGGCGCTGGATCGGGATGACGTCGAGCAGCGGCTTGCTCGACATGATCACGCCGGCCGCGTGCACACCCCACTGCCGCTTGAGGCCCTCCAGCCCCCGCGCGGTGTCGATGATCTCCTTGACCTGCGCGTCGGCCTCGTAGAGCGCGCGGACCTCGGTGGCCTCGGAGTAGCGCTTGTGCGAGGGGTCGAACACACCCGAGAGTGGGATGTCCTTGCCCATCACCGCGGGCGGCATGGCCTTGGAGATGCGGTCGGCCACCGCGTAGCCGGGCTGGCCGTAGAGCACCCGCGCCGAGTCCTTGATCGCGGCCTTCGCCTTGATCGTGGAGTAGGTGATGATCTGCGCGATGCGGTCCTCGCCGTACTTCTCCGTGGTGTAGCGGATCATCTCGCCACGCCTGCGCTCGTCGAAGTCCATGTCGATGTCGGGCATCGAGATGCGCTCGGGGTTGAGGAACCGCTCGAAGATCAGCTTGTGCTTGATGGGGTCGAGGTCGGTGATGCCCAGCGCGTAGGCGACGAGCGAGCCCGCTGCGGAGCCACGGCCGGGCCCGCACCGGATGCCGACTGCCTTGGCGTGCTGGATGAGGTCGGCGGTGACCAGGAAGTAACCGGGGAAGCCCATCTGGACGATGACGCCGACCTCGTAGTCGGCCTGCCTGCGGTACCGCTCGGTGACGCCGTGCGGGAACCGCATGTGCAGGCCCCGCTCGACCTCCTTGACCAGCCAGCTCTCCTCCGTCTCCCCCTCGGGGACGGGGGCGCGCGGCATGAGGTCCTGGCCCTCGGTGAAGTCGACGTTGACCCGCTCGGCCACCAGCAGCGTGTTGTCGCAGGCCTCGGGGAACTGGGGGTCCCACTGGGCGCGCATCTCGGCGGCGGACTTGAGGTAGAAGTCCTGCGCGTCGAACTTGAACCGGCCGGGGTCGGCGAGCGTCTTGCCCGTCTGGACGCACAGCAGCACCTCGTGCGGCTTGGCGTCCTCGGCGTAGGTGTAGTGCAGGTCGTTGGTGGCGAGGCCGGGCAGGTCGAGCAACTTCTTGAGCCGGAACAGCTCCTCCTGGACCTGCTTCTCGATCGCGATGCCGTGGTCCATCAGCTCGCAGAAGAAGTTGTCCTTGCCGAAGATGTCGCGGTAGTCGCTCGCGGCCTGGACGGCGTCGTCGAAGCGGTCCTGCTGCAGCAGCCGCTGGACCTCGCCCGACGGACAGCCGGTGGTGGCGATGATGCCCTTGCCGTAGGTCTCCAGCAGCTCGCGGTCCATGCGGGGCTTGTAGTAGTAGCCCTCGAGGCTCGCCAGCGACGAGAGCCGGAAGAGGTTGTGCATGCCCTCCGTGTTCTCGGCCAGGAGCGTCATATGGGTGTACATCTCACCCGGGTTGTCGTCGCTGACCTGCTGCCCGCCGAGGGTGGCGCGCTTGCGCTCGTGGCGGGAGCCGGGTGAGAGGTAGCCCTCCATCCCGATGATCGGCTTGACCCCGTTGGCCTTCGCCTTGCGCCAGAACTCGTAGGCGCCGAACACGTTGCCGTGGTCAGTCATGGCCAGCGCCGGCATCTCCATGCGCGCGGCTTCCTTGAACAGGTCATCGAGCCGCGCCGCGCCGTCGAGCATGGAGAACTCGGTGTGCGTGTGCAGGTGGACGAAACTGTCGCCGCCTCTGGAACTGGCACCGCTCGCCATGGGGTGGGGAGCTCCCTCCTGGCACCACCGGAGCGGTGCTCGACGATTCGGGCGGCCCGCCGTCGCCACCGGGCCGGCGGCGCGGATCGATCACGCGGCGTCGAGCTCACGGCGGGCCGGCGGGGACCGCAGGGGACGGCCTCAGATTAGCCCCGGCGCCCGACAGTCTCCGACACCGCCGGACCCTGGCGGAGAACCTCCTGCTCACCTTTCCGCAACCGGCGTGTCGACGGCTGCCACCACTCGGTGGCGCCGCCCTAGACTCGGCTCTGATGTCTGCCCCCTCCCCCTACGCGCCGCTCATCGCGGGCGTCCCCGTCCGCGACGACGAGGTCCCCGTGCTCGGCGGGCGCACCCGCTTCTGGGTCTACGGCCCCGACGACGCGCGGGACCGGATCGTGTTCCTGCACGGCCTCCGCGGCGACCACCACGGCCTGGAGCCGATCGTCGCGCACCTCGCGGGAGCGCAGGTCGTGGTGCCCGACCTGCCGGGGTTCGGTGCCTCGCCGCCGCTTCCCACCACCCCCCACGACGTGGTCGGCTACGCCGCCTGGACGCGTGAGCTGCTCGCCGCCGTCGCCCCGGCAGGCGACGCGGTGCTCGCCGGCCACTCGTTCGGCTCGATCGTCGCCACGGCGGCGCTGGCCGCGGCCCCACCGCCACGGGTGCGGGCGCTGGTGCTGGTCAACCCGATCGCGGCGTCGGCGCTCGCCGGCCCGCGCCGGGTGCTGACGGGGGTCACGGTGGCCTACCACCGCCTCGCCGCCGCCCTGCCCGAGCGCCTGGGCACGGCACTGCTGCGCCACCCCCTGATGACGCGGATCGCGAGCGTCGCGATGGCCACCACCCACGACCGCGACCTGCGCCGCTGGATCCACGCCGAGCACGACCGCTACTTCTCCACGTTCGCCGACCGGCGCACCCTGCTGGAGGCCTTTTACGCCTCGGTGGAGAACGACGTGGCCGGGTTCGCCGCCGACGTCGATGTGCCGACGCTGCTAGTCGCCGCCGACCACGACGACATCGCACCCCTCCCGACGCAGCGCGCCCTCACCATGCGGTTCCCGCACGCGCAGCTGGCCACCGTGCCCGGCACCGGCCACCTCGCGCACTACGAGGCGCCTGCCGAGGTAGCCAGGGAGATCACGGCGTTCCTCGCGGGGCTGCCGGCGTCGTGAAGGTGCTCGCGTGAAGGTCCTGTTCGACTGCCGGTACGTGCGCGTCGACCGGCACGACGGCATCAGCCGCTACACCGCGGGGCTCGCGGCGGCGTTCGCGCAACTGCACCCGGTGGAGCTGCTCGTCAGCGACCGCCGCCAGCTCGCGCACCTGCCCGACGTGCAGTGGCACCTCGTCAGCTCCCCCACCAGCGCGGTCGAGCCGCTCGTGGCCAGGCAGGTGCGGCGGCTGGGCGCCGATGTCGTGTTCTCCCCGATGCAGACGATGGGCAGCTGGGGCCGGGACTACGGCCTCGTCCTGACGCTGCACGACCTCATCTACTACCGCGACCCCACGCCGCCGCCGGAGTTCGCGGCCCCGATCCGGCTGCTGTGGCGCTTGTTCCACATGGCGTGGTGGCCGCAGCGGGCGCTGCTGAACCGCGCCGACGCGGTCGTCACCGTCTCGGAGTCGACCGCGGCGCTGATCGCGCAGCACCGGCTCACCAGCAGGCCGGTCACGGTGGTGCCGAACGCGCCGGACGCCGTCGCCGACCTGCCGCGGGCCCCCCTCGCCGGGGCGCTCGTCTACATGGGGTCGTTCATGCCCTACAAGAACGTGGCGACGCTGGCGAGCGCGATGCCGCTGCTCCCGTACCACGAGCTGCACCTGATGAGCCGGATCTCCCCCGACGAGCGGGCCCGGCTCACCGCGCTGGCTCCCGGCGGCAAGCTCGTCTTCCACGACGGCGCGAGCGACGAGACCTACCGCGAGGTGCTGCGCGGCGCCACCGCGCTCGTCTCGGCATCGCTGGACGAGGGTTTCGGGATCCCGCTGGTCGAGGCCATGTCACTCGGAACACCGGTCGTCGTGAGCGACATCCCGGTGTTCCGCGAGGTGGCGGGGGCCGCCGGGGCGTACGTCGCCCCGAACGACGTGGGCGGTTTCGTGCGGGCCGTGCGCGAGCTCGACGACCAGGACGTGTGGGAGGCACGCTCGGCCACGGCCCGCGACCAGGCGGCCCGCTACAGCTGGGAGACCTCGGCGAAGGTGCTGCTGGCCCTGCTGGAACGCGTGGCAGCCGACCGCGCCTGCGCCCGCACCTGAGGGTCTTACGCCGCGCGGCGCATCGCCAGCTCGTCGCGGCCGAGGATCTTCTCGTAGATGCCCTCGAACGTGTCCAGCGTGGCCGCGATGGCGTGCTCGGCCACGATCTCCCGGCTCACCGCCCCCATGCGGCGGCGCAGCGCGGGGTCGGTGAGGAGCGCGGCGAGGCGGGTGCTCAGATCGGCCACGTCGCCGGGCGTGTAGAGCCAGCCGTTGCGCCCCGGCCGCACGAGGTGCGGCAGCGCCATCGCGTCGGCGGCCACGACCGGCAGGCCTGCGGCCATCGACTCCAGCGTCACGAGGCTCTGCAGCTCGGCGACACCCGGCATGCAGAACACGTCGGCGCCCGCGTACGCGGCGAGGAGCTCGTCCTCGGACACGAACCCGCGGAAGGTCACACGCTCGGCGATGCCCAGGCCGTCGGCGAGGGCCCCCCAGTCCTCGCGGCGCGCACCGTCGCCCACGATCTCCAGTCGGCCCGGCACGCCGGCGGGCAGGGCGGCGAACGCCCTGATCAGCTCGTCGACCCGCTTCTCCTGGTCGAGGCGGCCGACGAACAGCACCGTCGGGACGTCCCCCGGCACGTGCGGGAGAGCCCGGTAGCGGTCGGCGTCGATGCCGCAGGACACCGGGAACGCGTCGACGAGCCCGGCACGGCGCACGAGCAGCTCGACGGCCCGCGGGGTGGGTGCGGTGACGACCGCGGCCTTGCCGAAGACCCTGCCGAGGTCGCGCCAGGCCAGCTCGTTGTAGATGCGCCGCAGGAACCGCGGGATCGGCGCATAGCCGAGGAGGTTCTCCGGCATCAGGTGGTTGGTGGCGACGAGCGGGTAGCCGCTGCGGTGCGCGGCCCGCACCACACCCCGGCCGACGACCATGTGCGCGTTGGTGTGCACGACGTCCGGCTCGATCTCGGCCATCAGCGCGGTGGCGACCGGGAAGGCCTGCCACGGCATGCAGACCTGGAAGCCCTCGTGCTGGTAGTAGCTGTGCGAGCGCACGCCGTGCACGGTGACGCCGTCGCGGACCTCGCGCATGGCGGGCCCGGTCGGTGACGGCGCGAGGACGTGGACCTCGTGCCCGCGGCCGGAGAGTCCGGTCGCGAGCCGCTCGGCGAAGCGAGCCGCGCCGTTGACGTCTGGCGGGTACGTCTCGGCGCCGATGAGGATCCGGAGCGGCTTCACGGAGATGTTCCTCTCGAGTGGGTCGTGCGGTGCGGGGTTGTGGCCAGCGCTGAGGATCACCGGCGGTGCAGGGACTGGGCGCGGCGCCACAGCGTCGGCGGCGGGGTTTCCGGGAGGGCTTCCGGCACAGGGTGCGACGCCGCACCCGGTCCGACCCGGGACGCCCGGGCGGCCACGGCGTCGGGGTGGTGCCGGGCGAGCGAGATGACCCCGGCGGTGGCGGTGATCGCCGCGCCGACGAGTAGGAACCACGTCTCCAGCGGGGTGGCGGCGCCTTCGCCCAGCAGCACGGCGCCGAGCAGGACGGCCACGATCGGGTCGACGACCGTGAGGCACGCGATGACGACCTCGGGCGGCCCGGACCCGAAGGCCTGCTGCACGAGCCACCCGCCGACGAGCACGGATGCGCCGACACCCGCCACGGCCGCCAGCACCGGCGGCTGGAGCGGCCCGACGTCACCGGACGCCACCGACTGCGACACGGCCCTGACGAGCGCCGAGACCAGCCCGAACGCCGCCGCGCCCGCCATGGCGCAGGCCACGCAGCGCACCCAGCCGGACCGGGCTAGACCGAGCCCGGCGAGCAGCAGCACGATGACCGCGACGACGAGGCTCGCGAACAGGGTGGCCATGCCCGGCGGCGGGCTGCTGACGGCGGTTCCGGCGGCGGTGGCGACGAACACCCCGACACCCGCGATGCTCAGCAGCACCCCGACGATCACACCGGGAGCGGGCCGCTGGCTCCGGCGCAGGGCCGTGAGCAGCACCGCGATCGGCACGGCGAGCACCCCGAGCGGCTGCACGACCGACAGCGGCGCCAGCACGAGCGCCGCGGCGTGCAGGCCCGAACCACATGCGGCGAGGGCGAGCCCGGCGAGCCAGCCGGGCCGGCGCGCGATCTCGACGAGGCCGCGCAGCGAGATCGCCTTGCCGGGGCGGTCGTCAGCGGTCGGATCGGACCCGGCTGCGACTGCTCGGTGCTGGAGCACCGCCGCGCCGGCGAAGCACACCGCACCCATGAGGGCGAGCGTTATTGCAAGACCAGGTCCGGCCACTGCATCAATCATGCCGCACCTTGCAGCCGAGGGTCGGGCAGCTCAGAGCCGGATAGGATAGCGGGCTCCAGGGCGCGGTCGACCGCGAGCCGGGTCGCCCGGGCGGTAGCAACCAGCACCAGCATCACTGAGGCAAAGACAACACGCTGCACCCCTCCGATCAGGGGAAATCCCGGTGAACCGGCGATAACGATCGGAATATGACTGAGGAGGAAGAACGCGCTGAGCACCGCGGTCACCCCCGCGAGCCGGCTCAGCGCGGGCGCCGCGGGCTGCCACGCCGGGGCGGCACGGGCCCGGCGCGCCACCATCCAGACCGCCGGTGGCAGCACCGCGAAGACCCATCCGCCCGCGGCGCGGTGCACGGTGGAGACCAGCCCGGCCGAGGCGCCCGGCGCGTGTGTGGGGAACACCGCCACCAGCACGAACGCCACGGCGACGCTCCCGAGCAGGAGGGCGGGCATGCGGGAGCCGGGCAGACCGGCCGCGCGCAGCCCCGTCGCGAGCACCACGGTCGCCACGGCGAGGCTCAGCGCAGCGATGCCCAGCAGCGCATAGCCCCCCGGCCGGAACACGTAGTCGCTGATCACGTCGTGCAGCGGATCGACCGCCCCGATCCCGTCGATGTGCAGGAACCCGAGCGGCAGCAGTGCGACGATCACGCACGTGGTGACGATGGCCTCACCCGCCCACGCGCTGCCACCGGACCCAGGCCCGGTTCCCCCCGTCGTCGTCATGCGCCCACCGTGCCAGCCCGAGGCTGAGACGGACATCAGGATCTCCACCGAGTCCACCCGGGGGTATCCCCCCATTCCCTGATCGGGGGAGCACGTCATCGGGTAGTGACACCGCCATCATCGACGGGCGGGTCGGCGCGCTCCACCTGCTCGGGGAGGAGCGGGGAGAGCGCCAGCTCGCGCGCGGTCACGTCCGGCGGCGCGGCCTGCACGGCCCGCACCTCCGGACGCCCCGCGAGCGCCGCCAGGCCGGCCCGGTCGGCCCGCACGACCAGCGCCAGCACGCACCGGCAGGCCGGGTCGGCGAGGAGACTCGCCTCGGCGGCGGCGACGTCCCGCTGTCGTCCGGTGAGCCGTGCGGCGTCGGCTTCGGCGCGCTGGCGGGCGCGCGCCTGCGCGTTCTCCAGCGCCTGCACGGGGCCGACCCTTTCCTCGAGCGCCTCGAACCTCAGCGCCGTCTGCACTCGCGGGATCGGCGCGCGCAGCACAGCCGTTACCGGGCTGCTCCCGGCGACGGCCGCGACCGCGTCCCCGATGGAAAGCTGCTCGGGGAGCTGCACCAGCGCGAGCGCGGCGACGCCGTCGGGGGGCAGGTCCGCCGGGATCCGCGCCAGGTAGGCGGCGACGTCCTCCCCCGGGTCCGGCCCGAGCCGGACCGCGCCGGCGGCCGGGGCGGGGACGGGGGCCGCGTTCTGCGTGCCGGCGTACCAGGCGACCAGCAGGACGGCGACGGCGCAGGCCAGCAGCGCCCCGATCCGCCCTCGCGCGCTCACCTACCACCCCCTGTGGCCCCGCCCAGTGTCGGGGGCGGGGCTGAAAGCGCTGCGCGCGGGTGGGCGGGAGCGGACGTGGCGCGTCCTTCAGTCCCGCAACTGTTGCAACGCGTGGTCCAGGTCGGCCGGGTAGGGGCTCGTGAACTCCACCCAGCGGCCGTCGGCCGGATGCTCGAAGCCCAGCGCGCGGGCGTGCAGCCACTGGCGTTGCAGCCCGAGGCGCTTGGCGAGCACCGGGTCGGCGCCGTAGGCCAGGTCGCCGACGCAGGGGTGGCGCAGCGCCGCGAGGTGCACGCGGATCTGGTGGGTGCGGCCCGTCTCCAGCCGGACGTCGAGCAGCGACGCGGAGCGGAACGCCTCGAGTGTGTCGTAGTGGGTGACGCTCGGCTTGCCGCCCGCCACGACGGCGAACTTGTAGTCGTGGCGCGGGTGGCGGTCGATCGGGGCGTCGATGGTGCCGCTCGAGGGGTCGGGGTGGCCCTGGGCCACGGCGTGGTAGCGCTTGTCGACCGTGCGTTCCTTGAACGCCCGCTTGAGCACGGTGTAGGCGTGCTCGGACGCCGCGACGGCCATCACGCCGGTGGTGCCGACGTCGAGCCGGTGCACGATGCCCTGCCGCTCGGCCGCCCCGGAGGTCGAGACCCGGTAGCCGAGCGCGGCGAGCCCGCCGACGACGGTGGGCCCGGTCCAGCCGGGGCTGGGGTGGGCGGCCACCCCCACCGGCTTGTCGACCACGATGATCTCGTCGTCGGCGTGCAGCACGGTGAGCCCGGCCACGACCTCCTCGTCGCCGACGATCACGGCGGGCGCATCCGGCTCCGGCAGCTCCACCTCCAGCCACGACCCGGCCGAAAGCCGGTCGGACTTGCCGGCCGCGCGCCCGTCCAGGGCCACCCGGCCGTCCTCCGCCAGCGCGGCTACGGCCGTGCGCGAGAGGCCGAGCAGCCGCGACAGCCCGGCGTCGACACGCATGCCGTCGAGGCCGTCCGGTACGGGGAGCTGGCGGGTGTCAGTCACCGGCGGGCCCGTTCCGCTCCTCGGCGCTCTGCGTGCCGGAGCGGGTGCCGTCGAGCTCGCGGCCGAGCAGGGCCATCAACACGAGCAACACCCCGCCGCACACGATGGAGGAGTCGGCGAGGTTGAACACCGGGAAGACGCGCCCGTCGGTGGCGAAGACGGACACGACGTCGACGACGTGGCCCTGCAGCGGGCCGGGTGAGCGAAAGATGCGGTCGGTGAGGTTGCCGAGCGCCCCGCCCAGCACCAGGCCGAGCGCGATGGCCCAGCCCGTGGAGCGCAGCCGCCGCGAGACCCGGATGATCACGACGACCACGGCGATGGCGATGACCGTGAGGAGCCAGGTGTAGCCCGTGGCGAACGAGAACGCCGCTCCAGGGTTGCGGATGAGCTGCAGGTACACCAGCCCGCCGAGTAGCTCGACCGGCGCCCGGCCCTCCAGCTCGGCCACCGCGACGACCTTCGTGATGATGTCGGCGGCGAGCACCAGGGGCGCGATGATGGCGAGCAGCCGCACTTTGGAGGCGAGGGCGGGGGCGATCGTCGCCGAGCCGCTCGTTCCCGGGCCGCCGGGCTCGTCCGAGGACGCGGGGAGTTCGCTCACGCCTCACATCATCCCTTATCCGGCTCGCCCTCCGGCTCGGCGTACCACCGCGCGAGCCGCCCGCGCCGGTCGACGGCCCGGATCCGGGCCTCGGCCGCCTGCCGCACGCCGCCGGCCGCGACCACCAGCAGCTGGTCGCGCTCACGCAGCCGGGTACCGCCGGTCGGGGTGAACCCCTCCCCCGCACGCACCACGAGGCTGACGGTGGCCCCACGCGGCAGCCGCAGCTCCCGCAGGTACACGCCGCGCAACTGCGAGCCGACGGGGATGTACACCTGCAGCAGGTCGGCGCTCAGCTCCTCGAGCGGTGCGACCTCGACGGAGAGCTCCCGCGGTTGCGCCGGCCGGGCCACACCGAGTTGTCGCGCCACCCACGGCAGCGTTGTGCCCTGCAGCAGGGTCAGCACGACGACCAGCACGAACACGACGTCCACCAGGGCGAGCCCGGTGGGGGCGCCCTCGGTGACGGCGATCAGCGCCAGCACGATCGGCACCGCCCCGCGCAGCCCCGCCCACGACAGGAACGCCTGCTCCCGCCACGGCAGGCGGAACGGCAGCGCGGCCGCCAGCACCGACAGCGGGCGCGCCGCGACGAACAGCACCAGGCCGGCGACCAGGGCAGGCACCACCGCGTCGACCAGCCGCAGTGGGGAGGCGAAGAGCCCGAGCAGCACGAACAGCCCGATCTGGGCGAGCCAGCCGGTGCCCTCGGCGAAGGAGCGCACGCCGCCGCGGTGCGGCAGGTCGGAGTTGCCCAGCACGAGCGCGGCGACGTACGTGGCGAGCAGGCCGGACGCGTGCGCGAGCTGGCCCGCCGAGAAGGCGAGCAGGCACACCGCGATCGCGGCCAGCGGGTACAGGCCGGTAGCCGGCAGCGCGACGCGGCGCAGCACCCAGGCCCCGGCCCGCCCGAGCACCGCCCCGATGGCGCCGCCCGCGGCCAGCTCGTAGATCACCAGCAGCGGCGTGAGCCACGTCAAGGGGTCGCCGGAGGCCAGGAGGATCACCGCC
Source organism: Pseudonocardia aurantiaca (assembly GCF_039526725.1). NCBI lineage: Bacteria > Bacillati > Actinomycetota > Actinomycetes > Pseudonocardiales > Pseudonocardiaceae > Pseudonocardia > Pseudonocardia aurantiaca. The sequence goes on from NZ_BAAAJG010000020.1 coordinate 142,127, forward strand.
AGCACGACCGGCGCGTCGTTCATGCCGGACTCCAGCTCGAGTGCGCCCGCGAGCCGCGGCGACACGCCGACGCTGCGCAGCACGCTGAACACCGCGGCCGCGTCGGTGGAGGACAGCACCGCGCCCCACAGGAACGCGGCGCGCCAGTCCAGGTGCAGCAGCAGGTGCAGCGCCACCCCGACCACACCGATGCTCACGGCCACCGCGACGGTGGAGAGCGCAATGCCGAGACCAAGGGACGGCCGCACCGCCTCCCACCGCGTAGTGAGCCCGCCCTCAACGAGAATCAGCACCAACGCGGCGAGCCCGATCGACTCGGTGAGCGCGGCGTCGGAGAACTGGATGCCGAGCACGGACTCGCCGAGCAGGATGCCGATCGCCAGGTAGAGCAGGAGGGAGGGCAGCCCCAGCCGCACCGAGGCGGTCACGGCGAACACGCCGACCAGCAGGACCGCGGCCCCGATGCCGAGCAGCACCTCAAGGCTCGCCATGCCCACCTCCGCCCGCCACACCGTATCGGCGCAGGTGACAGCGTTCCCAGAGGGAGGGGAACGGCGCGGCCGAACTCCCCCGGAACGGGGGGTTGTCCCCACCCTGCGTCGGGGACCTGCGGGATGGTGCCCCGGACTGGCCGCTGCCTAGCCTGACCGCATGGTCATCTCGATGCCGACGGTGCGTGCGGCGGGGCAGCGGCCGGACCCGGTGCGCGCCCTGCTGGCGCCGTCCACCTGGCTCGCCGCCGCCCACCTGCTCCTCGACGCCGTGGTCGGTTCGGCCTACGCGTTCGTGCTGCTCAGCGGCTTGTTCGTCACTGTGCTCCTCATGCCGTTCGCCCTGCTCGGGCTGCCGGTGTGGATCATCACGGCGTGGCTGAGCATGGCGATGGCGCGCATCGAGCGCGCTCGCTACCGGCTGTTGCTCGGCGTGGACATCCCCGAGCAGCCGATGCCGCCGTGGCGGCGCAACCCCCTGCGCTACGGGGGCGACCTGTGGCGCGACCCCGGCGTGCGCCGCCGCGCCGCGCACCAGGCGCTCGCCGCGCCGATGGGCCTGCTCACGGCCGGCGTCGTGTACCTGCTGCTCACGGGTGCGGTCGCGCTGCTCGCGATGCCGCTGCTCACGTGGCTGCTGCCGACGGGCGGCACCGTCACCTTCGGCGTCCCCCTCTCCGACACCGCCGGCGGCCGGGCCCTGCTCGCGGCGGTCGGGCTCGGGCTGCTCCTGCTCGCGCCTGCCGTGCTGCGGGCGCTCGCCGCCCTCGACATCGCCGTCGCCCGGTCGCTGCTCGGTTCGGTGCCCGGCGCGCTCGCCCGGCGCGTGGACGAGCTGGAGCGCAGCCGCGCCCGGGTCGTCGACGCAGGGGAGGCCGAGCGGCGCCGCCTGGAACGCGACCTGCACGACGGCACTCAGCAGCAGCTCGTGGCGCTCGCGATGACGCTGGGCCGGGCCATGGCCCGCTACAAGCAGGATCCGGCCGCCGTCGGCGACCTGCTCGCCGACGCGCACCAGCAGGCGAAGGAGGCCGTCACCGACCTGCGCGGGCTGATCCGCGGGCTGCATCCGCCGGTGCTCACCGACCGCGGCCTCGACGCCGCATTGTCGGCGGTGGCGGCGCGCTGCCCGGTGCCGGTCGACCTCACAGTCGAGCTGCCGGAGCGTCCCAACGCCACCGTCGAGGCCATCGGCTACTTCGTGGTCGCCGAAGGGCTCACCAACGTCGCCCGGCACTCCCACGCCACACGGGCCACGGTGGCGGTGCAGCGCGAGGGCACCGGGCCGGTCTGGATCACGATCTCCGACGACGGCGTGGGCGGGGCCGACCCGGAGCGCGGCACCGGCCTGCGCGGGCTCGCCGACCGCGTCTCCGGGGTGGACGGCCAGCTCGGCGTCGACTCCCCCGTGGGTGGACCGACGGTGTTGACCGTCGAGCTGCCCTGCGCCGTCACCGGGCTGACCAGGTGACGGCGGTCGCGGCTCCCCGCGTCACGGTCGCCGAGGACTCCGTGCTGCTGCGCGAGGGCATGTGCCGGCTGCTGGCCGAGTCCGGTTTCGCCGTGGTCGGGGCCGTCGGCGACGGGGAGGAGCTGCTGCGGGCGGTGGCCGCCGACCCGCCGGACGTGGTGGTCGCCGACGTCCGGATGCCCCCGACGCACTCGGACGAGGGCCTGCGCGCGGCCCTCGTCATCCGGTCGCGCTGGCCGTCGGTGGCGGTGCTCGTGCTCTCGCAGTACGTCGAGGAGCGCTACGCCACCGAGCTGCTGGCGGGCGACACCCGCGGCGTCGGCTACCTGCTCAAGGACCGCGTCGCCGACGTCGAGTCGTTCGTCGAGGCGCTGCACCGCGTGCGGGCGGGCGGCACGGCGCTGGACCCGGAGGTGGTCTCGCAGCTCTTCGCGCGGGCGCGCCGGGTCGGCCCGCTTGCGGCGCTCACCCCCCGCGAGCGTGAGGTGCTCGCGCTGATGGCCGAGGGCCGCTCCAACGCCGGGATCGCCGGGGCACTGGTGGTCAGCGAGGGTGCGGTGGAGAAGCACATCAGCGGGATCTTCGGGAAGTTCGCCCTTCCGGCGGCACCGGCCGACCACCGCCGGGTGCTCGCGGTGCTGCGATACCTGGAGGACCAGTGACCGCGCCCGCTCCAGCGACGGCGCCGGCGCACCCACGCCGCGGGGTGGTCGCCGCCGCCGTGCTGCTGGTCGTCGTCGTGATCGGCACGGGCGCTGTGCAGCTGTTCTCCCAGATCGTGAGCGGCACCATCGAGTCGACCTCGGTGCTCACGCCGCTCGCCGACCGCTTCACGGTCGACACCGACGCCGACCTCACCGTGGTGCCGAGCACCGACGGGCAGGTCCGCGTGCACACCGTGGTGCGCCACGGGCTCGGGCAGCCCGACCTGGTGGAGGAGTCGACGCCCGCGGGCGTGCGTCTCGCCGTCGACTGCAACGCCATGCTCGCTTCCAGCTGCGACGTCGCGTACGCGGTCGAGCTGCCGCCGTCGTTCGAGCTGGTGGTGAGCGGCATGTCCGGCGACGTCACCGCACGCGGGCTGACGGGCCCGGTCCGCGTCGACCGGGAGAGCGGCGACATCGCGCTGTTCGACGTCAGCGGCCCCGTCGACGTCACGAGTATCTGGGGCGAGATCACGGCGATGGGCCTGGGCAGCGACACGGTGCGGGCCGAGTCGATCACGGGTGACGTGCGGCTGGAGCTGCTACAGCCGCCGCAGTCGGTGCAGGTGGACGCGACGAGCGGGGAGGTCGACGTGGTCGTTCCGGCCGGGGCGAGCTACCGGGTGTCGGCCTGGACGCGTTCCGGCGAGCGTGCGGTGACCGTGCCCGTCGACCCGTCGTCGCCGCGCATGATCACCGTGGACGGCGGTTCGGGCGACGTCCGGCTGCACACGGGCTGAATCGGGACGCTCAGCCGGCGGGCCAGGAGAGTGTGGCGGCCAGCCGTGGCCGGACGAGGCCGTCGAGCGCTGCGCCGACCTCGGGCACGGCCGTCGCGGGAAGGCACAGCCGCCGCGTCACCCACACCGGGTCCTGCCGTGGAGGGGCGACGCGCTCCCACCGCCACACCGCGGGCTCGATCCCGAGCTCCCGCAGCACCGCGACGGCGTCGTCCGTGGTGGCGGACGGCGGGCGGTGCAGGCCGTGGAACCGCTCCCAGAGCGGGTCGAGCCAGGCCATCGGGTGCTCGCCCATCATCTCGACGACAACCCCGCGCCCGGCCGCCGCGGTGAGCGCGAGCAGGAACGGCGGCAGGTCGACAACGTTGTGGAGCACGTGGTGGGAAACCACCACGTCGGCCGTGCCCGCGGCGGCCGCGATGTCCGGCCAGCGCCCGAGAACCGTGCGGTGGGGCACCCCGCGGGCCTGCGCCTCCGTGGCGAAGGCGTCGAGCATGTCCTGCTGCTGGTCGGCCCCTGTGACGTGGGTGGCGCGCTCGACCAGCGCGAACGCCGCCGCCCCTCCGCCGCAGCCCACGTCGAGCACGGTGCCACCGGTCCCGAGGAGCTCGAGGGCCGCGCGCCGGGACGGGGTGTCGACGGGCTCCGTAGGTGCGGCGAAGTCGCGGACCTCGTGGTGCCACGGGTTCGTGTCCGCCTTGGCCAGGATCTCCGGCGGGACGCCCCGGCCTTCCTGACGCTCCGCCCAGACCGCCGCTGCCTCACCCACCGGGCCGAGTATGCCCTCGTCATCCCAGTGGGATCAGGAACTGCTCCACCAGCAGCTCAAGGCGCTCGTCCCGCCGGCCCACGGACAGCCGGCCGCCGCGTTCGAGCGTCACCAGCCCGTGCAGCGCGCTCCAGGCAACCTCTGTGAACGTGCCCGCCTCGCGGTCGCCCACCAGCGGTGCGAGCACCTCGTAGAACTGCGTGAACGCGGCCTGCAGCGGTGCCGGCGTGGTGGGCTGCGCGAACGGCAGGTCGGTGGCGAGGGTGAACATGGCGTCGTAGAGCGCGGGGTTGGCGTAGGCGAACGCGGCGTAGGCGGCGAAGACTCGGGCCAGGGCCTCCCGCGGGGCGCCTGCGCCGGTGCGGGCGGAGGCGAGCGCGTCCGCCAGCTCGGCGAAACCCTCCAGCGCGACAGCGGCGGCGATCGCGTCCTTGCCGGAGAAGTGGCTGTAGAGGACGGGCTGGCTGTACTCGATCTTCTCCGACAGCCGCCGGGTGGTGACGGCGTCCCACCCCTCGGCCTCGGCCAGCTCACGGGCGGCGCTGACGATCAGGTCGTGGCGGCGGGCACGCTCGCGCTCGCGGCGCTGCTGCACGGACATGACAGCAAATCTAGCACCGCTAGCGGGTCGAGCGGCGCTCGTGTTAGCGTCGACCGCGTTGCTAGCAGTGCTAGGAGATTGATAGAAAATCGGAGGAGTACATGTTCGTCACCATCGCCGCCACCGTCCTCGCCTGCGTGATCGGGGTCGGCATCATCCTGATCGGGACGCGCTACCTCCTGGCCCCACAAGCAAGCGCGAGCACGTTCGGCCTGCGCGAGTGGCCAGCCGAGGGCGCGAACGGCTGGCTCAACGTGAAGGGCGTGCGGGACATCGTGTCCGGGCTCGTGATCCTGGTGCCGCTCGCGCTCGGGCAGACGCAGGTGGTGGGCTGGCTGCTGCTGGCCGCCGCCGTCACCCCGTTCGCGGACGCGGTGATCGTGCTGCGGGGCGGAGGCAGCAAGCGCCTGGCATACGGCATGCACGGAGCAACGGGCGTGGCAGTCCTGGTGGCCGCAGCCCTGTTCCTCCTCTGACCCCCACCCCCGCGAGTCGCTGCGAAACTGCGAGCGAGTCGCTGGAAAAGTGCGAGCGAGTCGCTGGGCTCTTTGAGGACAAGTTCTAGGCCAGGAGCTGGACGAGACGGGCCCGCAGAGCGGGCTCGTCGCCGGTGAGCGCCAGCACCTTGTCCCGGCCACGGGCCCCGGAGACGAGCTCGACATCGGCCCGCCGGATCCCGAACGCCGCCGCGACCGCCGCGACCACCGCGGTGTTGGCCGCGCCCTCCACGGCCCGTGCCCGCACGGAGACGAGCAGCGCGGGGCCGCGCGGGCCGTCCCAGCGCCCGCCGACGTGCTCGGCGCGCGCCCCCGGCCGGACGCGGATGGCGACCTTCACGCCGCGACACGCCCGCAACTCGCGCTCAGCTTTTCAGCGACTCGCTCGCACTTTCCGCGCGACTCGCTCGCAGTTCTCCGGCGACTCGCTCGCACTTTTGCGGCGACTCGCGGGGGTCAGGACTTTGCTACCAGGGTGCGGATCTCGGCGGTCGAGCCGTCGGGGGCTGTTACCTGGCCCGTCAGGGTCGGGTCCGGCACCTCGGTGTAGGTCACCGAGGTGGCCAGCACCTCGCCTGCCACGAACTCCTCGTGGGTGCGCACGGCGTCGAGCACGGCGGCCGGGCCGTTGAGGGTGAGCGCGATCCGGTCGGACACCTCGAACCCGGCTTCGCGACGCGCCTGCTGCACGACCCGCACGACGTCGCGGGCCGTCCCCTCGGCGGCCAGCTCCGGGGTGACCACGGTGTCGAGCACGACGAGTCCGGTGAAGCCCGGCAGCGCGGCCGTGGACACAGGGTCGGCTGCCACGAGCTTCTCGGTGAACTCGCCTTCGAGCAGCTCGATCCCGGCGGCCGTGATCGTGCCGTTGTCGCCCCGCGCCCACTCCCCCGCCTTGACCGCGCGGATCACCTTCTGCGTGTCCCCACCCAGCCGCGGCCCGGTTACACGCGCGTTGACGGCCACGTCGAACCGGCCGTACTCGGCGACGTCGGTGGTGAGCACGACCTCCTTGCCGTTCACCTCATCGCGGAGGATGTCGGTGAACGGGGCGAGCGCCTCCACGTCGGGAGCGGCGACGGTCAGCCGGGCGAGCGGAAGCCGCACGCGCAGCCCGCGGGCCTTGCGTAGCGACAGCGCCGACGACGCCACCTGCCGCACCCGGTCCATGGCTGCGACCAGCGCGGGATCGTGGGGCAGCTCCCCCGACGACGGCCAGTCGGCCAGGTGCACCGACCGCCCGCCGGTGAGGCCCTGCCACACCTTCTCCATGGTGAGCGGCAGCAGCGGCGCGGCGACCCGGCTGGTCACCTCCAGCACGGTGTGCAGGGTGTCGATCGCGTCGGCATCGCCCTCCCAGAACCGGTCTCGTGAGCGCCGCACGTACCAGTTGGTGAGCGCCTCGGCGTGGTCGCGCACCCGCTCGCAGGCGCCGGCGATGTCGTAGACGTCCATGGCCGCGGTGACGTCGTCGACGAGCGCCGCGGTGCGCGCGAGCACGTACCGGTCGAGTACGTGCGTCGAGTCGGTGCGGAAGCTGCCCTGCCGGCCCGCCGCCCCCGCGTACAGGGACAGGAAGTACCAGGTGTTCCAGAGCGGCAGGATCGCCTGACGGACGCCCTCGCGGATGCCCTGCTCGGTGACGACCAGGTTTCCGCCACGCAGGATCGGGCTCGCCATGAGGAACCAGCGCATGGCGTCGGAGCCGTCGCGCTCGAACACCTCGTTGACGTCGGGGTAGTTACGCCGCGACTTCGACATCTTGAGCCCGTCGTCGCCCAGCACGATGCCGTGCGCGACGCACGACCGGAACGACGGCCGGTCGAACAGCGCCGTGGCCAGGACGTGCAGCGTGTAGAACCAGCCGCGGGTCTGCCCGTTGTACTCGACGATGAAGTCGCCCGGGTAGTGGTGCTCGAACCAGTCGCGGTTCTCGAACGGGTAGTGCACCTGCGCGAACGGCATCGAGCCCGACTCGAACCAGCAGTCGAGCACCTCCGGCACCCGGCGCATGGTCGAGCGCCCCGTCGGGTCGTCGGGGTTGGGCCTGGTCAGCTCGTCGATGTACGGGCGGTGCAGGTCGTGGGGCCGCACGCCGAAGTCGCGCTCCAGCTCGTCGAGCGAGCCGTAGACGTCGGTGCGCGGGTAGGCCGGGTCGTCCGACACCCACACCGGGATGGGGCTGCCCCAGTACCGGTTGCGGGAGATCGACCAGTCGCGGGCGCCCTCCAGCCACTTGCCGAACTGCCCGTCGCGGACGTGCTCGGGCACCCACGTGATCTGCTGGTTCAGCTCGACCATCCGGTCACGGAACTTCGTGACCTCAACGAACCATGAGTCGACCGCACGCTGGATGAGCGGGTTGCCGCAGCGCCAGCAGTGCGGGTACGGGTGGTCGTAGGTCTCGTGGCGCAGCAGCACACCCTGCACGTAGGGGGCGGTGCCGTCGCGCAGGTCGCGGATGATCTGCGCGTTCGCGTCGAACACCTGCATGCCCTCGTACGGGGGCACCCGCGAGTCGAACTCGCCGCGGGTGTCGACCGGCACGACGGCCTCGATGTCGGCCGCGTCGGTGACGACCTTGTCCTCCTCACCGAACGCCGGCGCGATGTGGACGATGCCGGTGCCGTCGTCGGTCGTGACGTAGTCGGCGGCGAGGATCCGGTGGGCGTTCTCCCAGCCGGCGAAGAAGTCGAACGGCGGGCTGTAGGACCGGCCGATCAGCTCGGTGCCCTTCAGCGTGCGCAGCACCTCGGGCTCCTCGCCGAGCTCACGCGCGTAGTGCGCGAGCCGGGCCGCAGCAAGGACGTAGCGCTCGCCGGACTCGGCGCGGACCAGCACGTAGTCGACGTCGGGGTGGACGGCCATCGCGAGGTTCGACGGGAGCGTCCACGGGGTGGTGGTCCAGATGAGGGCGAGCGCCCCGTCGAGCTCGTCGCCGGGGTCGATCTCCTCGCCACGGGTCTCGTCGCTGGTCGAGAGGCGCAGGCCCACCGTGACGGCGGGGTCCTGCCGGTCGAGGTAGACGTCGTCCATCTTGGTCTCGGTGGCCGAGAGCGGGGTGCCGTCGTGCCAGCAGTACCAGAGGACGCGGAAGCCCTGGTAGACCAGACCCTTGTCCCACAGGGTCTTGAAGGCCCACATGACGCTTTCCATGTAGTCCAGGTCGAGCGTCTTGTAGTCGTTGTCGAAGTCGACCCACCTGGCCTGGCGGGTGACGTACTCGCGCCACTCGTCGGTATAGCGCAGCACAGAGGTGCGGCAGGCCTCGTTGAAGGCCGCGACGCCCATCGCCTCGATCTCGGACTTGTCCTTGATGCCCAACTGGTGCTCGGCCTCGACCTCGGCGGGCAGGCCGTGGGTGTCCCAGCCGAAGCGGCGCTCGACGTGCTTGCCGCGCATCGTCTGGTAGCGCGGCACGACGTCCTTGACGTAGCCGGTCAGCAGGTGGCCGTAGTGCGGCAGGCCGTTGGCGAACGGCGGGCCGTCGTAGAAGACGAACTCGTTGCTGCCGTTCTCGCCCGTCGGACGCGCCTCGACGGAGGCGGCGAACGTGCCGTCGGCCTGCCACGCGTCGAGGACCTCGTGCTCCATGGCGGGGAACGACGGGTGCGCGGGGACCGTGGGGTAACCGGGCTGGGACGCCGACTGGGACATCGGTGGTGCTCCTCGTGCGTGGCTCGTCGTGCTGCCGGCACGGGGACGAAGCTCTGGCGAGCGCCGCGGTACCACCCCGCTTGCCCTCCCCGGCGCGTACGCCAACGGAGGACCTCTCATCGGACGGCTGTGACGGGCCGCTCCCGTCCGGTTCTACTCCGGGTGTGGTACCCGTTTCTTCCGGAGGCTCCCCGGTGATGGCCGGATCGGTGCCTGTACATCAAGCCTAGCGCCCGCGTGCCAGCCGGTATTCCGCGGCCCGGCCGTGCTCTCAGCGCGCGGCGGCGTGCTGCGCGGCGAGGGTGCGCTCGGGGCTGCACCAGCCGCACGGCGTGAAGCCCAGTTCCACGGCCTCGCGCGCGGGCAGCGGGATCAGCGCCCTGCCGCCGAGTGCCCGGCAGCCGGGGACGTGGTAGCGCGGCTGCTCGTCGATCACCAGCACCTCGTTGTCGAGCCCGGCCACGACCGCGGCTGCCGCCGGGTCGTGCGGCTCCTCCGGTGGGTCGGCGTCGGCTGCGGCGCCCTCGGGCTCGCCCGCGGCCTCTCCCGCGGCACCGGCCGTACTGGTCGCACCGGTCGCACTGGTCGCGCCGACCTCCTTGGCGGCCGGCTCCTGTGCCGGAGCCGAGGCCTCGGGCGTGGTGCCGTTGCCGTCCACGGCGACGGTGGCATCAGCGCCAGCGCCGGCGCCGGCGGCCGGCTTCTCGCTCGCCGGGCTCACCGAGGCCGCTTCCGTGGCGCTGCCCGCGCCGCCGTCCGGGGCAGCGGGCGCGTCAGCCGCCTCACCTGATCGAGGACCCGATGGTGAACGACTGGGCCCACCGGTGGTTACGGTCGGTGATGAATCACCGCCCGATGAGGTAGTTCCGTGAGAAGCGCCGGACGGTCGATCAGTAGAGGCGGACGGTTGCACGACCGGCATCACGACGGTCTGCGCGGAGTCCGCCCGTTGATCGAACACGGCGGTGGAGTCCTGCTGGTCACCGTTCACGGCCTCGTCCCCGGCCGCGGGAGCACCGGACCGGGGGATCACCGGCAGCACCTCCGTGACCGGCTCCACGTCCGCGGAGCCGGTCATGGGCGGCGCGGAGACCGCGCCGGCCTGGGCACCGGCCTTCACCGCGCTGCGGCGCTGCAGATAGTCGATGAGCAGCACCGCCGCGGCGGCAACGCTGACGCCGACGGACACCCAGGCCCACAGGACGCTGCCGGACAACAGCGCCACAACCAGCAGGCTGAAGGCGATCAGGACGAGGATCAGGACCAGCAGCAGCACGATTCACTCCGTGTGCGGAGGTGCGGCACGTCTCCGGCGCACCCCCCGGGTAGTTCGGACTCAGCTCCCGGCGTCGGCGCGCTGGCCGTAGCCGGTGGCGGCATACCCGCCGTTGGAGCTGGCCCGGCTGTCGGCAGGAGCAGCCGACCCGCGCTCCCCTAGGTCCCTGAGCTGGGACTCCAGGTATGTCTTGAGGCGGGTGCGGTACTCGCGCTCGAACGTGCGCAGCTCGTCGATCTTCTTCTCGAGCACGGACTTGTCGCGCGTGATCGTGCCGATGATCTCGGCCTGTTTGCGCTCGGCCTCGCCGACCAGCGTGGCGGCCTTGTCGCGCGACTGCCGCTCCAGGGTCTCCGCCCTGGTACGGGCGTCGTTCAGCATCGTCTCGGCCCGCGCGCGGGCGTCGTTGACGAGTCCGTCGGACTTGGAGCGCGCCTCCGAGAGCAGCTGCTCGGACTTGGTGCGCGCGTCGGTGAGCATCGCGTCGGCCTCGGACTTGGCCTCGGCGGTGAGCCGCTCTGCCATCTCCTGGGCCATGCTCAGGACCTTGGCCACCTGAACGTGGTGGTCGCCCTGCTCACCGGTGTCGCCCAGCGGTCCACCCATGCCTCGCGGTGGCTCCATCCGCATGGGCGGCGGTTCGACAGGACGCTGGATCTGTTGCGTTGGCGGCGACACCGGCGCCGACATCGGCGCAGGTGGGCGCGCACGCGCGTCCTCCAGATCGGCCTGTGCGTTCCCGAGGCGCTGCTCGAGCTGAGAAACCTGCTCGCGCAGGTCCTCGTTCTCCTCGATCAGGCGAGCCAGTTCGGCCTCGACCAGGTCGAGGAACGCGTCGACCTCGTCCTCGTTGTACCCCCTCTTACCGATAGGGGGCTTGCTGAACGCGACGTTGTGAACGTCGGCGGGCGTCAGCGGCATCGGATCACCTCATGCAGTCCTCGGCGGCGGCACCGTGTGACTGGGGCTCACATCGGCGTCGGCTGGGCAACGTTCATCAGTATGAACACCACCAGCAGTAGAACCATAATCGACAGGTCCAGTCCCACGCCGCCGATTCGAACGACGGGGATCACTCTCCGCAACAACTTCACAGGCGGGTCGGTGGCTGTGAAGATCAGCTCGAGAGCGACTGCGCTGGGGCCCGCCGGCACCCACTGGCGCGCGAAGCTGCGCACGAGCTCCACCACGATCCGGCCGATCAGCAGGAGCCAGAAGAAGAAGAGCACGTAGTAGAGGACGAACTGGATGGCGAGGGGCACAGCCCCGGATCGTAGTCGTCCTCACCTGCCCCCGTCCCCGTGCGCGCCGAGCCGTCACCGGCCCGTCACGGGGCTGCCACCAGGCCGTCTAGTCGGCCCGGAGGATGCCCCGTTCGGCCAGCATCCTGGCGTCGTCGGCGGAGACCTCGACGTCGGCGGGAGTGAGCAGGAAGACCCGGTTGGTCACCTTGTCGAAGCCGCCGTGGAGCGCGAAGACGAGCCCGGCGGCGAAGTCCACGAGGCGCTTGGCCTCCGCGGCGTCGAGCTCGGTGAGGTTCATGATCACGGGCTGGCCGGCCCGGTAGCGCTCGCCGATCGTGCGGGCCTCGCGATAGCTACGGGGCTGCAGCGTGGTGATGCGGGCGAGCGCAGCGGCGCCTGCGACGGGACGTTCCCGCTGCTCAGGGACCACGGACGGGACCGGACGGACCGGCTCGCGCAGCACGGACTCGGGGTCGATGGCGAGCGCCCCCCGCACCGCAGACGGGCCCGGCCCGCCACCGGCGCGCGGCCGCTCGGGGACCATCGGGCGCGGCGGGCGCCGGTCCCGGTCGTCGTCGTAGCGGTCGGTCCGGTCGGTCCGGTCGGGCCGCTCGTGGCGGTCCATCCGCTCCGGCCGGTCGAACCGGTCGGCGCGCTCCGGCTCGTCGTCGTAGGTGAAGCGGTCGTCCCAGCGCTCGTCGGCGTACTCGCGAACGGTGCGCTCGGGCCGGCGATGGTCCGCGTACCGGTCGGCGGCGGAGTCGTCGACGTAGGCGCCCATCTCCTCGGCGGGCACCATGCCGAAGTAGGCCTTGAGCCGGTACATCGCGCCCATTCGCGCTCCCATCATCGACTGCCCTCGACGGCCGGCCGCTGCCCGTGCGACCGAACCATCACCGCGAGGTTATCGGTCGTTCCCCCACAAGAGCCGTTCCGACACGCACGACCACCGATCCGTGGCGAACGGCCGCCTCCAGATCTCCGCTCATCCCCGCCGACAACGTCCTGGCCTGCGGAAACTCCGAGCGCAGCAGGTCAGCGGCCGACTCGACCTCAGCGAATGCCGCATCCGGGTCCGCGCCGAGCGGCGCCACGGCCATCAGCCCGTCGAGCTGCAGCCCGGCGCACGTGGCGACGTGTTCGGCGAGCTGCAGGAGGCCGCTGCGGGGCACGCCACCCCGTTCCGGGTCGCCGTCGACGCTGAACTGGACAAGAACGGGTAACGGGCCTGCTCGCCGACCGGTCTCCTGCTCGCGCCGTACGGCACGGTCGAGGGCGTCGGCGAGGCGCTCGGAGTCCACCGATTCCACCCGGTCGGCCCAGCGGACCACCTCGCGGGCCTTGTTCCGCTGCAGCCCGCCCACCACGTGCCAGCGCGGCGCCGCGTCGGGACGCAGTCGCGCGACCTCCCGCACCTTGGCGGCGGCCTCCTGGACCCGGTTCTCACCGAGCGCGGTGACGCCCAGGTCGAGCAGGAGCGCGACGTCGGCGGCGGGCACCGTCTTCGTGACGGCCAGCAGAGCCACCTCATCGGGTGACCGGCCGGCGGCGACGCACGCGGCCGCGATGCGGGCGCGGACGGCAGCGAGCCGCTCCGCCAGCTCGGCCCTGCGGTCGTTCTGGTCGTCCACCTGGTTGTCAATCCGGTCCGCGCCCACAGCCACAGGGTCTCAGCGTGAGTCGAGCCAGATGATCCCGGCCTGCCGTCCGGTGCGGGCGTCGCGGCGGTGGCTGAAGAGCTCGCGGCTCTCCAGGGTGCAGCGGGGGTCGCCGCCGATACGCCCGACGCCGAGCTCGACGAGCTGGTGGTACAGGCCTGCCCTGAGGTCGATGCCGGGGGTGCCGCGGCGAGTGCGCACGGCGCTGCCCGGTAGCTGGGCGTCGACCTCGGCGCGCATCGCGGCGGGCACCTCGTAGCAGCCGCCGCAGATGGCGGGGCCGAGCAGCACCTCCATGTTCGGCGGGCGGGCGCCCAGCGCCTCCATGGCGGCGACGGTGGCGGGCAGCACGCCGGACGCGGCACCCACCCGCCCGGCGTGGGCGGCGCCGACGACACCGGCCTGCGGGTCGGCGAGCAGCACCGGCACGCAGTCGGCGGCGAGCACCGCGAGCCCGATGCCGGGAACCGCGGTGACGGCGGCGTCGGTGTCCGGGACGTCGGGTGCGTCCGGTCCGGGCGCGGCCTCGACCGTCTCGACCCGCGTGCCGTGCACCTGCCCGAGGAACACCACCGGCACGCCGAGCTCCTGGCGCAACCTGCCGCGGTTGAGGGCCACGGCCGCCGGGTCGTCGCCGACGCCGGCGGACAGGTTGAACGAGGAGTACGGAGCCCGTGAGCGACCGCCCTCCCGGGTACTGACGACGCGGCGGACGCGCACGCGGCTCAGCGCTTCATGAACGGGGGGACGTCCACGTCGTCGTCGAGGTCCACGGCGTCCATCGGCTGGGTGTAGTTCGGGGCGGGCCGCTCGACCACGGTGGGCGGCGCCGCGGGCGACGGCTGCTGGCGCACCGGCTCCGTGGTGTCGTAGCCGTACTCCCGGCGTGCCATCGCCGGCTGGCGCGGCGCGGGCGGCGCGTATGGAGCTCCGGAGGCGGCAACCGATCCCGGCGACGGCGCGGCGGGAGGCAGCGTGCCGGACTGGTGCGGCGATGCGACGGGCGCCGGTGCCGGAGCAGGCGCGCTCGGCGGCGGCGCGGTGCCGCCGGACGAGGCGGCGGCGGGCGCCGGAGCCGCGGGCCGCGCCGGCTCCTGGGGCGCCGAGCCGTTGCCGTGGCCGTTGCCCGTGGAGGTGCTGCCGCTCACACCCGGCGCGATCACCCCCGACGACGGCTTCTCCGGCGAGCGGAACGCGGTGGGCTCCAGCTTCTTGTGCGTCGGCCCGCCCGCCTCGAAGCCGGCAGCGATGACCGTGACCCGCACCTCGTCGCCGAGGGAGTCGTCGATCACCGTGCCGAAGATGATGTTGGCCTCGGGGTGCGCGGCCTCCTGCACCAGCGAGGCGGCCTCGTTGATCTCGAACAGGCCGAGGTCGGAGCCACCCGCGATGGAGAGCAGCACGCCCTGCGCGCCGTCCATGGACGCCTCGAGCAGTGGCGAGTTGATCGCCTTGCCCGCCGCCTGGATGGCCCGCCCCTCACCTCGGGAGGACCCGATGCCCATGAGGGCGCTGCCCGCCCCGGACATCACGGACTTGACGTCGGCGAAGTCGAGGTTGATCAGGCCGGGCGTGGTGATGAGGTTCGTGATGCCCTGCACACCGGAGAGCAGCACCTCGTCGGCGGAGCGGAAGGCGTCCATCAGCGAGACGCCCACGTCGCCGAGCTGCAGCAGCCGGTCGTTCGGGATCACGATGAGCGTGTCGCACTCGTTGCGCAGCGACTGGATGCCCTCTTCGGCCTGGTTCGCGCGCCGCCGGCCCTCGAACGTGAACGGGCGGGTGACCACGCCGATCGTCAGCGCGCCGAGCTTGCGCGCGATCGACGCGATGACCGGCGCCCCACCCGTGCCCGTGCCGCCGCCCTCGCCCGCGGTGACGAAGACCATGTCGGCCCCCTTGAGGACCTCCTCGATCTCCTCACGGTGGTCCTCGGCGGCCTTGCGCCCGACCTCCGGGTTGGCGCCCGCCCCGAGACCGCGGGTCAGCTCCCTCCCGATGTCGAGCTTGACGTCGGCGTCGGACATGAGGAGGGCCTGCGCGTCCGTGTTCACCGCGATGAACTCGACGCCCTTCAGGCCGACCTCGATCATGCGGTTGACGGCGTTCACGCCGCCGCCACCGATGCCGACGACCTTGATCACGGCCAGGTAGTTGTGCGGGGGCGTCATATGGCGCACCTTCCAGTCCAGCTCGGGTCCGTCCCCGGAGGTCCGGGCCAACGCAGGCAAACGCTAGGTCGCGTTTCGGCCTCGGTCCAGCAGGCGCGCCGCGCAGTCGCCAGCCCCCATCCGGGTCGTCGTCCGGGGAACACGGGGGAGACTACCGCCGGACCGTGGGGAGGTCGGGGCTTGTGACGTCGTATACCTGCCCGGGTTGGGTGAGCAGCGCGACGAGCACGGCGGCCTTCTCGGCCGCGCGGTCGGCGTCACCCCAGCGGACCTCGCGGTTCCCGCTCAGCCCGAGCGTCACCTGTCCCGGTGCGCCGGCGACGGCCACGGTCGCGCGCACGGTCTCCACCTGCGTCCGGAGGGCGTCGGGCAGCGCAGCCAGCACGGCGACCGCGGCGACCGTCGCGGGACTGCCGGACGTGGCGGGCCCTTCCATGTGGGGCAGCCCGGCGGGCGGGGGTGCCTGATAGACGACGCCGGTGCGGTCCACGAGCATCAGGCGGCCGGGCGGGCCGGCCGTGGCGACCGGCACGCGCTCGGTGATCGCCACGGTGACGGTGTGCGGCCACGAGCGCCCGACCTCCACCGCGGCAACGGCGGGCAGGGCGACGACGCGGGAGGCGATGGCGGCCGTGTCGGCGGCCGCGAGCGGCGTGTTCTGCTGCACGGCCGCGGCTGCGAGCACGTCGGCGACCGGGATCGTGGTGGCCCCGGTCACCTGCACGTTTTCGACGTCGGCGAGCCCGGCGTCGTAGAGCAGCACGCGGCAGGCGAAGCCGAGCCCGACAACCAGCACGAGCCCGGCGAGCAGCGCCGCCAGCCGCCTGCGCCGGTAGAGCGCGCGGTCGACGGGCCGTGGGGGCGGGCGCACCGGGCCGCGCGGGGGCCGCGCCGCCGGGCGCTCCGCGACCGCGCGCCGCGTGCGCTGCGGCGCGGGGCGAGTCATCCCTGCTCCCGTTTCTCCAACTCGAGCAGGATCTCCGGGGCGAGCACGGTGACGTCACCGGCGCCCATGGTGATCACGAGGTCGCCGGGCACCGCCACCTCGGCGACGACGGCGGGAACGTCCGCCCACCGCGGCACGTAGCGCACGTGCTCGCGGGGCAGCGCCACGGCGTCGGCCACGAGGGCGCCGCTCACGCCGGGCTCCGGGTCCTCCCGGGCGCCGTAGACCTCGAGCACGATTACCTCGTCGGCGAGCCCGAGCGCCGCCCCGAACGCATGAGCGAACTGGCGGGTGCGGGAGTAGAGGTGCGGCTGGAACGCCACGACCACCCGGCCCTGCCCGCCTGTGACGTCCCTGGCCGCGCGCAGCTGGGCCGCCACCTTGCTCGGGTGGTGGGCGTAGTCGTCGTACACCGCCACCCCGGCCGCGCGGCCCCGGAACTCGAACCTGCGCCGCACCCCGTCGAACGCGGCGAGCCCTTCCAGTAGCACTTTCGGGCCCGCACCCAGCTCCACGCCCGCGAGCAGGGCACCGAGCGCGTTGAGCGCCATGTGCTCGCCCGGCACGCCGAGCCGGAGGAGGTGCTCGACGCCGTCGTGGCGCAGCACCACCCGCGAGCCGGCGCCGTCCGGGCGGAACTCCAGGAGTTGCGCGTCGGCTCCGCCGGCCCGCCCGTAGCGGCGCACCCGGATGCCACGCTGCTGCGCCACGCGGGCGAGTGCGGCGGCGCCGAGGTCGTCGACGCAGGTCACGAGCACGCCGCCGGGCACGATCCGCCCGAGGAAGTCGGAGAACGCGGCCACGTAGGCCTCGGCGCTGCCGTAGTGGTCGAGGTGGTCGGCCTCCACGTTGGTGACGACGGCGACCTCGGGCGAGAACGCGAGGAACGACGCGTCGCTCTCGTCGGCCTCCACGACGAAGACGTCCCCGGTGCCCTCGTGGGCGCCCGACCCGGACGCGGCGAGGTCGCCGCCGATCGCGAACGACGGGTCGAACCCGGAGTGCTGCAACGCGACCGTGAGCATCGACGTGGTGGACGTCTTGCCGGCCGTGCCGGTGACGGCTGCCAGGCGCCTGCCCCCGGTGAGCGCGGCGAGCGCCTCGGCGCGGTGCACCACGGGGAGCCCGCGCTCGCGGGCGGCGACCAGCTCGGGGTTGCTGGCGCGGATCGCCGAGGAGATCACGACGGTCGCGGGCGCGGCGGGCAGGTGCGCTGGGTCGTGGCCAACGGCCACGTCGGCCCCCAGCGCCCGCAGCGCCAGCACCACGCGGGAGTCCTTCGCGTCCGAGCCCGAGACGGCCGCGCCCCTTGCCAGCAGGATCCGCGCGATGCCGCTCATCCCGGCGCCGCCGATCCCGATGAGGTGCACCCGCTCGGCGAGAGGCGTCACGTCTGGATCGGTCACGCCCTTCACCTCCCGCGCCATGTACGCGGGTCGATCGGGATGACCTCGGTGACGGGGTCGCCGGCCCCGCCCCCGTGCCCGCGCACGAGGTCTAGCACCAGCCGCGCCAGTCGCTGGTCGGCGTCGCCGTGCCCGGACGCGCGCGCGGCACGGCTCATCGCGGCGAGCCGCCGTGGGTTGGTCAGCAGCGGGATCAGCTCGTCGACGGCCCGGTCGCCGTCCATCTCGGCGTCGTCGACGAGGATGCCCCCGCCCGCCGCGACAACGGGTCTGGCGTTGAGCGCCTGCTCCCCGTTGCCGTGCGGCAGCGGCACGTAGACGGCGGGGAGCCCGACCGCGGTGACCTCGGCCACCGTGGTCATCCCGCAGCGGCCGAGCACCGCGTCGGCGGCGGCGTAGGCCAGGTCCATGCGCTCGATGTACGGCAGCGCGACGTAGCCCCGGGCCGGGGGCGCGGGCTCACCGCCCCGGCCGTGCGCGTGCAGCACCGAGATCCCGGCGTGCAGCAGGTCGGGCAGCGCGTCGGCGATGGCGTTGTTCAGCGTGCGGGCGCCCTGCGAACCGCCGAAGACGAGCAGCACCGGGCCCTGCGGCGGAAGCCCGAAGAACTTGCGCCCCTGCGTGCGCAGCGCCGCGCGGTCGAGACCGGTGATCGAGCGGCGCAGCGGCATCCCGACGACCTGCTCGTTCTCCAGTCCGGTGCCCGGCACTGCGACCGCCACGAGCTCCGCGAACCGCGCCCCCACCTTGTTGGCCAGGCCGGCCTTGGCGTTGGCCTCGTGCACGGCGATCGGCACGCGCCCGCGCGCGCCGAGGTAGGCCGGGAGCGCGACGTAGCCGCCGAAGCCGACGACGACGTCGGCCTCGACCTCGTCGAGCACCCGCCGCACGCGTGAGATCGCGGCGTGCACGCGGCCGGGCAGCTTCAGCAGGTCGAGGCTCGGCCTCCGGGGCAGCGGGACCGGTGGGATCAGTTCGAGCGGGTAACCCCTGGCGGGGATGAGCGCGGTGTCGAGGCCGCGTTCGGTGCCGAGCGCGGTGACCCGGACGTCGGGGTGCAGCCTGCGCACGGCGTCGGCGAAGGCGAGCGCGGGCTCGATGTGGCCCGCACTCCCCCCACCGGCGACGACGACCGACGTCATCGGACGGGTCCTCTCTGTGCGGGTGGGCGGGGGACGGGCGCCCGGTACGGCTCGGGCAGCGGGAGCCGCAGCAGCCGGGCGAGGCGGCCCTGGCCGTTGTGTTTGAGGGCAGCGATGGCCTCGGGTTCGTGGCGCGCCGCGTTGGCGAGTATGCCGAAGACGAACATGGTGACCACCAGGGACGTGCCTCCCGATGAGATCAACGGGAGCTGCAGCCCGGTCACCGGCAGCAGTCCCACGACATAGCTGATGTTGATTGCTGCCTGCGTCACGAGCCATGTGGTCGACGTGGCGACGACGATCTTGAGCCAGGGGTCGCTGCTGCGCGCCGCGATCCGGAACCCGGTGTAGGCAAGCGTCGCGAACAGCGCGAGCACCGCGAACGCCCCGATGAAACCGAGCTCCTCCCCCACGATCGCGAAGATGAAGTCGTTGTGGGCGTTGGGCAGGTAGCTCCACTTGGCGCGGCCCTGCCCGAGCCCGACGCCGAACAGCCCGCCGTCCGCAAGCGAGTAGAGCGCCTGGTTGCCCTGGAACCGGGCGCCGAGCGGGTCGGTCTCGCCGGGCGAGAGGAAGGCCGTGATCCGGTCCAGCCGGTACTCGGCCGAGAGCGCCAGCACGACGGCCCCGATGATTGCCCCGCTGCTCAGGGCGAGGAGGAGCCGGATCGGCGCACCCGCGAAGAACAGCAGGGCGATGAGCACGACGCCGAGCGAGATCGTCATGCCGAGGTCGGGCTGCAGCACGAGCAGGGTCAGCAGCAGCGCGGTGACCGGCACGACCGGGGAGATCGCGTATCGCCAACGGTGGATCACGGCGCGTCGCGCGACGAGCACGTGCGCCCCCCACAGCGTCAGCGCGACCTTGACCGCCTCCGACGGCTGGATCGAGAACGACCCCAGCGCGAACCACGCCCGCGACCCGTTGCGGACGTCGCCGACGAAGAGCACCGCCACGAGCGCGAGAACGCCGAGGATCAGCGTCGACGGCCCGAAGGCGCGCAGCCTGCGCGGGGAGACGCGCAGCCCGATCCAGAACATGAGCAGGCCGGGCACGCAGAACATCAGCTGCCGGGTGAACACGGAGTACGACGAGCCGTCGGCGGTGAAGGACTCCACCGACGACGCCGAGAGCACCATGACCAGCCCGAACAGCGTCAGCAGCCCGAACACGCCGAGCACGAGGTGCAGCGACGTGAGCGGGCGGCGCAGCCACAGCCCGAGCGCGGTGACGGTGCGCCCGACCGCGAAGCGGATGCCGTGGGGGCGCGGCGTCCGCGTGCCGAGCCCCCGCGCTGGGGCCGGGGAGTCGTCGGCGGTGGGCTTGGCGCTCGGCTTCGCGGCGCTCGGGCGCGTCTCGCGGGGAGTACTCACGAGGCCCCGTCCAGCGCGGCGACGGCGGCGGCGAAGGCGCGCCCGCGGTCGGCGTAGTCCGCGAACTGGTCCATGGAGGCCGCGGCCGGCGCGAGGAGGACGACGTCGCCGGGCTGCGCGAACGCGGCCGCACGCCGCACGGCGGTGGTCATTACGCCGGTCATCGCGCCATCGTCACCTGCTCCGACCTCGGCGACCGGGACCTCGGGCGCGTGTCGCGCGAGCGCCGACACGATCTCGCTACGGTCGGCTCCGATCACGACGGCGGCCCGCAGCCCCCGCCCGTGCCGGGCGACGAGGTCGTCGACCGAGGCGCCCTTGAGCAACCCGCCCGCGATCCAGACGACCGGCGCGGGCGCCTGCGCCACGATCGAAGCCTCCGCGGCGTGCGGGTTGGTGGCCTTCGAGTCGTCGAGGAAGCGCACACCCGCGACCGCGCCGACCTCCCCGCCGCGGTGCGGCCCCGGCCGGAAGTCGTCGAGGCCTTCCCGTACCGCGTCGGGACCCGCGCCGTGGGCGCGGGCGAGCGCGGCGGCGGCGAGGGCGTCGGTGATCCCGGGTGGCCCGCCCGGGTGCACCGCTGCGGCCTCCACCAGGTCACCGCCGCCGAAAGCGCGGTCGACGAGCGTGTCGCCGACCACACCGAGCTGGCCGGGCCCCGGCTCCCCCAGCGTCACGCCGACGCGTCGCGGGGCGGGCGCGGCGGCGAGCAGCGCCGCGGCGGCCGGGTCGTCGACACCTGCGACGGCCACTTCGGCCTGCAACACGCGCGCCTTGGCGGCGGCGTAGGCGTCGAACGTGCCGTGCCAGTCGAGGTGGTCGTCGGCGACGTTGAGCACGCAGCCCGCGTAGGGCCGGATCGACGGCGACCAGTGCAGCTGGAAGCTCGACAGCTCCACCGCCAGCACGTCGTGGCCCGCGCGCACGGCGTCGACCACGGGGTAGCCGATGTTGCCGCAGGCCATGGCGTCGCGGCCGGCGGCGCGCAGGATCGCGGCGAGCATCCCGGTGGTGGTGGTCTTGCCGTTGGTGCCGGTGATCGCGAGCCACACCGGCGGGGTGTCGCGGGCCTGCCCGATCCACCAGGCCAGCTCCGGCTCACCCACGAGCGGGGCGCCTGCGGCGGCCGCGGCGGCCACGAGCGGATGGTCGGGGCGGCGGCCGGGAGAGGTGACGACGAGCGCGGTGCCCGGCGGCACCCCGTCGGGATCGTCACCCGGCTCGGCGCCGGGCGGCAGGTCGGACAGGCGGGCGGGGACCGCATCGGTGACGGTGACCAGGGCGCCCAGCTCGACGAGGGCGCCTGCGGCCGCGAGTCCGGACACCCCGGCTCCGGCCACGAGCACCCGCGCTCCGGCGAGGTCGGCTGGCTTCATCGTGCGGTCGCACTCCCCGGATCGCGAGGGCGGTCGGTGTGGGGAGGAAGTCTAGGGACCTTGCTCCGGCCGGATTCCGCGGCCTGTACTCCGTCCGCGCGAAGGCCAATCGGGACGGATGGGTCAGCGAGTGCCGAACTCGCCCGCCCCGACGCCCGCCAGGAACGCGGCCCACTCGCCGTCGCCGAACAGGAGCACCGGCCCCCGGCCCTGCTGCTTCGTGTCCCGTACGGCGACGCCAGACGGCACGAACGCCACCTCCACGCAACTCCCGTTGTTGCCGCCGGAGAAGCTGCTCTTGAACCAGGCGGCGCCGGTGAGGTCCGGTTCGTCGGGGCGCATCGGGCGCTCCTTACATGAGCGGGCTGTCTGACGACAGCAGCCTACTCAGGGTGCTGAGCGGCCCTCCCTGAGCTGGGCGGCCAGCTGCCGCAGCCGGTTCCGGATGTCGGCCGGCGCTCCACCAGCCAGTCGACCTGCTCGGCGTCGGCGCCGTAGAAGTCCAGCAGCAGCCGGAGGTCGCCGAGCCTCACGCCGCTCTGCCCCAGCTCGATGCGGCTGATCTTGGCCGGCACGCAGTCGAGCGCGCGGGCCGCCTCGGCCGGCGTGCGCCCGGCGGTCTCCCGCAGGTCCGAGCCCGGCCGTTCGCCCCCAACCCGGCCGGGCTCGGACCGTCCCTCGCGTTCACATGGAGGGCTACAGACCGGCTGCGGCCGTCAGCCACTCCTGGTAGAAGAGCCCGATCCCCAGGGCCGCGCACATGGCGGCGAGCAGCCAGAACCGGATGATGACGGTGGTCTCGGCCCAGCCGGCCAGCTCGAAGTGGTGGTGGAACGGCGCCATTCGGAAGACGCGGCGCCGGGTCGTGCGGAACACGGCGATCTGCACGGCCACCGACAGCGCCTCCACCACGAACACACCGCCGATCACCACGAGCAGCAGCTCCGTGCGCGTCACGATCGACAGGCCCGCCACGAGCCCGCCGAGGGCCAGCGAGCCGGTGTCGCCCATGAAGATCCGGGCCGGAGCGGCGTTCCACCACAGGAAACCTATGCACCCGCCCATGGCCGCGGCGGAGACGAGTGCGACGTCGAGCGGGTCGCGCACCTGGTAGCAGCCAGCGGCGCTGACGATCATGCAGTTGTTGCGGAACTGCCAGAACCCGATGATCGTGTAGGTGGCGAGCACCATCGCGGACGTGCCCGCGGCGAGGCCGTCGAGGCCGTCGGTGAGGTTCACGCCGTTCGACCACGCCGCGACCACGAGGTTCGCCCAGAGGATGAAGCCCAGCGTGCCGAACGACAGCACGGTGATGTCCCGGACGAACGACAGGTTGGTCGACGCGGGCGCCAGCCCGTCCGCGTTGGCGAAGCGCAGCGCGAGGATGCCGAAGATCGTGGCCGTGAGCACCTGGCCGACGATCTTGGACGTCTTGTTGAGCCCGAGGTTGCGGGCGCGCCGGAGCTTGATGAAGTCGTCGAGGAACCCGACGATCCCCAGCGCCGTCGTCAGGAACAGCACCAGCAGCGCCGACGCGGTGATCGGCTCGCCGGTGAGCAGGTGCGAGACCACGTAGCCGAGCCAGATCGCGAGCAGGATCGCGACCCCGCCCATCGTCGGCGTGCCGCGCTTCGCCTGGTGGGTCCGCGGGCCATCGGCGCGGATCTCCTGACCGAAGCCCTGCCGGGAGAAGAACCGGATCAGGTACGGCGTGAGCATGATCGACACCGCGAGGGCCACCCCTGCGGCGATGAATACACCCCTCACTGGGCCACCAGCCCCGCTCCCGTCCGGCCGGCGAGCAAACCTTCCGCCACCCGCTCCAGCCCGGCTGACCGGGACGCCTTCACCAGCACGACGTCGCCCGGTGCGACCCCGGTGTCCAGCAGGGCGAGCGCCTCGTCGACGCTCGCGGCGCGGCGGGCGCCCGGGTACTCGCCGGTCCCGACGGCCACCAGGACGTCCACCCCGAGCTTCCGGGCCGCGGCCGCGACCCGCGCGTGCGCCGCCGCACTCTCCTCACCGAGCTCGGCCATCCGGCCGAGCACCGCCCAGGTACGGCGACGGCCCTCGCCGATAGCGACAAGCGCGGCCAGCGCCGCACGCATCGACTCGACGTTGGCGTTGTAGGCGTCGTTGACCACGGTGACGCCGTCGTCCCGGTCCGTGACCTCCATGCGCCAGTGCGACACCGGCGCGGCCGCGCTCAGGGCGCCGGCCACCCCGTCCGGCGTTCCGCCCAGCTCGAGGGCCACCGCGGCTGCCGCGAGGGCGTTACCGACGTGGTGCTCCCCCACGAGCCGCAGCTCCACTGCTGCCCGCCCGGACGGCGCCACGAGCGTGAACCGGGCGCGGCCCGCGTCGAGCCGGACGTCCTCGGCCCGGACGTCCGCGCTCGCGCCGCGCCCGACGGTGACCACCTTCGCCGCGGTGCGCGCGGCCATCGCGGCGACGGCCGGGTCGTCTCCGTTGAGCACGGCCGTTCCGTCGGCGGGAAGGGCCTCCACCAGCTCGCCCTTGGCCGCCGCGATCGCCGCGACCGAGCCGAACTCACCGATGTGGGCGCTGCCCACGTTCAGCACGACGCCGATCCGCGGCGGCACCGACTGGGCGAGCTGGGCGATGTGCCCGGGACCGCGCGCGGAGAACTCCAGCACGAGGTGGCGGGTGGCGGCGTCGGCGCGCAGGGCCGTCCATGGTAGGCCCAGCTCGTTGTTGAAGGACCCCGGCGGCGCGACCGTCGGCCCAAGCGGGGCGAGCACGGCGGCGAGCAGGTCCTTCGTGGAGGTCTTGCCGGAGCTGCCGGTCACCCCGACGACCGCCGTGTCCGGGAGGGCGGCCACCGAATGCCCGGCCAGCCTGGCGAGCGCGGCGAGCACCGCGGCGCCGGCGCCGTCGGGGTCGGTGGCGCCTAGGTAGGTGCCGCTCTGGCGGGCCACCGGCGGCACGACGACCGCGGGCGCGTCGACCTCCCGGCCCGCGAGCACCGCCGCGGCACCCGCGGCCACCGCGGCGGCGGCATAGTCGTGCCCGTCGACGCGCTCCCCGGGCAGCGCGACGAACAGCCCGCCCGGGGCGATCTCGCGCGAGTCGAACTCGACCGCGGTGACTCGCACGTCGCCCCCGGCGCGGTGCAACCGCCCTCCGGTGACGGCGGCGACGTCGGCCAGCCGCATCTCGATCATGCCGTGGTCCTGATCATCGGTCGTATCCGATCATTCGTGTGCGCGAGCCCCGCTACCGCGGTGCCGTTCCGCGCGATGCCGATCCACGCGATGCCGATCCACCCGACGCCGATCCACCCGATCCACGCAGTGCCGACGCGAGCTCCACGGCGTCGTCGAACGGGTGCTTAACGCCTCGGACTTCCTGGCCCGTCTCGTGCCCCTTGCCCGCGACGACGACGGCGTCGCCCGGCTGCGCCCGGGCCACCGCGGCCGCGATCGCGGCCTGCCGGTCGCCGATCTCGACGATCTCGCCGTGGCCGGGTCCGGCCTCGGCGCCCGCGATCATCTCGGCCCGGATCGCGGCGGGGTCCTCGCTGCGCGGGTTGTCGTCGGTGACGATCAGCACCTCGGCACGGCCCGCGGCGACGGCGCCCATCGTCGGGCGCTTGCCGCGGTCGCGGTCGCCGCCGCTGCCGAGCACGACGATCAGCCGGCCGGGCACCTGCGGGCGCAGCGCGTCCAGCAGCGCGGCGACGGCGCCCGGCTTGTGGGCGTAGTCGACGACCGCCAGGAACGGCTGCCCCTCCTCGATCCGCTGCATGCGCCCCGGCACGGCCAGGTCGGCGAACCCGGCGGCGGCCGTCGCAGCGGGCACCCCGACGGCGTCCAGGCTCGCGAGCGCCACCAGCGCGTTCGCGACGTTGAACGCACCGGGCAGCCGCAGCCCCACCTCCAGCTCCGTGCCGTCGGGCGTGACGGCGGTGAAGCTCTGGCCGCCGTCGGCGTCGACGGCGCGGCCGACGGCCCACCAGTCCGCCTCTCCGGTGGTGGCGACGGTGACCGCGCCCGGGGTGCCTTCGGCGAGCCGGCGGCCCCATTCGTCGTCGACGCAGATGACGTTGTGCTCGGCGCGGCCGTCAAACAGGGCTGCCTTCGCCTCGAAGTACTCATCCATCGAGTGATGGAAGTCGAGGTGGTCGCGCGAAAGGTTGGTGAAGGCGGCCACGGTGAACCGGGTGCCGGACACCCGGTAGAGCGCCAGCGCATGGCTGGAGACCTCCATCGCCACATCCGTGACGCCCTGCTCGGCCATCACCGCGAACAGCGCCTGCAGGTCGGGCGCCTCGGGAGTGGTGAGGGCGCTCGGCACCTTGTGCCCGGCGATCCGGGTGCCGACGGTCCCGACGACGCCGGCCGGGCGCGCGGCGGCGGCCAGCCCGGCCTCCACGAGGTGCGCCACGGTGGTCTTGCCGCTGGTGCCGGTGACGCCGAGCACCGACAGCCTGGCCGTCGGGTCGCCGTACACGTGCGCGGCGACCGAGCCCAGCACCGCGCGCGGGCGCGGGTGGACGAGCACGGGAACGCGGCCGTGGCCGGGCCGGGCGGCGCCGGCGGCGTCGGTGAACACGGCTGCGGCGCCGGCGGCGAGCGCCTGGGCCGCGAAGTCGGCGCCGTGCGCGCGGGAGCCGGGAAGCGCTGCGAACAGGTCACCGGGCCGCACGTCGGAGGCGCGCAGCGTGACCCCGGAAACGCTGACCCCGGAAACGCCGGCCGGCGCGGGCGCGGGCAGCCCGATCGCGGACGCCACGGCCTCCAGCGAGACCGGCCGCACCTGCCGCGGACGCGGCGGCGAGGCGGCCGTCGCGGCCGGCGCGGAGGTGGCGGGGGACATGTCGCGAAAGGCTACCGGCGGGTCCGAAACGCCCCAGCCGCGCACCACCCGTACCGACGGCGCGAATAGACCGCCCAGCGCACCACGAAGGCCACTCGGCGAGCCCCCTCCGTGAAGCACTTCAGAGGCAGCCGGTGACCGCTCAACTCCGCCCGGTGATCGCACAACGCAACTCACACACACTCTCCAGCGACTCGCGCACACCCACACCCCGACTCGCGCACACCCACACCCCGACTCGCGCACACTCACGCCCCGACTCGCGCGCACTCACGCCCCGACTCGCGGGTGTGACGCGCCGATTCCCGCGAGTCGGGGTCTGGGTGCAGGCGAGTCGGGGTCTGGGTGCATGCGAGTTGCAGAGCTAGGGGGCTACCAGGGTTTGGATCGGGGGTGGGGCTGCGGTCACCGGGAGGCGTTCGCGCTGTGCCAGGTACGTCGCGATGTCGTGGAACAGAGGTGCTGCGGTCGTGCCGGTGGCCGGGGCGTCGAGCATGATCGCGATCACGTAGCGCGGGTCCTGGGCGGGCAGCATCCCGGCGAAGGTTATCCAGTGCTTCGACCGCGAGTAGCAGCCGCACGCCGGGTCGACCTGCTGCGCCGTGCCGGTCTTGCCCGCCACCTGGTAGCCGGGCACCGCCGCCTGCGGGCCGGTGCCGCGCTGGCCGCTCGCGTCCTGCGTGACGGCGGTGAGCATCGTCCGCAGTTGCTGCGCCGTCTCCGGCGACACCACCCGCACCGGATCCGGGGCCGGCGGCGCGACACGGACGCCGTCGGCGCCCGTGGTGGAGGCGATGATCCGCGGCTGGATGCGTACGCCGTCGTTGGCGACGGCCTGGTACATGCCCGCCATCTGCAAGGTCGTGACGGAGAGGCCCTGCCCGATCGGCAGGTTGCCGAATGTCGATCCCGACCACGACTCCCGCGCCGGCACCTGCCCGGCGCTCTCGCCGGGCAGGCCGACGCCGGTGCGGCTACCGAGCCCGAACAGGGTGAGCATGTCGGCGAAGCGCTCCTCGCCGACCTTCTGCGCGGTCATGATCGTGCCGACGTTCGACGACTTCGCGAGCACGCCGGTGAGCGTGTACCGCTCGGTGCCGTGGTCCCACGCGTCGCGGATCGTGCGGTCCGCGACGCGGATGCTGCCCGGCACGGTCAGCACGTCGTCCGGATGCGCGACGCCGTACTCCAGCGCCGCCGCCATCGTCACGATCTTGTTGACCGAGCCCGGCTCGAACGGGCTCTGCACGGCGGGGTTGCCGAGCTGCTCCGGTGAGGCGTTGGTGAGGTCGCGAGGGTCGAACGTCTCCGCGTTGGCCATCGCGAGCACCTCGGCCGTGTGCGCGTCGAGCACCACGACCGAGGACGTGGGCTTGGCACCGCTGCGCGTGACGTAGTCGCTGAGCGCGCGCTGCACCGTGTACTGGAGGTCGGAGTCGAGCGTCAGCTGAACGTCGGAGCCCTGAGTCGCCGGCCGCTCGAACCGCGTGCTCCCCGGGATCACCGCATTGCTGCCCTCTGCCGTGTCGACCACCCGCAGCCCGTCCGAGCCGGCGAGGGCGTTGTCCTGCGAGCTCTCCAGCCCGATGCGGCCGGTCAGCTTGCGCTCGTCGGCGTTCCAGCTCGCCGCGCCGACGACGTTTGCCGCGAGCGTCCCGGCGGGGTATTGCCGGTCCTCCCGCCGCTCCTCCGCGATCTCCTTGAACCGGGTCCGCAGCGCGGTGGCGACGTCCGGCTCGACCAGCCGGGCCAGCACGACGTAACCGCGGTCGCTCGTGAGCAGCCCGAACAGCTCGGCCGCGTTCTGGCCGGTGGCCTGCGCGACCGCGGTCGCCATCTCGGCGGCATAGCTCTGCGCCTGGGCCCCCTTCGTGGACGCGATGAGCCGCGGGTTCGTGACGAGAGCGCGCGCCTCCACGCTGAACGCGAGCAGGTTGCCGGCGCGGTCGCTGATGGCCCCGCGTTCGGCGGGCAGGCGGATGTCGGTGGTCGACTGGCGGGCCGACGCCGCGCGCAGGTCAGCGGCCTGCACGGTCTGCACGGCGATGAGCTTGAGCGTGGCCACGGCGAGCACCAGCACGAGCAGCAGCCTGCCGATCTTCAGCCGCCTGCTGTACAGCGCGTTCCCCGTGACGGGCTGGCGCGCGGGCGCGGGGCGCCGCGGTGCGTGCGATCGGGCCGCGCCTGCGGCCCGAGGCCGGGGCCGGGGCGGGGCCGCGGTCATCAGCCGTTGCCCGTGCCCGCGGTGGAGGCACCCGGGGCGGTGGACTGATCGCCCGCGCCCTGCGCCACCACGGTCGGCCCGGCGGTCGCCTGCCGGCCTTCCGTGCCCTGCTGGGCGCCGTCCACCCCGGACGCGAGCTGAGCCGGGCCGGGCTCGGCGGGCGCCACCGGGGGCTGCGGCTGCTCCGCGCCGGGCCCGGACGGTGCCGGAGCCGGAGCGGGCGCCGGCGCGGGCGG
>NZ_BAAAJG010000021.1:0-57502 GCF_039526725.1 Pseudonocardia aurantiaca
AACTGGCATAAAACCAATTCATGATAAAGCTCGACACACTGTTGAGTTCTCAAAAGACACCCGCACACCATCGTCCGCCGTTAAGCGTTCTTCTGGGGGCAGTGGTTCCCACAGTACACCTCCCGGATCCGAGTGGATCCGGGGGGTGCCCCTGTGGGGGGCGGTCAGTGAGCCCTGTTGACCGGGGCCGCTGGGGCCTTCGTTCTGTCCGGTGTCTCGCTGACAAAGAGAAAGTTACACGAGGGGTTGACAGGACGCCAAATCGGCCCCCCCGTACCCGCGCTGACCTGCGGAAACGCGCCGATCGACGTCACTCACCGTCGTCGTCGCGGTCGCCCGGCACGACGAACGGTCGAGGTTCCGGGGCGGTTGCCGGCGCGTTAACGGGGCTGTCAGACGTTGCCTGAGCTGCGGAAACCTGCGTCGAACGGGGCGCTGGCGCACCCGCTGAAGGCTGCGGGCGCCCCGAATCAACGTCTTCGATGTGACCTGGCTCATTCAGATTTTGGTCGCTCTGCGCGACGAACGGCGCCTCTCCCGTCGCCAGGCGGCGCAGCATCGCGTTGTAGGCCCCGAGGTCGGCGTCACCGTCCGCATCGGCCCGACGATCATCGCGCCGGGCCGACCGCTCGTCCTGGCGCGACCACTGGACCAGCAGCGCGACCACCACGATCAGCAGCGGCACCTCCCCCGCCGCCCAGGCGAGGCCGCCGCCGAGCCCCTGGTCGTTCAGCACGTCAGGCACCCAGGGCAGCGCAAGGCTGCGGTAGTACGCACCCCCGAGCGGGGTGTTCCAGCTCATCACCGCCACCCCGAAGAACGCGTGGAACGGCACCGACGCGAAGACCAGGCCCATCCGCGCCGCCGGAGGGAGCCGGCGCGGTGCGGGGTCCACCCCGACCACCAGCCAGAAGAAGGCCGCCCCGACCAGCAGGAAGTGCAGGTTCATCAGCTTGTGCGCCCAGTGCTCGGGCAGCGCCGCCGGGAAGAGCCCGGAGAAGTAGAGGGCGTAGTAGCTCCCCACGAAGAGCGCGAGCGCCACCAGGGGATGCGTCAGCAGCCGGGCGAACGGGGAGTGCACCGCCGCGAGCAGCCACTCCCTCGCGCCGGGTGGCCCCGCCTTGCCCGCGGCGGGCAGTGCCCGCAGGCCGAGCGACACGGGCGCCCCCAGCACCAGCAGGATCGGGGCCAGCATCCCCAGGAGCATGTGCTGCCCCATGTGGACGCTGAACATGGCGGGCGCGTACCGGCCGATGCCCGAGCTCGTCGCGACCAGCAGCACCGCGCAGCCGGCGAGCCACGCGGCCGTCCGCCCGGTCGCCCAGGTGTCGCCGCGCCTGCGCAACCGCCGGACGCCGAGCAGGTAGAGCACCGCCAGGCCGATCGCCGCCGAACCGAAGATCAGGTCGAAGCGCCAGTCGAGCGCGAGCCGCAGGAACGTCGGCGGCCCGGCGAGGTCGTAGCCGATCACCGTCTCGACCCGGGACGGCAGACCCGCCCCTGTGTCCGGTGGCGCAGAGCGGCCGAGCGCCACGGCCAGCCCGATCGTCGCGAGCATCAGCAGCACCTCGACGCCGCCGAGGCGCAGCAGTGCTCCCGGCTCCCCGCGGGCTGCCGCATCGACGCTTGACCGCCTGTGCAGCGCACCCAGGACGCCGAGCGCAACGAGCGCACCCGCCTTGGCGAGCACGAGCGCGCCGTACTCCGAGCCCACCAGCGCGCCGAGTGGTATTCGCACCAGCGCGTTCACGATCCCGGTGACGGCCAGCCCCAGCCAGCACACGAGTGCCAGGCTCGAGAACCGCGGCACTGCCGTGGCCAGCGCCGTAGCGCGGTCCGGACCGCGCGCCGCCGCCGCGGTAGCGAGGACGGCAACGAGCCCACCGACCCACAGCGTCGCGGCCAGGACGTGCAGAACCAGGCTGTCGGTGGCGATGTCGTGCGCCCCGCCGCTGGCCGAGTGGCCGGTGAAGGTCACAGGCAGCGCGCCGAAAACGGCCAGCGCGAACAGCGCGACCGTCCACCCCCAGGTGAGCACCGCACGGCACCCGGCCAGCACGAGGAATGCCACCAGCCCGGTCACGAGCCAGGCCGGCGGCCCGGACAGCCGGGGCATCAGATCGAGCATCAGGCCGGGGTTCAGCACGTCCTGCACCGGTCGGCCCAGCGCGTCGGCCATCGTCAGCGGCACCATCAGCAGTGCCGCGACCGTCCAGCCCGCCGCCGTCCACGACGCCACCCGCACCGCGCGGAAGCCGGCGACGTCCAGGTAGCCGGAGCGCTGCGCCGGCACGAGGAACGCCGCGAGCAGTATCGCGCCGATCGTGAGCACCATGAAGATCTCGGACGCCGCGCGCATCGCAGGCAGCCCGACCGTCGTCAGCGTGCCGGGATCGGGAAGCCCGAGCGCGGCGGCGGGGCGGGAGCCCGACAGAGCGGCGATGCCGCCGGCGACCAGCACCGCGACGGCAGTGCCGAGCCCGGCGACCCCCGCCACGCTCGCGGGCGGCCTGGCCGGGTGTGGCGGAGTGGATGGCTCGACGGTCACGTGCGCCATGCGACAAGGCTAGGGGTTGCGCAACGGTCCGGCGGCCGGCCGGTCACAGCGCTGGGAGACTCACGCCGTGCACACCGCCCACAACGGCCGTCCGCACGACGCCCGCCCCGACGACGCCGCCGTCGCCGAACGGCTGCTGCGCACCGCCACGGACCGGTCGGGCGCGGGTCCCCTGCCGTGGGTGGCCGCCCCGCTCGCCGACGCCTCCCGCGTGCTCGACGTCCGCTGCGGAGCCGGCCCGCTCGCGGGGCAGTTCCGGCCAGGCAGATGGATCGGCGTCGACCAGGACGCGCGAGCGGGAACCGGTCGACCGGTGCTGCGCGCGGCGCCGGACGCGCTCCCCGTGGCCGACAACGCCGTCGACGGTGTGGTGCTCCTGCTCGCGCTCCCCGTGCTGCCCGACGTCAACGCGGTTTTCGCCGAGGTGCGCCGGGTGCTGCGGCCCACTGGCACGCTCGTGGTGGTGGTGCCGTCGGCGGCGACGGGCTCCCTGGCCGAACTGCGGACGGCGCCACTGCTCTCCGCCGTGCACCGCCGCGGCTGGGTGAACCGTTCGGCGCTCGACAACACGGGGTGGCTGCTCGCCGCAGCCGACTTCGCCGTGCTGACCGACGACCGGGTGCCGTTCACGCTGCCCGTGCCGGATGCGGCCGCCGCGCACGCGCTGGCCGCCGACCTCCCGCGTGCGGGCCTGTGGCCGCCCGCCCTGCCTGCCGCCGCCCGGGAGCGTGCCGCGTCCGGGCTGGCACGCCGGGCAGGGCCCGGCCGGACGCTGCCCGTGCCGCTGCGCCGCGTGGTGGCCCGGCGCTGATCGCAGGTTCAGCCCGGGGTTGCCGCCGCCGCTCCGACCACCACGGGTTGGTCCGCGGGCGGATCGATGCCATCCACGAGATCAGCGACGACGCACGTGATGTTGTCCGGTCCGCCGCCCTCGTTGGCGAGCTCGATGAGCCGGGCCACCGCCTCCCCCGGCTCGGCGACGCCGGCGAGTATCTCGTGAAGGTCCTGGTCACCGAGCACGGCCGTGACGCCGTCGGAGCAGATCAGGAACCGGTCGCCGGTGCGCCCGTCGAGCGGGAAGAGGTCCGGTTCCGGGGTGCTGCTGTCCTGCAGCGTCTTCACCAGCCAGGACCGCCGGGGGTGCACGGCGGCCTCTTCCTCGGAGATCCGTCCCTCGTCGACGAGCGACTGCACCAGGGTGTGGTCGCGCGTGAGCTGTTCCAGCTCGCCGTCACGCAGCCGGTACGCGCGCGAGTCACCGATGTGCAGCACCCCGATCCGCGAGCCGTCGACGAGGAAGGCGACGACGGTGGTGCCGGCGCCGCGCAGGCCAGGTTCTTGGTGCGCGAGCTCGGTGAGCCGGGCGCCGGCGGCGTCGATGGCCTCATGGAGGACGGCGAGAAGATCGACGTCCGCGAGGTCGACGCCGCGCAGCCGGGCGTCCAGTTCGAGCAGGGCCGAGGCGGCGACGCTGCTCGCGACCTCCCCGTGGGCGTGCCCGCCCATCCCGTCGGCCACGGCCAGCAGGCGCGGACTCGTGACGGCCGAGTCCTGGTTGATGGGCCTGCGGCGTCCGACGTCGGAGCCTGCCGCGGAACGCAGCGTCGGTGACATGGGCCCACCCTCTCATGTTGTGAACAGACTTCACAAGCAGCACGGCCGTGAACTACCGTCAAGTCCATGGCCTCGCCTGACCCGACCGTGAGCACGGGCGACATCGCCCGGCTCGGTCGTGTGGGCCGGGCAGCCGTGAGCAACTGGCGCCGCCGCCATGACGACTTCCCGGCGCCGGTCGCAGGCACGGCGTCCAACCCACGGTTCGCGCTGACCGAGGTCGAGGAGTGGCTGCGGCGCAACGGCAAGCAGTATCAGCTGTCGCTCGCCGACCGCGCGTGGCAACGCGTGCAATCGGGCGGCGAGGACCTGCTCGTCCCGGCCCGGCTCGCAGCCGCGGGTGCGCTGCTGCTCGCCCGGAAGGACCCGGAGGCGGTCGCGCTGCTCCCCGTCGCCGCGGAGCCCACCGAGCCCGAGCTCGAACGGCTGCTCGGCGAGCTCGCCGACTCCCACAGTCCCGCCGCGGCGTTCGAGGACCTGTGCGCCCGCCACCGCCGACGGCCGGGAGACCCGTCGGACCAGCTCGCCGCGGCAATGGCGCGCATCGCCCTTCCCGCGGGTGGCAGCGTTTTCGACCCGGCATGCGGCACCGGCACGCTCCTGCTCGGGGCGGGCGCGAGGAACGCGTACGGGCAGGAGGTCGATCCGGTCGCCGCGGCGATCGCGGCCGCCAGGGTGCTGCTCGCGGGCGGCGGCGGTGAGGGCTCCCCGGTCGCCGTGGGTGACGCCCTACGGGCCGACGCGTTCCCCCGCCGCGAGTTCGACGCCGTCCTGTGCGCCCCGCCTGTCACCGACCGTGCGTGGCCGCACGAGGAGCTGGCGGGCGACCCCCGCTTCGCCCACGGCCTGCCGCCGCGGACCGAGCCGGAGCTCGCCTGGGTGCAGCACGCGCTCGCCCACGTCAGACCCGGTGGGCGGGCCGTGCTGCGACTGCCGGCCGCGGTGGCGGGCCGCCGTCCCGGCCGCCGGATCCGTGCCAACCTGCTGCGGGCCGGCGCCCTGCGGGCGGTGCTCACGGTCGAGGACGAGGCCGAGAGCCGCCCCGCCGACCTCTGGGTGCTGCGCAGGCCCGCCCCCGGTGATCCACCGCCGTCCGTCGTGTTGCTCGCCCGCACCGACGCGGACGGCGCGGCCGAGCTGTGGGAGTCGTTCGCCGAAGGCCGGGCGGTCGCGGGCCGGGCGCAGGCCGTGCCGGTCGTCGACATGCTCGACGACGACGTCGACGTCAGCCCCGAGCGGCACCTGCCCCGGCGGGCGGCCGCCGACGCGGGGCGCGCCTTCACCGAGCTGCGCCGCCGCGGCCCCGACGGGCTGCCGGCGCTGCGCGTCAGCGGCGACCACGCGGTCCGGTCGGGCCCCACGATCGGAGAGCTGGCGCGGACCGGGCTGCTCACCGTGCGCCACGCGCCGCGAGATGCCCTGACGGCCGGGATGGGCGAGCTGCCGGTGCTCACGGTGGTGGACCTCGCCAACGGCACCGTGCCGAGCGGGCGCACCGCCCCCGGTCCGGGAATGGTGCGGATCCGGCCTCGTGACGTCGTCGGTGCGGCGATGGGCCGCGCCCGCGTGGCCGACCGGGCAGCCGTGCTGGGCCCCGGGCTCACCGTCTACCGGATGGACCCGGGCCAGATCGACCCCGAGTACCTGGCCGGGATCCTGCGTTCGACGCCTGCGCCCGCGGGCGGGGGGTCGAGCCGCTACGGGCAGCGCGTCCGGGTGCCGCTGCTCCCGATCGCCGAGCAACGCGCGCACGGGGCGGCGTTCCGTGGGTTGCTCGACGCCGCCGACGCGGCACGTGCGGCGGCCGATCACGCGGAGGCACTGCTCCGGCTGGGCGGCGAGGGGCTCGTGGAAGGCTGGCTGCGCCCCGAGTGACGCAGGAGAGCCGGTGCTGATCGCCGACCGCTACGAGATCGACGACCTGCCGCTGGGCCGCGGCGGGATGGGCGCGGTGCACCACGGCCATGACACGCATCTCGGTAGGCGGGTGGCGGTCAAGTTCCTTCACGTCCCCGGGGGCTCGCCGGAGCAGCGTGAGCGGTTCGAGCGGGAGGCGCGGATCCTCGCGCGGCTCGAGCACCCGGGCGCTCCAATTCTTTACGATCTGGGGACGCACGAGCAGCGGCTGTTCCAGGTGATGCAGTTCGTCGACGGTGTGACGGTAGACGACGTCGTGGCGGAGCACGGCCCGCTCCCGCACGCGTGGGCGGCCGCGATCGCCGCGCAGGCGGCCGCCGTGCTGGCGGCGGCGCACGAGCTGACGATCGTGCACCGCGACCTCAAGCCGTCCAACCTCATGCTGCGGCCCGACGGGAGCGTCGTCGTGCTCGACTTCGGGCTCGCTGTGCTCGGCGGCGCCGCCCGCTTCACGCGCGTCGGGCAGATCTTCGGCACGCCGTCCTACATGGCTCCCGAGCAGGTGCAGCACGGCGTCGTGGACGCGCGCAGCGACCTTTACGCCCTGGGCTGCGTGCTGCACGAGCTGCTCACGGGGATGCAGTTGTTCAGCGGGCCTACGGCCTACGCGATCTTCGAACGGCAGGTCCGCGAGCCCCCGGCGCCCGTGCCCGGTGTGCCGGCGGCGCTGGCGCGGCTCGTGCAGGACCTCCTCGCCAAGGACCCGGCCGACCGCCCTGCCGACGCGGCCGTGCTGCACGACCGGCTCGCCCCGCTGGCCGTCGACCTGCCGGAACTGCCGGGTTTCCTGGCCCCCGAGCCCGGTCCCGGGCAGCGTTACGCGCGGATCTGGAGCCGTACGGTCTGACTCAGCCGCCGCTCGACGCCGCTGCTGCGGTCGTCGCAGCGGTCACCGCCACCATGACGCTGGCCTGGACCGCTTGCACCGCCTTCAGCACGGCGGGGCCTGCCCATTCGCCTGCCGCCACCTGCTTCGCGCGGGCGCGCAGCTCGCGCCGATTGCCATCGACGATCTTGTGTTCGGCCTTCACCGCGTGCAGCAGCGAGATCAGCAGCGCCACGTGCTGGTCCGGCTTCTCCCCGTCCCGCAGGACAGCGGCAACCCGTCGCAGCAGCTCCGCGCGAGGCGCCGGATCGGCCGGCGGCCAGGTCGTGACCGGGAAGAGGCCGAACAGCGAGGACGTCTTCCGCCGGATCAGCCCACGCTCCGTCAGCCGTTCCAGGACCGGCATCCGACTGCCCTTCGCGAGCCGTTCCACCGCCTTCTGCGCCCGCACCGGCTTGCCGGACAGGCGGGCCAGCGCCTCGTCGAGAAGCGGGTCGTCGGTCGGGGTGGCGTCGGCGACGGTGAGCCGCGCCTTCGCGCCCTCGCCGTCGGCCGCCAGGCGCTCGCGCGTCGAGAGGTCGAGCAGGAGTGCGCCGCCGATGGCGCGGTCGAGCGACATGCTGTCGACGACCGAACGCCCAGAGCCGGCGTCGAGCAGCAGGAGGACGAGGTCCTCGGTGATGGACGCCGTCATGGCGCGTTCCTTTCCTCGACCGCACTCACGAACACCAATACCCGATTGTTGACCTCGGCAGCGAACTCCCCGGTGATCGCGTGGGTCGCGCCCGGCCACAGCTCCGCCTGGACGTCGGGCAACAGCGATCGCGCCCGCTCGTACGCCTTGCGTGGGTGGTGGATCTCGCTGCGGCCCGCGATCAATGCGAGCGTCGGGACGTGCAGGCCGCGCAGCGCGTCGTCGCTGGGGTAGGTGGGCGGAGGGACGCCGAGCCGGAACTCCCGCATCGCCGCCGCGATCACCCGCGCGATCGGTTCGTCGCCGACCGGGACCCCGCCCGATATCCAGCTGAGCATGCGGTTGCGGACGAACGCCGGCGCCGCGGGCAGCGTCGCCAGCGAGGCGATGATGATCTTCATCGGGAAGCGCCCGAACACGTATGCCGGGTCGATGAGGCTCAGCGACGCCACAGCGGGCGACGCGTGCAACGCGAGGTTCACCGCGAGCCAGCCGCCGAACGACACCCCGACGAGGTGCGCCCGCTCGAGCCCGAGGCCCGCCAGCGTGGCGGCGAGCCACGCCGCCTGGTCGTCGGCGTCGCGGATCTCGCGCTCCTGCACGCTCAGCCCCGCCTCGCCGAGCACCTCGATCGCGTGGACCGTGCGCTGCGCCGCCCAGGCCGGGAGGTTCGGCGCCCACATCGCGGTGCTGCCGGAACGGCCGGGCAGGAGCACGAGGGGCGTGCGGGGGTCGCTGCCGAAGTGGTGGACGTGAACGCGGCCGAAGTCGGTGGGCACAACGGTGGTGCCCGCCGGCTCGGGCAGCCGGGCCATCCCCTCCGCGTACGCGGCCCGGAACCGCGCCGCGGCGGCGGTGTCCGGGAAGTGGCCGATCATGGCTGCGCTCCCCCGGCCCGGACCGCGAGCAGCACCGCCATCTCCAACTCGGCCGCCGCCGCGTCGAGGTCGAGGCTCCGGTCACCGACCCACTCGGCCACCACGCCGTCCAGCGCGCCGCCGATGACGAGCGCGAGCGCCCGCGCGTCGAACGGCCGGAACACCCCCACCTCCTGGCCCAGCTCGAGGATTCTCGCGACCCCTTGCCAACGGCTCGCGTGCGCGGGTGAGCCGGGTGCGAGCTCGCGGTCGCCGTCGCGGTCGCGCACCAGCCCCTCGACCAGCACTCGCAGCTGTGCGGGGTGTTCGCGCAGGTAGCCGACCGTCCCGCGCAGGTAGGCCACGAGCATCGCTTCGGGCCCGTCCGCCGCGTCGACCTGGGCGCCCACGGCCGCGGCGTGCGACGCGAGCACGTGCTGCATCGTCGCGACCATCACGGCATCCTTCGACGCGAAGTGATAGAGCACCGCGGCCTTGGAGATCCCCGCCCGCTCCGCGATGCCCGCGAGCGACGTGCGCCCGGGACCGCGTTCGGACACCAGCTCGATGGTGCAGTCGATGATCTGGCGCCTGCGGGCCTCCTCGACGAATGTGAGTGGGCGCGCCGACATTTGCTCGGACATGGCTCCCCCCTGACCGATCGGTAGACTAGCTGACCGATCAGTCAGGGAGCTAGTGCATCGCCGTGACCAGGCGCCCGGATGGGTCGGAGCCCATCGGGCCAAACGCGATGATCGGCAACGGGCACGGGCGGCGCACACAAGGTCGGGACCTCCCGCTAGGCTGCGGCCCGGGTGCGGCTCACCTGAACCGCGTCGGCCTCCGTAGCTCAGCTGGACAGAGCAAGAGCCTTCTAATCTCTGGGTCGCAGGTTCGAATCCTGCCGGGGGCACCAGGTCAGAGCATTGCTCGGTCCGCAACACATGGAGCCATTTCACGGTTACCGTGGCTCCTCCGCGGCGAAGCGCGGCAAGAAGGTCCGGGGCGAGATCGAGGCACTCCCGAGCGGTTCGTTCCGGGTGCGCGTATACGCCGGCGCGGACCCGCTCGCACCTACGGAAACCGAGATCCCGCTGCTTGGTCTGGTTCAGCCCAACGCACCTCAGGTATCCCGAGAGCCACCGGGCGCAAATGCACTGCTCCAGATTTCCTCCAGCCCAGACGGTCAAACAACATGGCGTGCATGCTCGTGGGCGCAGTGGTGGGCGCTCGAACGCGCGGCGCCATTGCGCCCTCTATCTGCGGCGGGCGGCCGTCGAACGGTCAGCTGCAACTGGGGACCGACGGCGCCGTGTCGTCCAACGCATTCCATAACGGAACTTGCGTGCCAGACGACCTCGGTGCAGCGATCACGGGGAGAGCACATCACTGGACGACGGTCGGTGGCTGACCCGCCACGTGCAGGTACAGAGCGCTGCACCGGGCCGTCCCTCGGCGCCCTCGTCGTCGAGGGACGGGCACAACGACGCCAACCGCGAGGACAACCAGGGGAGAGCCTCATTCCCGCCCGGCCGCGTTGTGGCGGTCGTAGCCGAGGTGGTCGGTGATCTCGCCCTCCAGACGATGCGCCATGAAGGCGCGAGGGGGCCTGCACCTACCCTCGCGCTCCGCGAGGTGCCACCGTTGGCGCTGTGGTCCCAGACACACGTCAGGGCCAACGCGGTGCGGCCCGCCGACAAGGGCTGCCGCGAGTAGCTGACCATGGGCGCGGCGCGGCATTGGGCCGCATAGGCGGCCGGTTTGCTATGGACAGCCCACAGTGATGCGCGCGGTCGGCCCCATTCTGCGGGTCTGGGATTACCGCTCCCTGCGGCGAGGTAGTCGGGCAGGGTCCGGCACGAACAGCGTAGGACAGGTGGACATAGCCGCCACAAACCGCCGTCCCGTTCGGCCAATGCCGCGGGCAGGTCACCGCTGAGGTCGGACCGGGGGACCGAGGTGATCGGTCCAGTCCCATCGCTGATCACGACTCTGATGCGGAGCCTTTTGTCTGCTAATACGCCTGACCATGCCACCCCACACGCCGGGTCCACAGCCGCTGTGTCTCCGCGACGCCCCACCGAGATGCCGCGGCGCTCGACCGAGACGAAGGCCGCTGCAGGACGACCGAGTTCCTCGTCTTCCTCGTCGCCGTCGCCGGGGTGTTGGTCGACATGATCGGCCGCGGTTGGCCAAGGCCGGCATCCGCGACGACCACTACGACGCTCGAGCGGTGTCCCTGCCCAACTCGCCACGGTGATCGGCGGTTCGGCCGTCCCACGTTCTCCCCGGTGCCGTAGCCCGGCGACGAGCACCACCACTGCACAGCAAGCGACATCCCACGCGAGATGGCCTCGGCGCGCACTCTCGAGCACTCATCTCACGACGAAGAATCTGATCTCACGTTGATGGAGCGCAATGACACAGGCAGCCAACCAGCCGTCCTCGGGACCTCGAAGCACCACCACGACCACCACCGCCACCTCCGACCGCCCGGCGCTCGACAACAACGGCCCGCGCGGCCAGCAGGGACCGCAGGCCGAAGAGCGCCCGCCAGGTCAGCCGGGCAAGCCCGGTGAGGCCGGGCCCCGCGGCGAGCAGGGACCGCGCGGCGAGCAAGGCGAGAAAGGCGAGCCCGGCGAGCAGGGCCCCCGCGGCGAGCAGGGACCGGCCGGGCCGGCCGGCCCGCCCGGGCCGCAGGGGCCGCCGGGCCCCCAGGGACAGCAGAGCTGGGCTCCCGAGCCCGGCCGTCAGCCCCAGCAGGTGACGGATCGCGCGCGGCCGGCGACGTCGAAGGCCGCGTCCGGCCTCGAATCCGGCCTGGCCTTGGCACTCACCCCGGTCCTGATCTTCGCCTCGATGTTCGAGAACATGATCAAGCTGCAGCAGAAGATTTGGACCAACTTGACCGGCGCCGCGAGCAGCGGCGCCCGGGACACGAACAGGAACTGAGCGACTCACGTTCCTCAGGCGGGCGCTCTCCCTCGACACGGGAGGGCGCCCGCTGGCGTGGCCGGGTGTCGACACACGCTGGACCGGGCATCGGCCACTTGGGTTCGCCCTTCACACACGGCGGCGGGCAGCCCGCCGCGCCTGCGCCGCACGTCCTACCTGGCTGTCGTCCGGGTTGAGGGCTGACCGCGAGCCCCGGCCCAGACCACCGGGACGTCTGGGCAGAGACGTCATGAGGACTGTCGGTGACATCACCCCCAGAGGGCGAGTCCGCAGCTCGCGCCCGGGGTACTCCGTCAGGGACCTGCAGTGAGGCCAGCCCCGCTGACCGGTCGTCGTTCGCGCAGCACCCGGACACGGGATCGACCCACGATCCGGGCCGCGCACCACCACCACTGCACCGGCTGGGCCCGACTTGCGCCCGGACCGGCATCCACGCCTGACACGAACGAGGAGAACTCTGAACATGACAACTTTGACGGCCCCCGGGGCGACCCGCGGCGTCACGAGACCCGCGCCCGATCGGCGGGGCGGCGCCAAGCCCGTACTCGACGGGCGGCGACCCCCCGGCGAGAGCGCACTGGTCTACTTCTTCACCCTGGTCCCGATGCTGGCCCTGGTCGCGGCCGTGCCGCTGGCCTGGGGCTGGGGTCTGAGCTGGCTCGACGTCGGCCTCGCTGTCGGCTTCTACCTGCTGTCCGGCCTCGGGGTGACCGTCGGGTTCCACCGCTACTTCACCCACCGTGCGTTCAAGGCGAACCGCGGCCTGCGCAACGGGCTCGCCATCGCCGGCAGCACGGCGCTGCAGGGCGATGTGATCACGTGGGTCGCCGACCACCGTCGCCACCACGCCTTCGCCGACAAGGAGGGCGACCCGCACTCGCCATGGCTGTTCGGCACCACCCCGGGCGCTCTGGCCAAGGGCTTCTTCCACTCCCACCTCGGCTGGCTGTTCGGCCGGGACCGCACCAACGCCGCCCGCTTCACACCCGATCTGCTCGCCGACGGTGACATCGCCCGGATCAGCCGGCTGTTTCCACTGTGGACCGTGCTCAGCCTGCTCAGCCCTGCCCTGCTCGGCGGTCTGATCACCATGTCCTGGTGGGGTGCGCTCACGGCGTTCTTCTGGGCCGGGCTCGTGCGTGTGGCCGTGCTGCACCACGTCACCTGGTCGATCAACTCGATCTGCCACATGATCGGCGAGCGTCCGTTCGTCGCGCAGGGCAAGGCCACCAACGTGTGGCCGCTGGCAGTCCTGTCGATGGGCGAGTCCTGGCACAACCTCCACCACGCCGACCCGACCTGCGCCCGCCACGGCGTGCAGCCTGGGCAGGTCGACATGTCCG
The DNA here is from genome assembly GCF_039526725.1 of Pseudonocardia aurantiaca. Lineage (NCBI taxonomy): Bacteria > Bacillati > Actinomycetota > Actinomycetes > Pseudonocardiales > Pseudonocardiaceae > Pseudonocardia > Pseudonocardia aurantiaca. The sequence goes on from NZ_BAAAJG010000021.1 coordinate 12,764, forward strand.
CTCGGGTCATCTGGCTCTTCGAGAAGCTGGGTTGGGCAGACAACGTGCGGTGGCCCACGCCCTCCCGGCTGGCCAAACTCGATGTCCACGCGGCCACCCCCTCCACCACGATGAGCCGATGACCTCCAGGGGGTCGGTTTCGGCTGCCGACGAGGGAACCGTCGATCGCGGTACAGACGGGATCGGCGGCGCTGCGCGTGCAGGTGTCGACGGGCGCGGTGAGACGGTGACTTCGTTCGATCGGATCGTTCTCATCTTCAACCCGCACAGCACCGGCGACGCGCCGCGCCTGGCCGAGGAGCTGCACGCGGACCTGGCGAGGCGGTTGCCGGAGGTCCCGGTGGTCATGCGCCCGACGGAACATGCAGGTCATGCCCGGGATCTAGCCAGGGATGCTGCGCAGACCGGCCGTCCGCTGATCGTGTCGGTGAGCGGAGACGGCGGCTACAACGAAGTCGTCGACGGCGTCATGCAGGCTGGCAACGACCACGCGGTCTGTGCGGTGAAGGCAGCGGGTAACGCGAACGACCACCGCAGAACCACCACCGAGCGGCCTCTGGTCGACGCCGTCGCAGCCGGCGAGGTCCGCCGGATCGACCTACTCCGCCTCACCATCGGCGACGGCGCCGAGGCGCGTACGCGGTACGCCCACTCCTACATCGGCATGGGCCTGACGCCGGTGGTGGCGATCGACCTGGAGAAGGGCGGCAAGGGCTCGTTCAAGGAGATCGTGTCCGTGGTCCGGACCTTCGCCAGGTTCCGGCCCTTCACCATCCAGCTCGAGGGCGGCGGCCGACGCAGCTTCGACAGCCTCCTGTTCGCGAACATCGCCGAGATGGCCAAGTACGCCACCCTCAGCGAGACCGGGCGCCCCGACGACGGCCGGTTCGAGGTGATCACGCTGCCGCACACCGCGAAGTGGCGGATCCTCGGCGTCGCCGTCCGAGCGGCGACTCGCGGCCTCGGCCCGCAGCCGACCGCCGAGCACTACGCCTTCACCACCCTCAAGCCGATCCCCCTGCAGCTCGACGGCGAACTGCTGACGCTCGACGCCGCCACGCCGGTGCGCATCGACATCGCCGCCCGCGCCCTGCCGACCGTGGGCTGACTGCCCAGATCGCGTCGGGACGAACCCCTTCCGCAGCAGATTCGAGAGTCCCCGTGGGTGACCTTGCCGCTGCCCGATTCCCGTACGGGAGCCATCCATGTCGACGATCTCGACGCCCGACTCGCTCCGCCTTAGCCGACGACCGGGCGTCCCACGGCTGCGGGCCTCCGCCGCGCCCGTGACACGGCGGGAGCTGCTGCTGCACGGTCAGCGGGTGACGTTCCTGGAGGCCGGCGCCGACACTGACGGGCCGGTCGTCGTGTTGCTGCACGGCCTGGCCAGCAGCTCGCAGACCTGGTCGTCGGTGCTGCCGCTGCTGGGCCGCCACGCCCACGTCATCGCCCCGGACCTGCTCGGTCACGGCCAGTCCGCGAAACCCCCCAGCGGCGACTACTCGCTGGGCGCCTACGCGGCCGGACTGCGTGACCTCCTGGTCACGCTGGGCCTGGACCGGGCCACCATCGCCGGACACTCCTTCGGCGGCGGGGTGGCGATGCAGTTCGCCTACCAGTTCCCGGAGATGACCGAGCGGTTCTATCTGCTCGCCGAGGTCCCGGCGCTGCTGGTGGGCGGCAGCCGGGACTCGATCATCCCGATCGAGCACACAATGGCTGCTCACGACCTGCTGCCCGGCAGCAGCCTGCAGATCTTCGAGGGGGCCGGGCACTTCCCGCACGCCGAGCAGCCGACCCGGTTCGCCCAGCTGCTGACACGCTTCCTCACCAACACCACAGCGGCGCGGTCGGACCTGCAATCACTGCGCCGTCGCCTGCAGTCCTCCGCAAGCCTGCAGTCCTCCGCGGACGTCCCTCTCGCCTGACGCAGGATCGTCCGGGGGGCATGCTCGCCGCCCTGCCCGCCGCGACCATCGTCGCGCGTCGGGAGCACGACGATAGGCACGCAGCCCAGCCAACCCGACCTGACCGACCACGAGGCCTGATCACAAAGCTGGCGATTGCTGCGGGTGCCAATCGAGGCACACGACCGTGGCGTCGTCGTTCAGCTCACCATCGCACGACTCGATCACCGCCCGGGTAATGTGCCGCACGAGCTCGGGAGGCGCGAGCTCCCGATGGTCCGCGAGCAGCGCAGCCAGCCGGCGATAGCCGAACTCCCGCTCACCTCGCCGGTGGGCCTCCGTGATCCCGTCGGTGAGCAGCAGCAACCGGTCCCCCGGTTGGAGCGCGATCGGGTGAACCGGGTACTGCGTGGAGGTCAGCAGGCCCAGCGGCAGCTCGGGCGGGATGAGGAGCTCGCTCACGGCGCCGTCCCGCACCAGCAGCGGCGGCGGGTGCCCGGCGTTGAGGATCGTCCCGGCGCCACTGTCGACATCAAGGTCGAGGATGAGGCCGGTGACGAAGTCCGGGCCCGGGAACTGCTCCACCAGGTGCCGGTTCGCGGTCTCGGCCTGCTGGACGATCGAGCAGTGCGCGCGGCGGGCGTTGCGCATCGCCGTGCACGAGAGGCTGGCCAGCAGTGCCGCGCGCAGCCCGTGGCCGGCCGCGTCGCTGACCGCCACGGTCAGGCGGTGCGCGCTGACGGCGTAGTCGAAGTTGTCCCCTCCGATGTCATACGCCGGCTCCAGGGTGCCCGCGATGGAGAACGCGGGCAGCTCGAAGGCCAGGCTGGGTAGCAGTTCCCACTGAATTTCTGCAGCCAGCCCCAGTTCCCGCCGGCGGCGCAGCATCTCGAACCGGTCGGTGTAGCGGCGAGCGCCGGTCAGCACGTGCCCCAGCACGCGGGCGACATCGTCGAGCACGTCCATCGTTCCCCCGCCGACATGCCCGCCGGGCAGGGTGACGGCGAGGACCCCGAGGCGCTCGGCGCGGACCGACACCGGGAGGTAGACCACCACCGCGGGCCCGGGTACGCCGGCGTCCGCGGCCCCGACGGCAGGAGCATCACCGGAACGATCCACAACCGCGGTCACCCGGCGCTGTTCTCGGTAAGCCACACCCGCGGCGCTGTCGACCAAGTCCTGCGGCCGGAGCCGCGCGGTTGCAGTTGCAGGGCCCACCGCCACCGGCTCCAGACTCGCCTCCGCGTAGTCCGACAGCAGCACCACGCAGCCCTGCGCCGACACATGCCGGGCCAGCCAACCTGCGCAGACATCGACCAACTCGATCGGCGGCGCTCGATCCAGATCCTGCAACAGCGCGCCGACGCCGGGCCGAACAGCTACGGCATCCTCCGTCACCGCGCCCACCCTGCCACCGCCACCTGCGGGTGACGACAACGGCGCCGCCGAACGTCCAGCCCGCCGACAACGGCGCCGACCGGCATGTTGCAACCCGGCACGAGTGAGACGTCGCTGAGCGGGCTCTCCAACGTCGAGGCACCGGGTTGAGCTGTCAAACGGCCCCCGATGAAACAACGCTGCCTCCCCGCCTACGACAAGGACATCGCACATGTTCATGAACGTTCAGCGTCTGATCAACGAGATCGTCCCCGACGAGCCGGATCCGGCCGCCGCGAACGCCCTGCAGGAGGGGCTCGGCGGCCAGTTCGGGGAGATGCGGTAGCAGAAGGCTGCTCCTGAGATCGGAGGGGGCCTTCTGCCGCCGGGGCGGCGCCGTGATCACCCGGCAGCGTGCCGAACAGCTGCCTTTCTCGATGTCGAGGGACTGCCGAAGAACATGCAGGTGACCGAACCCGTTCTCGCGTTTCACCCCGCTCGCGCGGCCTCGATCCTGGTCCATCGCGCGGACGGGCGCACCGGGCTGCGTCGGCTGTGGGCGCGGGCATTGGACACCAGTCGCTCCGGCCTTGTTCAGTCCAGCCGAGCTACGCGGGATCATCCTCGCGAGACAGGTAGGGACGCGCCCAGTCGTGGGCCGTCATCGGCGGGATGCCTGTCAGACGGCCGATCTCCGGCCAGCTCAGCCGCTTCCGCTGGTACAGCGCAGCAACCGCACGCCCGATGCCCTCTGGCGCTGTCCTCCGGAGTGCTCCCCACGTCGTGATCAAGCTCAGTAGCTCATCGTCAGACAGGGTGTCGATCTCACGGGACAGCAGACGCGCCAGCTCTGCGACATCGTCCGCTTCCACTCACGCAGTCTCGGGAGACACAGGCTTACGGTTCCCGTAAGGTAGTCCCTGTGAGCTACGTGTACGCGGTTCATGCGACCCGACCGGATGACGTCGGCGCCGTCGAGGTCGTCTTCATCGACGAACGCGAGGCACGGCAGTACGCACAGGACCGGTCCCGGGACTGGCGGGTGTTGGAACCTCGGTGACTCGGTTCATGATCGGGCAGCTTGGTACGCGGCACCCGATGGCATGGTTCGCCGAGGGTGCGGAGCAACCGGCCCGCATGGCACGGCCGGGCAAGATGTACCCGGTCGCCGATGCCGAGAGCGTCTGATGTCCACTCCGAGGTCCCAGCGGTGGGACACCCGGGTTGTGTTCGTCGAGCGTCAGCAGCGCTGGTGCGTCGGTGAGGTCGCGGAACTCGGGGTTCGCGGGCGGCGTATTGGAACAGCAGCCGGAACGCATCCGGGTCGGCCGCAGCGGCATGCAACAGCGCCGGGATGGAGTGCTCGTCGAGGTCGCTGCTGCCGACGTTGTCCTCCAGCACCCGGCTCGACCCGGTCGCGGTTTCCGTCGTGATCGACCCGTCTTCTACTGACCTCGCGACTCCCAGCCTTCCGGGGCCGACTCGTACTATACTGTGATGGAAATCACAGCTTGAGTTCATTCAATCACGTGCGGTCCGCTGGCGCCGGGTATTCCACATGTAGTTGCCGCACGACGACATCGACGCCGCTCCGGGAAGGTCCGCCCCAGCACCGCCGGGACCCGCGTCCGGTGTCTCAAGGAGGTCGAGAGCTGATGACCACTCCGAGCGGAATCCCAGCCGCGAGCGGCGCTGCCGACTCGAACAGACCGCAGACCGTGCGCAACGAGGCGACCGCGCCGACCCGGTCGCCGGCCACGGCTGCCGGTCGCGGCAGCGATCTTGAAACCAGCCAGGGCAGGACCACGATCGCCGAGACCGTGGTGTCGAAGATCGCCGGGATGGCCACCCGGGAGATCGACGGGGTCGCCGGCTTCGGCGGCGGCGCGGCGCGCGCGATGGGCGCGGTCCGCGAGCGCATCCCCGGCGCGCGGGCCAGCAGCAGCCAGGGAGTGGCGGTCGAGGTCGGCGAACGCCAGGCCGCGGTCGACCTGACCATCGTCGTGGAGTACGGGGTGGCGATCGTCGAGCTGGCCCGCGCGATCCGGCGCAACGTGATCGCCTCCATCGAGCAGATGACCGGCCTCGAGGTCGTCGAGGTCAACGTCAGCGTGGTCGACCTGCAGCTGCCCGGCGAGGACACCGGCGAGGTGCAACCCCGGCAACCGGGCCGCGTCGAATAGCTCGCGCCCCCGTGACCGTCGATCCTGCCTACCTGGTCACCCCGGCCGCCGCACCGATCGGGCGCGAGATCGACCGGTGGGTGGACCCGATCGTGGCCGCGGTGCTGGCCTGTCCCCTGGTCGCCGGCTTGCACGGCGGCCGGGACGGCGAGGCTGTCACCTATCTGCCCGGGCGGCGGATCACTGGCATCCGCATCACGGTCGATGAGGTGGCCATCCACGTCGTCGCCCGCTACCCCGCGGTCATGGACCAGGTCGCCAGCCAGATCCGGCGCGCAGTCGCGCCGCTCGCGCCCGGACTGCGGATCGACGTGGTCATCGAGGACCTCGCCGTTCCCGAGTGAACCATCGCCGCGCAATGCTCGCTGGGCTGGCGCTCGGTTTCGCCGGCGCGTTCGGCGGGCTTGTCGCCTTCCTCATCGGTGTTCCGCCTCAAGTCCCGAGTCTTGCCATTGGGGGGCGTGGCGAGGACCATGGGCCCACCTCGGAGGGCCTCCAGACCGGGGGAGGCACTTCGATGATGCCGCTACCGCGCACCCGCTTACCCTTCTCCGCCACCGCCCCTGCGGGCGAGCGAAACCGGTGACCGCCGCGCGAACAGGGTGGGTGCACCGATGACCACGAAACCCGCGCCGCGAACGGTGCCTGTCGGTTGGGCTCGATCAGCAACCCACGACCACCGGTGCGCTTTCGTGGAGGGCGACGTCAAACGCAGCCGGGCGGCCGTCATGTTCTACATCTGCACGACAGCCGCCTCGCCTCCCTTGATGCACGCGCCCGACGCCCGCGGGAGCGGCCGCCATTCCCGGGCGGACCGAGAAGGGACGTGACCCGATGGCCAACACCGTGACACGCGCAGCGGAACGCACCACCGGCGGTGCCCAGCAGGCCGGCCGGGAGTTAGGTCATCGCGTTGCGGGTGGGGCCGCGCGCAAGATGATGAGCGAGGCCGGCAGTGTGGTGCTCGGGGCCGTGGTCGACATGGCCGTCTCGCGGGTCGACCGTGTCGCCGACCGGCTCGACGGCGTTGCGGAGAGCGGTGCCGGCCTGCGGGAAGCGCTGACCGGCAGGCCCGCCCCGCGGCGGTCGGACCGGAAGGACGCCAAGAAGACCGGGACGGCGATACGCGCACGGATGGGTGCCGCGTTCAGCCTCGTCGTCGCCAGCGCCGTCAAGCTGTTGCAGTTCCTGTAGCGCCTGGCCCTGCAACTGCTCGAGGCGCTTCGGCGCCTCCGCCGACCCCGCACGGCACTCCCCGAGCCGGAAGCAGCCGGCGCCGACGAGGAGGAGGGGCCCGCGCAGGACGCCGCAGGCGAGGACAACGAACCCAGCGAGCGCCGGGAAAGCCGCGCAGAGCGCCACGGTCCCCGGCCCGCACCGCGCAGCGATGCACCGGACCCGAAGCCCGGGCGTTCAGGCCCCGCCGGACCCGCGGTGCAGCGCCGCCGACCCTCGCCACCTCCCACCCAGGCTCGGCGGCGATGAGCAGTACCGCCGTCCGGCGGGCCACCCGGGATCCGCGCACCGGGGGCAAGGGACGGCGGACCGGGCGCCAGGACGTGGCTCCTATGCGTCCCGATAGAGCGGGAGCTTCCACGATCACGCCGATCGGTTCCTACTCAGGAGGAGAATTGCGATGACCAGTTCGCAGGAGCAGCTCAGCGAATTGACCCGCCGTACCCAAGAGAACTTCAAGCATCTGTGGCAGCAATGGGCTGAGAAGAGCAACGAGCTGATGAAAGGAATGACGAGCCGAACCCACGCGGCGCCGCCCGCCGGAGCCAACGCTCAGGAAGTCCTCGACGCGGTGTTCGACTTCGCCGAGCACCTGATCGCCCAGCAGCGCATCTTCGCCAAGCAGATGCTCGCCGCCGCCACCAAGGGGCAACAACCCGCCACGCAGGCCACCGACGCATCGGCGTCCGCGCCGTCGACGCAGGACAGCACAAGTGCGGACCCGATGGGCCCAGGCCACCACAACGGGCCCGGCGCCGGCTGATCCCGTCGGCCCCCCCGTGAGGAGGCGGAGCGGACCTCCGGGGACCAAACTCCCCGCGGCCAGCCCCTTGATCCAGACCCCGTGAGAGGGGAACTGGACCCATCGTCCGTATGCTCCAGTTTCGCCCGGGCAATCGTGCACGTGGCGGGATCCCAGCTCGGGCTGCACTCGGTCTGGGCTCCCGGCGGCCTACGCGATCCGGCACCGCCTACTCCCCGCCACCCCCCGAGCGCCGGCCGGGAAGCCGACGGGCGAATCGCGCATCATGGGAGTACGAGGCCCCGCCGGGGTCGTCCGCTCGAGCACCGAGCTCGGAGGAGATCCGATCGACCTCACCCGCACGTCGACGCCTCCGATCCCGGAGCGCACCTGCCTCCGGATCGGGATCATCGCCTCGATCGCCCACCGCACGCCGCCCCGCGGCTACGGGCCGTGGGAGCAGGTGGCATCCACGCTGGCCGAAGGGCTCGTGGCCCTCGGCCACGACGTCACCCTGTTCGCCACCGCCGACTCGATCACCTCGGCGCGGCTGCACGCCGAAGCACTGCACGGCTACGAGGAGGATCCCGGCGTCGACGCGAAGGTCTACGAGGGCCTGCACATCGCCGCCGCCTTCGAGCGGGCCGGCGAGTTCGACGTCATCTCCAACCAGTTCGACTTCCTGCCGCTGACCTACAGCCGCCTGGTGTCGACGCCGGTCGTGACCACGATCCACGGGTTCTCGTCAGCGGCGATCCTCCCCGTCTACCGCGAGTACGACGACGTCGGCCACTACGTTGCGATCAGCGACGCCGACCGCCATCCCGACCTCGGCTACGAGGCGACGATCCACCACGGCATCGAGCTGAGCGGGTTCACCTACCGTCCGGACCCCGGCGAGCACCTGCTCTTTCTCGGCCGCATCCACCCGGACAAGGGGACGCACCTGGCCATCGAGGTCGCTCGGCGGGCAGGGCTGCCGCTCGTCATCGCGGGGATCGTGCAGGACAAGGCCTACTTCCGGGACCTCGTCCAGCCGCATCTCGGGCGATCCGGCGTCACCTACGCCGGACCGGTCGGGCCTGCGGAGCGCGACGCGCTGCTGGGCCGAGCGGTCGCGCTGCTGCACCTGATCGGTTTCGCGGAACCATTCGGGCTGTCGGTCGTCGAGGCGCTGGCGACCGGCACCCCGGTGATCGCCCGTCCGCTCGGGTCGATGCCCGAGATCGTCCGTCACGGCCGCACCGGATTCCTGGTCGACGACATCGCCGGCGCTGTCGACGCGGTCGGAAGGATCGGCTCGTTGTCGCGTCAGGACTGCCGTGACGACGTGGATGCGCGCTTCACCGCGGAGCGCATGGTGGCGGACTACGCCGAGCTCTTCTCGCGCATCGTCGCCGGCGGCCCGTCCGCGGCCAACCGCTCGAGGAGGAGCGGCACGTCGACGACGGCGAACCGCACGGAGGCGTCGCTGGCCCCGTAGGGCAGCAGGAGCCGGTCGCCGTGCAGGAGGGCCCCGCAGGAGTACACGACGTTGGGGACGTACCCGTCGCGTTCGTCGTCCTCCGGGCTCATGAGTGGCTCCCGCAGCGCGCCGATCACCCGGCTCGGGTCCTCCAGGTCGAGCAGGAGGGCGCCGATGGAGTACTCCCGCATGGGCCCGACACCGTGGGTCAGAACGAGCCATCCCTTGTCGGTCTCAACGGGTGAGCCGCAGTTGCCGGTCTGCGTGAGCTCCCAGGGCCGGGTTGGGACGTGCACTGTCCGCGGGTCCCCCCACCAGCGTCCGTCGGTGGATGTAGCGATCGCGTTGTTCTCCCGGTCCCATCGGGAGAGGGCGACGTAGCGCCCACCGATCTTGCGGGGGAAGAAGGCCATCCCCTTGTTCTTCGCGGCCGGTCCGGCGAGCTGGGACATCCGGAACCGGCCGAAGTCGGTGGTCTCGATCATCTGGATCGCGATGCGGTTGCCGTCGAACGCGGTGTAGGTGGCCCGGTAGGTCGCGCTGCCGTCGTCGGAGGCGACGCGGACGAAGCGGGCGTCCTCCATGCCCTGCGCGTCGGACGGACCGTGGGGCCAGAGCACGCGCTCGGCAAGCGCGGACCGCGGCGAGAACTCGACCTCGTAGCTGCACCGGGCTATGCGCCGGGCCAGCTCCTCGGTGTGTGCGCCGCCCTGCCGGGTCACGCGCTGGCCGACCAGCGCCGCTATGGCCTGTTCCAGCTCAGCCTCGTCGAACCGGGCGGGCAGTCTTCCCATGAGGAACGACGCGCTCTCCGCGTCGGAGCCGCCCTCGGCGAGCAGCGCGGCGAACAGCGCCCGGTCGTGGACGGCCGGGCCGGGGCGTCCCGACTCGACGTGCCTGCCCGGGTCGGCCAGGGACAGCTCGTGCCCGCTGCCGAGCACCCCGGTGCGGAACTCCACGGAAGACACATGGCCTTCGCCGACGGCACGCAGGCTCAGGACGAACCGGAGGTGGCCGGAAGGGAGGCCGGACTGGTCGGGGTGCGGCACGACCGAGGGGTTGAACAGTGCAGCCCCCTCGATCGCGTACTCATGCGTGAACCACGCACCGATGAGGGTGCGCCGCGCCGGCGTCAACGCACCGCCGTCGGGAACACGATGGGCGACCTGGGCGTAGTGCTCGGCGAGCACGCCGTCCAGGTCCCGATGGCGCCCGGTGTAGCGGGCGAGCACGACGTCGAGCGTGCGGCGAACGTCGGGCTCGGAGAGCGCGAGGATCCGTGCCAGCACACCGGTAGCACGGGATTCGGTTTTCACCACAAGCTCATGGCCGGGGACGAACAAGCGGGCCAGCACGCGGGCCGGATCGGCGGTCAGAGCGGCATCGAGGCGCGTGACCATCCGCGGCTGCGTTTCTGCGGACGTCTGTGCCGTGGGCGTCACCCGACGCCGTGAAGTTCCGACTCGGGTGTCCCGTGCCTGCTCGCGGGGTGGTGCGCGCGGACCTGCTGCAGCGTCGACACCAAGGCCAGAGTGGACTCCGCACCCTGGTTCTCGTTGCGGCCGTCGCGCTCCAACCCGTCGCAGCCGCCGCCGCTCCCGGGGTCGTACAAGGACACGCCTACGTCGTTTGCGCCCAGGAACCACGCCGCGGCCCGGTTGATGCCGTCGAGCCACCGGTCCTGCCCGGTGATGGTGTGCGCCCGTGCGCACGCGTCGGCGAGCGCCGCTGCCTCGATCGGCTGCTGGTCGAAACCGGGCCTGCTGTCGAGCGGCCCCCGGCCCCCCACCGGCACGACCGAGAGGTGACCGTCGCGCGTCTGCGCGTCGAGCAGCCAGCCGAGCAGCCGCAGCCCGTCCGCGACGAGTGCGGGCGCGTCCAGGGCGGCGCCCGCCGCGAGCAGCGCCTCGGGGAGGACCGCGTTGGCGTAGGTCAGACGCGGTTCCGGCCACGGCCAGTCCGCCCCGGGCGCGGGTCTCCCGATCACCTCGGTGGCAGCGCGGAGCAGATCCAGCGCGCCGCGGTTCGCCGGTTGCACGCGGAGCACGTCCGCGGCACCGAGCGCGGCGAAGGCCATGGCGCGCGGCCACGGCGACCGCCACGACGCACCGCGGTCGAAGGCCGCCAGCGCACGCGGGTCGTGGGCGGCCGCACCGAGCCCCCAGAGAGCCCGCCCCCAGCAGTCCTCGACCGAGGGCGCGCCTCGCCAACGCAGATCGCTGTCCCGGCGGTTGCGGAACCGGCCGTCATCGGCCTGCGCGGCCAGGACGAACGAGAGATAGTGCTCGCGGAGGTCGTCCTGCGCGTGCCCGTCGTCGCGGCAGACGACGACGAGCGCACGCGCGACGTCGTCGACGCAGTAGCCGTGCTCGCGGCGCGGCGTGGTGCCGCTGGCGTGCTCGTAGAGTCCGCCTGCGTCGGTAAGCCGGCGTAGGTGGGTGAAGGGTGCGGCCCGGAACGGGCCGTGCTCGACGGACGCGCTCATGAGACAGCCGGCAACGATGCGGCGACGAGCGACTCGGCGATCTCCTGGTACCGGGCGGCGACAGCGCCCCACAGCAGGTCCGGAGCCTTCCGTGCAGCGTTCTCCGCGAGCGACTCGGTGAGTCCCGGTTCGGCGAGCACCCGGCGCAGCGCCGCCTCCAGCGCGACGGGGTCCCGCTGCGGCACCACGAGACCCGTCCCGTCCCCCAGCAGCTCGACGGCGTGCGGGAACGCGGTGGAGACGACCGGGCGGCCGGCCGCCACCGCCTCGATGAGCACGCCGGACGTCACCTGCTCGCGCGAGTCGTACGGCAGGAGCACGACATCTGCTCGCTGCACGAGGTCCGCGAGCTCGCCGACCCCGAGGTACCGATCGTCGAGCTCGACGATGTCCGCCACGCCACGCGAGTCCGCCCGTCGCACCAGGCTGGTGCGGTACTCCTCACCGTCGCGCTCCAGCACCTTGGGGTGCGTCTTGCCGAGGACCAGGTAACGCGGCTGGAGGTCCTGCAGGCCCGGCATGGCGTCGATCGCCCACTCGATACCTTTCCCGGGCCCGAGCAGACCCCACGTGAGGACGAGCGGCCGCCCGCTCGAGAGCCGCTCCGCGCGCGCCGCCGCACGGTCGGTCGGAGGGTGGTCGGTGGCTCCGTGGGGGATCACGACGACAGCGTCGGGGTCGGCCCGGTAGCTCTCGACCAGTCGTTGGCGCGCGGTCTCGGTCATCGTGACGACGACGTCCGCCGATTCGACGAGCCAGCGGAGGATGCGCCGCTGCCTCGCGGTCGGCTCCTGCAGCACGGTGTGCAGGACGATGATCGTGGGCACCGTCAGCCCCGCAACGATGTCGATCACGTCGCAGCCGTCGTGGCCGCCGTAGATGCCGTACTCGTGCTGGACCACCACGGCCCCGAAGCCGTTCAGGCGCCGCACGGCCGCGGCCACGCTGCTCGCCGAGCCGTTGACGAGGTGCGCCGCGATCTCGGCACCTGCACGGGACTCTGGCTGGTCGACTATCCGCACGACACCGGCGGTGCCTGGCGACAGGTTCAGCTGCTTCGTGAGGGCGGCGCTGAACGTCGCCAGCCCGCACTGCGTGGGCGGGTAGGTGCTGAGGACGCCGATGCTCGCCCGTCGCGGCACCACCCTGGTTTGGCGGGGCGCCGGTACGGCGACGTCCGCCGCTGCGAGGACGCGAACGGGTGCGGGCATGGGTGACTCCTGACATGGGCGGAATGGTGCTGAGAGCCGCGGCGTGCGCCACCGGACGCCGGTGGGCACGGGCGGAGCGAACGCCGGTCGGTCAGGATCGGGTAGGAGGGACGGAATTCAGCGATCCCGCTTCACGGATGCGAGTGCGTCACCGACGCAGACGCAGCCGCGGTCCAGCCCGCGGGCGATCGTCACGGAGCAGAACCTGGTTCCGATCGGGTCGTGGGCGTCCCGGTCGTGAGGGCATGCAGCACAGGCGAGGTCCGCCCGTACCGGGGCGGAGGATTCGGCGGCTGCCGGTGGGGCGTCGATCGTGGACATGTTCGGCTCCTGAGTCGTGGGGTGGCGGACCCGGGGACCCTGGGCTCCCGGGGTCGTGCAGGGCAGGACGAGCGTCGGTGCGGCTACTGCTCCGGCCGTCGGGGACGGCCCGGGACTCCGAGGAGCGGGGTGCCGGTCCGCCCGTCGATGACGCTGCTCGCGACGTCGCTCAGCTTGAGTCCGTGCCTGCGGGCGTGGGCCCGGAGGGCGGCGAAGGCTTCCTCCATGTCCACCCCGAGGCGTTCGGCGACGAGGCCTTTGGCCTGTTCGATGACCACCCTGCTGTGCAGCGCGGTCTGCAGCTGTTCGGTCAGGAACTCCTGGTGGCGCAGCAACCGCTCCTGCAGCAGTCCGATCGTGGCGACGTCGACCAGCGCCTGCGCGGTGCGCAGCGCCGGGCCGTCCAGGTCACCCCGCTCGACCCGGAACAGGTTGAGCGCCCCGATCAGCTCCTTGCGCAGCCGCATCGGAAGGGCGTCCACCGCACCGAACCCCGCGCCGGTGGCTGCCTCGGCGAAGCGCGGCCACCGCTCGTCGGCGGCGCTGAGGTCTGCGGCGCTCACCCTGGTGCCGGACCGGAAGGCGTCCAGGCACGGCCCCTCGTCGTTCTGCAGCTGGAACAGCTCCAGCAGCCGGACCTGCTCGTTCGAGCTGGCGATCAACTGCAGCCGCCCGTGCTGGTCGGCCAGCAGGAGTCCGGCCGCGTCGACGTCGAGGAGCTCGATGCTCCTGTCGACCAGCAGGTGCAGGAAGTCGATCACGTCGAACTCGTCGATCAAAGTGTCGGCCAGCTCGACGAACGTTTCGACGAGGCGCTCGTCGGCCATGGAAGCCACCTCCCCTGAGACTCCCCCAGTATCGCGCCGAGGTCCGCGTCTGGCGGTCATACGCCCTCACCGTCCTGCCGAAATCGCAGCTTGCGGGCCACCACGTCGGCGGCGACCTCGTGCAGCGGACGCTGATCGGCGAACGCCTGTGCGCGCAAGCGCGCGAACGCGTCCGCCATCTCCCCGTCGATCTGCGCCGCGATCATCCCGGTCGCCTGGTGCACCTGCGGAGTGAGCAGCGGCACGCCGTCCGGATCGGCGATGCCGACGTTCGCGACGGGCAATCCGGCCTGTTCGTCGAGCAGCAGGCCCATGGCCAGCTCGGCGAACGCCAACGCCTCCGACAGCGCAACGGGCCCGAGGCGCCCTGCCGACACCCGGTGCAGGACGAGCACCCCCACCCGGATTGCACCGACGCACATCGGCAGGGCGAACAGGGACCCCGCCCCGGCCTCGACCGCCAGCGGAGCGAACAACGGCCAGCGACGCTGGCCGGCCACTGCCGCGAGATCGGACACGACAACCGGTCTGCTCTCCCGACGGGCATCCAGACACGGCCCCTCGCCCACCGTGACCTCCAGCTCGGCCAGCCGTGCGCCGAGGGTGTCCGTGACGAGTCTCGCCTCGGGCCATCCGTCCCTGTGCATCGTCAGGGCGGCGCCGCTCATGCGGAGCCGGGCGACGGCCGTTGCGCAGATCAGCTCCACCGAGACCGGCGCTCCGAGATCGGCCGATCGCTCGGCGACCCACAGTCGGACCTGCGCGAACCGGCCCCTGGCAGCGCTGGCCATCGCGATCGCCGGCCTCTCTGGGCGGTCGCCCGCCCGTGGATCACGCTCACGGCGTCATCTCGACGAGACGCGCGACGGGGCACCGACCGCGTGCAGGTGACGGAGCACGTCCGCGTAGGAACGCAGCAACCCGCTCTGGTGGTAGGCGACGCCGCGCGCGGCGCAGAACGCTTGCACCACGGGCTGCGCACGTCGCAGGTTGGGCCTGGGCATGCTGGGGAAGAGATGGTGCTCGATCTGGTAGTTGAGCCCGCCCAGCAGGAAGTCCACCCACGGACCCCCGCGCACGTTGCGCGAGGTGAGCACCTGCTTGCGCAGGAAGTCCCACGCCTCGTCGTCGCTCGGCGAGGGCATGCCCTTGTGGTTGGGGGCGAAAGCGCAGCCCATGTAAAGGCCCCACAGGCCCTGGTGCACCGCGATGAACACGAGCGCCTTCCCCGGTGAGAGCACCGCGAACACCGCGGCGAGGTACGCGACGGCGTGCCCGACCAGCAGCGTCTTCTCCAGCCCACGCAGCTTCATCTGCCCGCGCCACACGGCGTGGACGCTCGACCAGTGCAGGCTCATGCCCTCGAGCAGCAGGAGCGGGAAGAACAGGAAGGCCTGGTGCTTTGCCGTCCAGCGCGAAAAGCCCTGCTTGTTACGGCCCTGCCCCGCCGTGAAAGCGAGAATGGGAATGTCGAGATCAGGGTCGTCGTGC
The DNA here is from genome assembly GCF_039526725.1 of Pseudonocardia aurantiaca. Classification (NCBI taxonomy): domain Bacteria; kingdom Bacillati; phylum Actinomycetota; class Actinomycetes; order Pseudonocardiales; family Pseudonocardiaceae; genus Pseudonocardia; species Pseudonocardia aurantiaca. Next base: position 28,009 of record NZ_BAAAJG010000021.1, read on the forward strand.
TCGTGGTTGGGATTGGCGTGATGGCGGCTGTGCTTGCCGACCCACCACCCGTAGCTGAGCCCGACCAGACCGGCGTGCACCAGCCCGACCGCGTCGTTGGCCCGCCGCCCGCGGAGGATCTGCTTGTGCCCGGCGTCGTGCCCGATGAACGACACGTGTGTCCAGGCCACGGCCAGGAGTGCCGCGGTGACGAGCTGCCACCAGGTGTCGCCCAGGTAGGCGAACACCGCCCAGGTGGCGGCGAGAACGGCGAGCGTGGCGCCGACCTTGACCGCGTAGTAGCCGACCCGCCGTTCCAGCAGCCCCGCCTGTCGGACCGTCCGGGACAGCTCGGCGAACTCACTGACCGGTCGCTGGTGCTCGTCGAGTGCTGCCGGTGGAGTGGCCGGTGCCATTCGGGATCCCCTCGTTACGCCTCATGGCGCACCGGGGTCTCGGGCGGAGCCATGTCGCGATAACCGCGACCACCGCCGATTCTAGCCGACACGCATCGTTCCGCGGGCGATTCGCCCGGAGCCGCATCCCACACCCACCGGCCGGCCTCGACGCGGTACCGGGCGCTGCGCTACCGCACCTTCTCCGAGATGTGGTCGATGGCGTACAGAACGTGAACGGCGAGTTCGCGTGCAGCTTTCTCGCCGAGCTTGGAGTTCTGCGTCAAGGCGTCGGCGACGAGTCGGACGCGCTGGTCGTAGAGCGTGACGTAGGTGGTGGTGTCAGCGGACATGATCGGCCCTTCGCGGTGGTGAGCGGTCGCCGACTGTCGACGTCGACCGTTGTTGGCTCTCGTCCTGCACTCGGACGAGAACACTCAGGTGGCGCTCGCTGCGCCGGCGTCGGCGGAGTCCGTGCGGTGGAGGAGCAGTGCCTCCACGCCGTCGCCGTTGGCTCGGTCTCCCGCAGCCCGCAGTGCCGCGCTCGCTACCGGTTCGGTCGCGTCGGGCGCTACGACGAGGAGGGTGACACGGTTTCCCTGGCTGAGGACGTCGATGGTGTCGCGGTGCTGCGAGTGGTAGCCGGAGAGCCGGACCTGCGCGCCACCGAGGTTGATCTTGCGTGGTGGCCGGCCCCAGTCGTCGAGGTTGTAGTTCACACCTTCGACGTTCCCGAGGCGTGCGGTGAGTGCAGCGAGCAGCGCCGGCACCTCCGCAGCCAGGTCGCGGGACCGGGGCCACCATCCACCGTCCACCGCACCCGTCGGGGGTGCGGCCGGCTTCAGCGTCAATCGGAGCGGCTGGTCGTCGACGCCGGCGGGCGCGTCGGTGCGACTGGCAGGAGTGATGCGGACCGACGCCATGCCGGTGCTCCGTCCCAGGACGATCACTCGTCCACGTGGACTCTCTCCGGGAACGACGTGGGCTTGAGTGCCCGCGCACGGAATGCGCCCGACGCCACTGACGCTACACCGCGCCGGCGCTCCGCGGTCGTCGGACGCGCTCGGCGCTCTCGACCTCCTCGACACACATCCCCGAACGGGAAATAGCGTATTGCCGGCGGGTATTCCGAAGGCGCTCCATCCGTGCCGATCGAGATCGCGCGACCAGCACCACTGGTAGGCTCACCTCGCAAAACCGGCTCCGGACCGACGAAAGAGACGATGGCCCGCTACGCGCTTCTCCTCCTGCCGTCCACGAATCGGGTCTACGCCGACGCGGCGGTACGGCTCACGGTCGCCGAGATCGAGGTCTTCAACGCCTCTGTCCTGGGCCGACGGCTCTCCGACATCGGCGAGACGACGATCGGCGGCGTGCCGTACGTGACGTTCAGCGCCGCCGAGATCAGCGACCGGGACGCTTCCCTGCTGGCCAACCTGTCCTCGATCTACGCCTTGTTCCGGCGCGTCGACGATCGGCTGATGGAACCGGTCGAGCTGCGTTCACTGGACCGGTTCGACGACGATCTGATCACCATTCAGAAATACCAGGGGAAGACCAACGAGCAGTTCACGAAACTGCTGCTCAACGTCACGCTACTGACATCCGCGTTCGCCGATGAAATGCTCGATCGGAAGTTCCGGGTGCTCGATCCGCTCTGCGGCCGCGGCACCACACTGAACCAGGCCCTGATGTACGGCTTCGACGCCGCGGGGATGGACCTGGACCAGAAGGACTTCGAGGCCTACTCCTCGTTCATCCAGACCTGGCTCAAGCGCAAGCACCTCAAGCACTCCGCGGAGGTCACGCGGGTACGCCGGGAGAAGCAGGTCGTCGCCCGGCGGCTGCACGTCGACGTCGGCGTGACGAAGGAGAGCTACAAGGCGGGCGACAGCCTGGAGCTCGTCTATGTCAACGCCGACACCACCAAGGCGCCCGAGTTCTATCGGCCGAGCACGTTCGACCTGGTCGTCGCCGACGCGCCGTACGGGGTGCAGCACGGCAGCCGGACCGGCGAGCGCGGCCTGCACCGCAGTCCGCTGGATCTGCTCGCGGCGGCGGTGCCGGGATGGTCCCGGCTGCTGCGGCCCGGCGGGGCGCTCGGGATCTCGTGGAACACGAACGTCGCGCGCCGCGCCGACGCGGCCGCGGTGCTCGCCGACGCCGGGCTCGAACCGCTGGACTCGGGCCCGTACCAGGGCTTCTCCCACCGCGTCGACCAGGCCATCGTCCGCGACATCCTGGTGGCCCGGCGCTGCAGCTGATCTCGGCGTTCCCGACCGGCGCAACACCGGCGCCTCAGATCCGGTGGCACTTCGTGGCGTCGCGGACCTCGCGCCACCGCTCGTGGTAGCGGTACCCGCCTGCGCCGTCCGCCGTCGCGGCCTGTCGTAGAAATCCCGATTGTCCACGCGGTCCCACCAGCGGATTTCCAGCCAGCACCCATGAATGGATTCCCGCCAGCGGTAGCCCAGAGGTTGCGCTGACTGTGCCGACACAGGACGGGCGAAACAGGCATCCTCGCTCTGCCGGGTCCTGCTGACGACGTGCCGATGGAGGGCCACATCCGGCACGAGCAGCTCGCACCGGTGAGCCACGTCCGCGCGCCTAATGAGCAACTCCGCCAGTAGCGCAGTAGGGCCGAGTTGTTCAGGGCGCTCCTAGAGCAGTGACCTTCCACTACAGCGGTACCAGTCGCCCAGCCGCACGAGGACGCCGATGCCACCGATGAAGAGCACGACGAGACCGACCAGATACATGTCCGGGACCAGCAGCCCCAACGCGCCGATCCCCAGCCCGATAAGCACGACCAGCATTGCGGACAACATGATTGCACCACCTCCGCTCCCCATGGTGCATGTCGTGCGGGGCGCGGGTGTCGGCGTCGGGGCAGGTGTCACGTGAGCGCTTCGCTACACGTACTGGCCGAGGGCGACATCCCGGCGCGGGTCCAGATGGGAGCGTCGCTGGGCTTCCACATCATCTTCGCCTGCTTCGGCATGGCCTTTCCGACAGTCATGCTCATCGCGCACTGGATCGGCATCCGGCGCGGCGACGAGGTGGCGCTGGTGCTCGCGCAGCGGTGGTCGAGGGTAGGAGCGGTGATCTTCGCCGTCGGCGCGGTCTCGGGCACGGTGCTGTCCTACGAGCTCGGGCTGCTGTGGCCGGGGCTGATGGGCAATTACGGGTCGGCGTTCGGCATCCCGTTCGCCATCGAGGGAATCTGGTTCTTCGTCGAGGCGATCTTCATGGCCATCTACCTGTACGGCTGGCGCCGGCTGTCGCCGTGGGTGCACTGGTGGTCCGGGACGCCGATGGTCGTGGCCGGGCTTCTCGGTGCATTCGCGGTCGTCGCGGCGAACTCGTGGATGAACCAGCCAAGCGGGTTCACGCTGCAGAACGGGCGGATTGCAACGGTGGATCCGTGGGCGGTGGTCTTCAACCGAGCCACACCCTACGAGGTGCCGCACATGATCCTTGCCGCATACATGGTCGTCGGGTTCGTCGTCGCCGGCGTCTACGCGGTCGGGCTGCTGCGCGGGCAGCGCGACCGCTACCACCGGCTGGGTTTCCTCATCCCGTTCTCGGTCGGTGCCGTCGCATCGCCCCTTCAAGTGATCATGGGCGACATCCTCGCGCGTGCGGTCGCGAACCAGCAGCCGATCAAGTTCGCGGCGATGGAGCTCGTCGACAACACAGGCAGGGGCGTCACCGAGTGGCTCGGCGGGATCTACTGGAACGGCGAGGTCTACTTCGGGATCGGCGTTCCGTATCTCGACTCCATCCTGGTCGGGTTCTCACCGAACACCGAGGTGATCGGGTGGAACAGCGTGCCGCCGGAACTCCGGGTGCCGCTGCCGAACCTGGTCCACCTGTCGTTCACCGGCATGGTCGCCATCGGCACCGGGCTCATGGTGCTCAGCGCGTGGCAGGCGTGGGTGTGGAAGTTCCGCCGTGAGGTCCTGAGCACCAAGTGGTTTCTGATTCCGGCCGCCCTCTCCGGTTTCGCGGCGATCGCGGCCATGGAGATGGGCTGGATCGTCACCGAGGTGGGCCGCCAGCCATGGGTCGTCTACGGGCTGCTGCTCACCGCCGACGCCGTGACCCCCGCCAGCGGCGTGCCGATCACCCTGGCGGTCATGATCGTGATCTACGGCATCCTCACCATCACCTGCATCGGGGTCCCGTGGCTCATGAGCCGGCGCTGGCGCGCCCAGGGCACGGCCGCAAGGGGCGAGGACACGGTGCAGACGCCCTACGGCCCTCCCCCGAGTCGGATGGAGGAGCGGCCGGTATGAACCCGTCCGGTACGACGATCGCCGTCGCGGTCCTGTTGCTCGTGACGATCGCCGGATACGCCCTGTTCGCCGGCGCCGACCTCGGCGGCGGAATCTGGGACCTCCTGGCAGGCGGCGACAAGCGCGGGGCCGCGCCGCGGGAAGAGATCGACTTGTCGGTCACCCCTGTGTGGGAGGGCAACCACGTCTGGATCATCTTCGGCCTCGTGGTCTTCTGGACCGGCTTCCCGAGCGCGTTCAGCGCGGTGATGATCGCACTCTTCGTGCCGCTCGCCGTGTCGCTGCTCGGCATCGTGCTGCGCGGGGTCGGATTCGCGTTCCGGCACGAGGCCGAGCGGCTGTCGACGAAGCGGCTGTACGGCGCGATATTCGCCGCGTCCTCCCTGGTGACGCCGTTCTTCCTCGGCACCGTGGTCGGCGCGGTGGTGACCGGAGCGGTGCCCGCGAACCCGACGGGCAACATCCTCAGCGCCTGGACCAGCCCGACGGCCATCGTCACCGGCCTGCTGTTCGTGGCGACGTGCGCCTACATCAGCGGCGTCTACCTCGTGGCCGACGCCGACCGGCGCGGCCGGCCCGACATGGCGCGCTACTTCCGCCGCAGATCGGTGGCCGCGGGCGTTGTTGCCGGCATCCTGGCAGCGATCGACCTGGTGCTGCTGCGGGAGACCGCGCCGTACCTGTGGCCCCGGTTGCTCGGTCCCGCGTTGCCTGCGGTCGTGGTCTCGGTGATGGGCGGGATCGCCGCCCTGGTGCTCCTGCACGGCAACCGGCCGCACCTGCTGCGGGGGGCTGCGGCGCTCGCTGTGGTCGGCGTGGTCGCGGGGTGGGGGGTGGCCCAGTACCCCTGGGTGCTGCCGGGGGCGGTGACCCTCGCGGAGTCCAGCGCTCCGGAGCCGGCGCAGGTGGCGCTGTTCGTGGCCCTCGGCCTGGCCGTGCTGCTAGTGCTGCCCGCGTTCGTGTGGCTGTACTGGTTGCATCAGCACGAGCGGTTGCTCGAGTCGGAACCCGCGCCCGTGCCACCGCCGGTGCCACCGCCGCCTGCGGTCGCCACCGCGAAGGGCACATATTCCGGGAACGCCGCAGCCGGGGTCATCCGGCCCGCCCCCGACCCGCACCCGGTCCTGGAGACGGCGGTCATCGGTCTCATCGTCGGGCGCGTCGTCCGCGATCTGATGCGACAGCTGGTCCACCGGCGGAACCGGCGGGTGTGAGCGGAGCCAAGTAGCCGTCCGCGGACACCACCGGCCACCGCCGCGGTGCTGCGCACATCGACCAGATGCTCCGCTCAGGGGCCGAAAGCCTGGCAGTTCGGCGCGACGGCGGCGGCGGCGTCGAGCTGGGGCGTTGCGGAGATGTCCACCTGGGGCGCGGTGTCCGCGATCTGGGTGAGCGCGAGCGCGGCCGGGAGCTCCTGGGTCAGGACGGTCGGGCTCGCGGGGTCGATCACGTCGACGGCCGCCTTCGCGTTGCGGTGCGCGTCGCGCATGAGGGTCATGATCCCGACCATGCTGTCGATGACGGTGGCACCGCCGTCGAGCGGGCCGGGACCGATGCCCTGGAGCCGGCCCATCGCGGCGTCCAGCGCGGGGACGGTGCGGTCGAAGTACTGGCTGTAGACGCTGATGGTGCCCGGCACGTTGTTGATGTCCGGCTTGGGTTGCTCGGTCAGGACGGTGTTCGCGTCCAGGAACGCGCCGCACACCTGGTCGGCCCATGCCACGCCCTCCGGCGACACGGGCGCGGCCGCGGAATCGGAACCGGACTCGGGAGCCGCCCGGGGCGCGGCGGTGTCGGCGGGAGCGGCGGCGGGCGCCGCCTGCCCTGGTACGACGCTGCTGCAGCCCGCGGCGAACAGCACTGCACCGAACAGCAATGCGAGCGCAGCGATCGCGGTCCGAGTGCGTTGCATGGAACTGCTCCCTGGGTCGGCGGGCGATCGGCGAGAGTGTGCACCCCCCGTCTCGGGGCGCACACACGGTGCACACTCTCGCTGATCGCCCTCAGCTCACAGTGATGCGGTCGGCCACCGGGCCGACCCTGAGGAGATCCGGGGCTTCTGCCCGATCCGCCCGGTATGCGCGCGCCGGAGGATTCCCGGCATGGCGAGAAATTCCCGCGGCTGGCGCCAGCTGGCCGTCTGGCTGCATGTGCTGACCTCGGCCGGCTGGATGACGCTGACACTGGTGCTCCTCACGCTGTTCGTCCTCGCTGCGACGGCCCGGCACCCGGGCACCGCGGCGGCGGCGATGGCGATGGCGCACCACCTCGACGTCGTGATGCTCGCCCCGCTCGGCAACGCATCAGCAGCGACGGGGCTCATGCTGTCGCTGGGCACGTCCTGGGGCCTGACCCACCACCGCTGGGTGCTCGCCAAGTTCGTGATCACGCTCGTCCAGCTGTACGCCGGGATCTTCCTGCTCTCGCCCGCGCTCAACGCGACCGTCACCGCCCCGGGACACGTCCCGTCCCCTGCGATGCTGCTGGGCACCGGGGTCATGGCCTCGGCCATCGCGTTCCAGGCGTGGCTGTCGGTGGCGAAGCCGGGCGGGAAGACCCGCTGGTCCCGCGACCGCCGCACGGGGCGCCCGGTGCGGCTCCCCACCGCCGCGCCCTGGGTGTTCGCGACCGCGGTGCTGGCCCCGGCCGCCGACATCGCCATCGGCACCGCACTCGGGTTCCCCACCCCGTTCCTGTCGCTCGTGGTGCTCGCCGTGGCCGTCGGGGTGCGCCGCCGGGCGCTGCGTGGCGCGCACGCGCCGCAGGCGACGGCGGCGCGGGCCTGACTCAGGCGGGCCCCGGCTGCCACGGCCCGACGACGACCGTGCCCCCGTCGACCAGGTCGAACGGGGCCGGTCCCCCGCTGAGCGGGACGTCGCTGGGGCTCGCCGCCCCGGGCAGCACGACGCTGAGCGACTGCGGGCTCTCCTCGTCGGCCGCGGCGCCGTACCCCTTCCAGAGCAGGCCGAAGTACGCGCTGCCGCCCGGTGCGATCCCGACCCGCGCCGCGGTGACAGGGCTGCCGGGCTCGGCGACGGAGCCGGGTTCGACGGTCAACTGCAGGGCCCGGCCGCCCTGGGAGAGGGTGATGCTGGCGAACCCGTCGACGTAGCAGGGTCCGGGCCCGTCGTGAGTGGCGACGACGGTGACGGCCCGGGTGCCCATGGCCGCGTCCCATCCCGTGGTGGCCCAGACGAGGTCGTCGGGGGTGCAGGCGATCGAGGCGTCCACCGGGGGCGGCGGGACCGGCGCGTGCGCGGGTGCTGGGCTCGGGACGGGCGAGGGGGCCGGTGGCGGCTGCGCGACCGGCGCTGTGACGGGGGCCTGGTACGGCCGGTCGAGCACCAGGTACCCGGTGGCAGCGCCGACCACGAGGACCGCGAGGACCGCGGCGCCCAGGCGGGGCACGCCCACCCGCTCGCGACGGACGGGCAGCACGCCGTCGAGCAGCAATGTCGACGCGAGCACCACGGCGTCGACGACGGGCAGCAGGCGCCCGTCGACCGGCCCGTCCGCGAGGCAGGCCATGGCGGCCACCGCGAGGGCGCTCGCGGCGAGGGCGCCCACCCACCGGCGGCCCGCTGACCGGTGAGCGGGTGCGGCGACGCGGTCGACCGCGAGCACCGTGCGGGCCTGCACGAGCCACAGGACACACAGCGCGGCCGGGACGAGATGCGCGGCGAACAGGGCCGCCAGCAGGACGCCCCACCCGAGCACCGTGCAGAGCACCAACCCGATGACGCCCGCGGCGATCGCGCGGACCGGTGCGGGCAGCGGGCGCACGGGCGCTGGCGGCGCCGGAAGGGTCCGCCACGCTGCGACGAGACCCAGGCCGACGATCGCGAGGCCGGCCGCGACGGCCCACCACATGAGCCGGAGGACGACGTCGGCGGCGGCCGTGGCGCAGCGGCCCAGCAGGGCGCACCCCTCGTCCGGGTCGAACCAGAAGGGCGTGTACCGGCTCGCGACGATCCCGGCGACGATCATCACCAGCAGCCCGGCCACCACGGTCAGGCGCGCGGCGCGAGCGGTCATTCCTGCTGTCTCCTGGCGTCGTGGGCGAGCAGCGGGCCGCACCGCTGACGTGCAGGACGACGTTGCGCCACAGGTGCGACGAGGTGAGGCTGCCCGTGCCCGCCTCGGTGTAGGTCATGTGGGAGTCGAGAACCCGGATCTCGGGAATCGAGCATCCACCGGAGTTGGACCCGGCGACGGCCGGCCGTGTGACCGGAAGCCGGGCGCGGGCCGTGTGACGCCGGACAAGCCGGTTCAGCGCTCCGGCGAACCGCCCTCGGCGTCACCCGCGAAGTCGAACTCGCCCGCCCTCGCGCCGAGGGAGAACGCCACCCACTCGGCCTCGGTGAAGATCAGCACCGGACCCTCGGGGCTGCGCGAGTCGCGCACCGCCCAGCGCGGGCCGGGCAGCACGGCCACCTCGACGCCGTGGTCGTCGTCGGCGCTGGTGGAACTGCGGCGCCAGACTGCACCGGCCAGCTCGTCGGGAGAACTCATCCAGGTGCTCCAGCTCTCGATCTCAGAGCCGCCGAGATGCCGACGGCCCAGCCACCCTATGGGCTCGTGTGATCCCCACCGCCGGTGCTATCCGGCTATCCCTCGAGCACTTCGGACCTCCGCTCGATGAACGAGAGCGAGCACCTCCCGCACGTCCGGCTCGATCTGGAGCAGTCCGGACACCACCTCGCGGTGGTGTCGATCTCGCGGCGAACCACTGAGCGGCTGGACGCGCATGTGTGTGCAGAGCCTGCTGCGTCGTCCAGCCCGACCACCGCGCGACTCCAGGCTCTGCACACATCCACGCACCCGCCCCCGCCGTGAGGTGAACATCAGAGCGGTCCAATCATGATCAAACAGCCCTGGCGTGCATGTCACGGCCCCGGGACAAGTAGCTGGACGCGTATGTGTGTGCAGAGCCTGCGACCACGTCCAGCCGACCCCCGCACCCCCAGGCTCTGCACACATCCACGCACCGGCCGCCGCCGTGAGATGAACATCAGAGCGGCCCAATCATGATCCAACAGCCCTCATGTGCACCTCACGGCCCACGGGCGAGCGGCTGGACGCGTATGTGTGTGCAGAGCCTGAGGGCCTCGAGGAACTCGAGGAACTCGACGAGATCCTCGGCTGATCATTTCGACCGGCGGGCCGACACGATGATCTCCGGGCCGGCCGGGGTGAACGGGCTGCCGTCCCAGTCCCCCAGGCACTCCTCGACCGCAAAGCCGGCCTCGGCGAGGAACCCCGCCACGGCAGCGGCGTCGAGGAACCGCAGGGTGCTGCGGCTCTCCTCCGGGCGCTCCCACCCCGGCACCGTGTAGGTGGTCGTGAAGCTCACCAGATCGCCCTCCACCGGCAGGTCGACCCGGTGCTCCATCCGCAGTACCTCTCCGCCGGAGGTCACGACCTCCACGGCGTTCTCCGGCACCCACTGCTCCCACGTCCGCACGGCCGGGTTCCGCGTCTCGAAAACGAACCGCCCGCCGTCGGTGAGGGCGGCGTGGATCGCGGCGAGCGCCTCGCGCAGTTCGCTGTCCTCGGTGAACACCTGGAAGGCGTGCCCGGTCATGATGACGAGGTCGAACTCGCCGTCCCAGCGGACGGCGCCGAGGTCTCCGAGCACCCACTCGACGTCCCCGCGCTTGCGGGCCTGGGCGAGCATCCCGGCCGCCGGGTCGAGCCCGACGAGCCGCCCCGTGTGGCCCGCCGCGCGGGCGGCGTGGAGGAGGGCGCCCGTGCCGCAGGCGACGTCGAGCACGGCGTTCGCGGACATCGCGAGCTGCAGATAGAAGCGGAAGTCGTCGCGCTCATCCGGCGGCTGGACGATGTCGTACAGCTCGGCTAGGGCGGCGTCGGCGAACTGGCGGTCGACCATCGCGGCAGTCTGCCGCCGCCCCCGCCGCGTCCTCCACAGGATTCCCGCCGCCGGTCAGGCCACGGGGGTCGCGAGCTGCGGGTAGAGCGCGGTCAGGTCGCCCGAGAGCCCGCGCCGCACGTTCCGGCTGGTCTCGTCGGCGACGACCTCCGGCGCGCCGGCCGCGACGCCGTCCAGCGCCAGGGCGGCGATGACGGCGGGGTCGCTCTTCGGCTCATCGACGTGTGCGGCCATGTCGGTGTCCATGTAGCCCACGTGCAGCGCCGTGGTGGTGATCCCGCGCGGACCCAACTCCAGCCGCAGTGCGTTCGTCAGCGCCCACTCCGCGGACTTGCCTGCGCTGTATCCGCCCGACGAGGGCAGGGCGACCCAGGACAGCGCCGACAGCACGTTGAGCACGGCCCCGCCGCCGTTCGCGGCGATCAGCGGCGCGAACGCCCTCGTCATCGCGAGCGTGCCGTAGTAGTGCGTCTCCATCTCCAGCCGGATGTCGGCCATGTCGCCCTCGAGCAGCGCCGCCCGAGTCGACGACCCGGCATTGTTGATCAGCAGGGTCAGGTCGCTTGCCGCGGCGGCCGCCGCGGCCACCGACGCCGGGTCGGTGATGTCCAACTTCAGCGGGGTGACCCCCGGCAGATCGACGGCGTCGGGGTTGCGCGCCCCGGCGTAGACCTTCGCCGCCCCGCGCTCGAGGAGGGCTGCGGCGAGGTGCCGTCCGAGGCCTCGGTTCGCCCCGGTCACCAGTGCGACCGCGTTCCGGATCTCCATGTCGTCTCCCGATCTCGACGCAACCGACTGCTGCGTAGGTTCTTCCAACTTAGGCGGCTGAGTAGGAACTAGCAACCCAGTGTGGGTAGACTGGCGCCATGGCTGTGACGCAGCAGACGTGCTCGATCGCCCGGTCGCTGGAGGTGCTCGGTGAGCGCTGGACGTTCCTGATCCTGCGCGAGGCCATCTCCGGCACCACGCGGTTCGCCGACTTCCGCGCCACGCTCGGCGTCGCACCGGACATCCTGAGCGACCGGCTCGCCACCCTGGTGGCGGCGGGTGTGCTGGAGAAGCAGCCCTACCGCGAGCCGGGAGCGCGGCTACGCGACAGCTACCACCTCACGCCTTCCGGGCGGGAACTCAAGCTCGTGCTCGGCGCGCTGCAGCAGTGGGGAGACGAGCACCGCCCCTACGAGCTGGGCCCCACGGTCCTTCGCCGCACAGTGGACGGCGGCCGCCCGGTGCACGTCGCGTTCGTCGACGACACCGGGCGTGAGGTGCCGCTCGACGGCGTGGCGTTCGTCCGGACGGCCGCCTACCCGAGCTGAGACCGGTCGGCGCTCACTCCACCTCGGCCGCCGCAGCCGAGAACTGCGCGGAGTAGAGGTTGTAGTAGGCCCCGCGCGCCGCGAGCAGCTCGTCGTGCGTGCCCTGCTCGACGATCCGGCCCGACTCCATCACGAGGATCAGGTCGGCGTCGCGGATCGTGGAGAGCCGGTGGGCGATCACGAAGCTCGTCCGGTCGCTGCGCAGCGCCGCCATGGCCCGCTGCACCAGCACCTCCGTGCGGGTGTCGACCGAGCTGGTGGCCTCGTCGAGGATGAGCAGCGTCGGGTCGGCGAGGAACGCCCGCGCGATCGTGATCAGCTGCTTCTCCCCCGCGCTGACGCCCGTGCCCTCGTCGTCGATCACCGTGTCGTAGCCCTCTGGGAGGCTCCGGACGAAGCGGTCGACGTAGGTGGCGCGGGCGGCGGCGAGGATCTGCTCGTCGGTAGCCGCCGGGTTGCCGTAGCGGATGTTCTCCCGGATGGTGCCGCCGAAGAGCCAGGTGTCCTGCAGCACCATGCCGATCCCGGAGCGCAGGGTGGCGCGGTCCATCGTGGCGGTGTCCACGTCGTCGAGGGTGATCCGGCCCGAGTCGAGCTCGTAGAACCGCATGATCAGGTTGACCAGCGTGGTCTTTCCCGCCCCCGTCGGCCCGACGATCGCAACCGTCTGCCCCGGCTCGGCCGTGAGCGACAGGTCGTCGATCAGCGGCTCGTCCGGCGCGTACCGGAACGAGACGTGCTCGAACGTGACGCGCCCCCGCCGCGTGGCCGGCACCGCGGGCGTCGCCGGGTCGGGCACCTGTTCATCGGCGTCGAGCAGCTCGAACACCCGCTCGGCGGAGGCCACCCCCGACTGCAGCAGGTTGGCCATCGACGCCGCCTGCGTGAGCGGCTGGGTGAACTGGCGCGAGTACTGGATGAACGCCTGCACGTCGCCGAGGCTCATCGACCCCGAGGCCACCCGGAGCCCGCCGACCACCGCGACCAGCACGTAGTTCAGGTTCCCGATGAACATCATCGACGGCATGATGATCCCCGAGATGAACTGGGCGCGGAAGCTCGCGTCGAACAGCCGCTCGTTTCGCTCCCGGAAGCCCGCCTCCACCTCGCGGCGCCGCCCGAACACGCGCACCAGCTCGTGACCGGTGAAGGCCTCCTCGATGTGGCCGTTGAGCGAGCCGGTGTGGCGCCACTGCGCCACGAACTGTTTCTGCGACCGCTTCGCGATCTGCTGCGTCACGAGCACCGAGACCGGGATCGTGACGAGCGCGACCAGCGCCAGCAGCGGCGAGATCAGCACCATCATCAACAGCACGCCCACCACCGTGAGCAGCGAGATGAGGAGCTGGCTCATCGTCTGCTGCAGGGTCTGGGAGATGTTGTCGATATCGTTGGTGACCCGGCTGAGCACCTCACCACGCTGCTGCCTGTCGAAGTAGCGCAGCGGCAGCCGGTTCAGCTTGTCCTCGACGTCGCGGCGGAGCCTGAAGATCGTGCGCTGGACGATCCCGTTGAGCAGGTAGCCCTGCAGCCAGCCGAAGAGCGACGCCGCCACGTAGATCGCCACGACCGCGAGCAGTACTCCGCCTAGCAGGTCGAAGTCGATGCCCACCCCCGGGACGACGTCGGACCCCTCGATCACGTTGGCGAAGGTCTCGTTGCCCGCCTGCCGTGCCGCGGCCGCCGCCTCCTCGGTGCTGGTGCCGGCCGGGAGCTGGCGACCGATCACGCCCGCGAAGATCACGTCGGTGGCGCGGCCGAGGATCCACGGGCCGATCACCGACAGCGCGACGCTGATGATGCCGAGGGTGATGACGGTGACCACGCCGAGCCGCTCGGGGGCGAGCCTGCCGACCAGTCGCCGCGCCGACGGGCCGAAGTCCATGGACTTCTCCACCGGCATCCCGGCGCCACCCGCCCACGGCGGTCCGCCGCGGCGGGCGACCCGCATCTCGCGGGCCGCGCGGCCCGTGTCGTCGGACCGCTGCTCCTGTGGAGCCGTGCTGGGGGTGGTCATGCCACTTCCTCTGCGCTGAACTGGGAGGCGACGATCTCGCCGTACGTCGGGCAGGTGCCGAGCAGCTCGTCGTGCGTGCCGATGCCTACTACCGCGCCGTCGTCGAGCACCACGATCTGGTCGGCATCGCGGATGCTGGCCACGCGCTGCGCCACCACCAGCACCGTCGCCGTCGCCGTGACGGGTCGCAGGGCCGCGCGGAGCCGGGCGTCGGTGGCCAGGTCGAGCGCGGAGAACGAGTCGTCGAACAGGTAGATCTGCGGCGCCCGCACGAGTACGCGGGCGATTGCGAGCCGCTGGCGCTGGCCACCGGAGACGTTGGTGCCGCCCTGGGCGACAGGTGCGTCGAGCCCTTCGGGCATCGCGCGCACGAAGTCGGCCGCCTGGGCCACCTCGAGCGCCGCCCACAGCTGCGCGTCGGTGGCGTCGGGGTTGCCGTAGCGGAGGTTGCTCGCGACGGTGCCCGAGAACAGGTAGGGCTTCTGCGGGACGATCCCGACCCGGCTCCACAGGTACTCCGGGTCGAGCTCGCGCACGTCGACGCCGTCCACCAGCACGGCGCCGCTCGTCGCGTCGAAGAGCCGGGGCACGAGCCCCAGCAGCGTCGTCTTGCCCGCGCCGGTGCTGCCGACGATGGCTGTGGTGGTGCCGGGCGCCGCGGTGACCGTGACGTCGTGGAGCACCGGCTCGGCCGCGCCCGGGTAGGCGAAGCCCGCGCGGCGCAGTTCCAGCGCACCGGTCGCCTCCCGGGGCACGACCGGCCGGGCGGGCGGGGCGACCGAGGACTCGGTGTCGAGCACCTCGGCGATGCGCTCCGCGCAGACGGCCGCGCGCGGGATCATGATCACCATGAACGTGGCCATCATGACGGCCATGAGGATCTGGATCAGGTAGCTCAGGAACGCCGTCAGCGCGCCGATCTGCATCTGCCCGGCGTCGATCCGGGCGGCGCCGAACCAGAGCACCGCGACGCTGGAGACGTTCAGCACCAGCATGACGATCGGGAAGATCAGCGCCATCAGCCGGCCGACTCGGGTGGCGACGTCGGTGAGCTCGGCGTTGGCCGTGTCGAAGCGGGCGGTCTCCTCCGGCTCCCTGACGAATGCGCGCACCACGCGGATTCCGGTGATCTGCTCCCGCAGGATGCGGTTCACCTCGTCGATACGGGTCTGCATCGACCGGAAGCCGGGCACCATCCGCACGATCACCGCACCGATCCCGATGACCAGCACCGGCACGCAGACGACCATCAGCCACGACAGCTGCACGTCCTCCTGCAGCGCCATGACCACGCCGCCGAAGCACATGATCGGCGCGGTCACGAGCATCGTGCAGGACAGCAGCACGAGCATCTGGACCTGCTGCACGTCGTTGGTGCCGCGGGTGATCAGCGAGGGCGCGCCGAACTGGTTCACCTCGCGCGCGGAGAACTCCCCGACGCGGTGGAAGAGCGCGCCCCGCACGTCCCGGCCGAAGCCCATCGCCGTATGTGCCCCGACGTACACGGCGGCGATCGAGCAGATGATCTGCACGAGCGTGACGAGCAGCATCCATCCGCCCGTGCTCATGATGTAGCCCGTGTCGCCGAGGGCGATCCCCCGGTCGATGATCTCGGCGTTGAGGCTCGGCAGGTAGAGCGAGGCCATCGTCCCGAGGAACTGCAGCAGGACGACAAGCATCAGAGGTCTGGAGTAGGGGCGTAAGTGTTCGCGCAGGAGACGGAGCAGCATCACGGATCCTCGGTCGTGGTGGGAGCGGCGGGGGCGCTCTCGTCGAGCAGCCCGTCGAGCAGGAGCGTGACGATCTGCTCGGCCGACATCGGCCGGCCGGCGCAGATCAGCGGGTGGGTGGCGGAGAAGACGAGCATCTTCATGACGTGGGCGAGCTCGGCTGCCGGCACCCGGAGCCGGCACTCGTCCGGGCCGACGACGCCGACGACCGCGTCCCGGAAGTCGCGCTCGGCCTCGTCGTCGTAATCAGGTTGCCGGTGGCGGTACCCATTGGGGGGTTTGCGCTCGGGCGGCGCGCCGCGCATCCAGCCGAGGGCGCCGAGCAGGCCGAAGACGTCGGACACCCGCTTCTGGAGCACTGTGACGGCCGCCGTGAGGCGGTCGCGGAACGGCAGCGCCCGATTGATGGCGGCCAACTCGCGCAGTGTCGGGGACTGGTCGAACGCCTCGGCGACGACGGCCTGGATCACCGACTCCTTGTCGGGGAAGACCCGGAAGATCGTGCCCTCCGCGATGTCCGCGGCCTCGGCGATCTGCCGGGTGGTGACCGCCGCGCCGTGCCGCCTGAACAGCGGGCCCGCCGCGGCGACGATCGCCGCGCGGCGCTCGTCGGGCGCCATGCGCGGGGCGCGCCTGCGGTCGGGGCTCATGCCGCCGAGAGTAAATGAGTGCCCACTCACTAACAACCGAGTTCACCGCCGGTGGACAGGGCCTGACCAGCGCGCATGTCCTTTCGGCTAGCACGGCGGCCCCGGCCGGACGCGAGCCCGGCGCACTCACTAACCAGTGATCGGTTAGTGGGTCATCCTGGGACGGTGACAAGCACCGACCTCGCAGGAACCCATCTGATCGCCGCGGACGACCTGGAGGCGAATATCCGTGCGATCTTCGCCGCCGCCGGATGCTCCCCCGACGAGGCCGCGCTGATCGCCCGCGAGCTCGTCGGGGCGAACCTGGCCGGCCACGACAGCCACGGCGTCGTCCGCGTGCCGAAGTACGTGGACTGGATGCGGCAGGGTTTCGTGCGGGCCGGGCAGCGCGCCGACGTCGTCACCGACGGGGGCGCGTTCGCCGTCCTGGAGGGCAACCGCGGGTTCGGCCAGACCATCGCGGCCCAGGCCGTGGCGCTGGGCGTCGAGCGCGCGCAGGAACACGGCACCTCGATCATCGCGCTGCGCAACAGTGGGCACGTGGGGCGCGTCGGCGCCTACGCGGAGACGGCGAACGCGGCCGGGCTGATCTCGATCCACTTCGTGAACGTGGCCGGGTCGCCGCTGGTGGCACCGTTCGGGGCGGTCGAGCGGCGGTTCTCGACGGCGCCGTTCGCCATCGGACTCCCGCTCCCGGAGCGGCCCGTGGTGCTGGACTTCGCCACGTCGCTGGTGGCCGAGGGCAAGGTCCAGGTGGCCTCATACGGCGGCAGGCCGCTCCCGGCTGATGCGTTGATCGGCCCGGACGCGCAGACCTCGGGGGACCCGCACGTGCTCTTCGGCGAGTACGGGCCCACCGACATCCGCTCCGCGTCGAACGGCGCAGGCGCCATCCGGGCGTTCGGCGAGCACAAGGGCTCCGGGCTCGCGCTGATGTGCGAGCTGCTCGCAGGCGCCTTCACCGGCTCGGGCTGCGCCGGTCCGGCCAAGTCCAAGGACAGGATCGCCAACGGGATGCTCTCGATCTACCTCTCCCCCGCACACTTCGGCACGCAGGCCGAGTTCGAGCGAAGCGCCAGCGGCTACCTCGACTGGGTGCTCTCGGCCCGACCTGTCGACTCCGCCCAGCCGGTGCTCCTGCCCGGCGACCCGGAGGCCGCCACCCGCACCGCCCGGCTGGCCGGCGGCGTACCGCTGCCCGTGAATACCTGGGGAGCGATCCGGCGGACCGCCGCCGACCTCGGCCTCACGCTCGTGTGAGCCCGGCCGGCGGGCGCGCCTCACCGCCGGAGCATGCCGTCCAGCAGCGGGCGCAGCACCTGCTTCCGCAGCAGGGGCGCGTCCTCCTCGCTGATCGTGCGCATCCCGCCGGTGTGCAGCACGGCGAGCCCGTGCACGAGCGACCACGTGGCCCGCAGCGCGGTGTCGAGCGGCACGGCCAGCCGCCCCGCGGCCTCCAGGCGGGCGAGCACGTCGCCGAGCACGCCGAGCGCCGCCAGCCCGGCGTCACTCTCCGGCGCGCGGCCGCGCACGGAGAACATCACGCTCGCCAGCGCGGGCTGGTCGATCACGAACCCGACGTAGGCGGAGCCCAGCTCGAGGAGCGCCTCGACGGGGTCGTCCGGGTGCCGGTCGGCCGCCTCCCGCAGGGCCTCGCCGAGCTGGGCGTACCCGGTGCGGGCGATCGCACCGAGCAGTGCCGCCTTGTTCGTGAAGTGCCGGTAGGGCGCGGCGACGCTCACCCCGGCCGCCTTCGCCGCCGTGGCCAGGCTGAAGCCCTCCAGGCCGTGCTCAGCGATCAGGTCCAGCGAGACGTCGATCAGGACCTGATGGAGCGACCCGTGGTGGTAGGTCGACCCGCCCGCCACGCCCACCTCCTCGGTACCCGCGGAGCGACCATAACCAGAACGCCGGCACACCCACCCCTACGCCCACCATCGCCGCGAGCTTGACCCACGAGACGGCGGCGTGCGCCGCGCCGAGCGGCGCCGGGAACCCGAGCGGATCGCCCAGCATCAGGAGCGACAGGCCGTTCTCCGCGAGGTCCAGCCCGGGGGCGAGCGCCGTCCACGGGGCGATCCGGCGCAGCACCCCGGCAGCGGGCCGGTTGCGCCGCTCCAGCGACCGCGCGGCGAGCACCGTGAGCAGCACCGCCGTCGCCGCCACCCCCGAAACCCAGACGAGGTCGACGAGCTCCGTCGCCACCATCCGGTCGAGCGTCCCCTGCCCGAGCAGCACCCGGTACCAGCCGCGGACGGTCTCCGCGTCCGCCGTCGTGTTGGCGACGCCGAGCGCCACCGGGTGCCGGACGGTCGCGAACGTCGCCTGCAGCCACACCTGCCCCGTGGCCGCCGTGGCGACGGCCGCCGCGAGGAGCGCGACCAGCACGGAGGTAGGCGGCCGGTTCATCCGCGCGCGACCAGGCGGTGCACCCGCGCCTGCTTCCACAGGTACAGCCCGCTGATCGCGGCGAGCGGGACCCCGACGTACATGAGGGCCTCCCGCAGCACACCCGTCGGCACCGTCGGCGGGACGTAGACGTACGCCCCCAGCGCGACTGCGAGCACAAGGTGAACCGTCCGGACCAGGTTGTGCAGTGCGCTCCGCATCATGAGCCCGATGTTAGTCGCATTTACATCGGCGTGGGGCATTTCCCCCGACCAATTCGGCCGTGTCCGAATCTCACGTGGGGACTGAACCGGCGCTGCTCCCCCGACGCACGCCGCGGGTCCGAGGCCTTGCACTCCGCGACCACCTGTGGCTAACGTCACCCGCAGTCGATACGCATCGACACCAGGCGGAACGGAGGAGCCGGATGGTCACCAGCCGGGATGTCGCCCGCGTCGCCGGGGTCTCCCAGAGCACCGTCTCCTACGTCATGAGCGGCCGCCGCTCCATCTCCGCCGAGACGCGCCGGCGGGTCGAGGCGGCCATCGAGCAGCTCACCTACCAGCCCAACGCCGGGGCCCGCGCACTGGCGAGCCAGCGCACGCAGGTGATCGGGCTGGTCGTCCCGTTCGCACCGGGCGCCGACCCGGCCGGGCTGCTCCCGTTCATCGAGACCATCGCGAGCTGCGCGCGGGCCGAGGACCACGACGTCCTCCTCGTGACGGCCGACGAGGGCTCGTCCGGGCTCACGCGTCTTGCGGGCCGGCGGCTGTGCGACGCCATCGTGATGATGGACATCGGCGCCGAGGACGCCCGCATCCCGGTTGCCGCCACCCTCGACGTACCGGTGATCCTCATCGGCGTACCGGACGACAGCTCAGGGCTGCAGTGCGTGGACGTCGACTTCGCGTTGGCCGGGCGGCTGGCGGTGGCCGAACTGGCCGCCGCAGGCCATGACCGGGTAGTCCTCATCGGCTACACGGCCGAGGTCGTCGAGCGAGACATCAACTTCGTCCGGCGGTTCCAGGGCGGCGCCGCCGACGCCGCCGCCGAGCTCGGGCTCGGCCACGAGGTCGTGGCTCCGGTCGCATCGGGCCGCGCCGGCGCGGAGGACGCCGTGCGGCGGGCGTTGGAGCTCGGCGGCGACCGGCCAGGGCTGGTCGTCCCCAACTCGCACGTTGTGCCGCACGTGGCGCAGGCCCTGCTCGACCGCGGACTCGTCCTCGGCCGGGATGTCTCGCTCGTCGGGCTGTGCACCGACGCCGCGGCGCTGGCCTGCACGCCCGCCGTCACGAACGTCTCCCTGGAGCCGCGCGACGTCTCCCGCCGGGCGATGCAGACCCTGTTCCAGCTGCTGGACCGCACGGCCGAACCGCCGTCCGAGCTTGTCGAGCTGGTCACGCCCCGCCTCACGCGGCGCGAGACCACACTCCCCGCCCCGTAACCCCGCCGCACACAGCGCGGGGCGGCGCACAGCATCGATCGATACGCATCGACTGTCACCGAAGGACAGCGCCAACGAGAGGAACCAGGAATGGCTCAACGTGGAGCGGTACTGGGAAGAACCGCGCTGGTCGCGGTAGCAGCGCTCGCGCTCGCGGCGTGCGGGGGCGGCGGGGGCGCGGCTGGTGGTGGGGGCGACGTCACCTCGATCCGCGTGCTCGACTACTACAACAACGAGCCGGACCGCTCGGTCTACGCGCGCACCCTGGACGCCTGCGGGCAGCAGGCGGGCGTGACGATCGAGCGCGAGGTGGTGCCGGGTGCGTCGCTGATCGCCCGGGTGCTGCAGCAGGCGTCGTCCCGGACGCTGCCGGACGTCATGATGATCGACAACCCCGACCTCCAGCAGATCGCCGCGAGCGGGGCACTGGCCCCGATCAGCGACTTCGGGCTCTCCGTCGACGGCTACGCCGACGGCGTCGCGACCGCGTCGACGTACGAGGGTCAGGTCTACGGCATGCAGCCGGTGACCAACACGATCGGCTTGTTCTACAACGAGGACGTCCTCGCCCAGGCCGGCATCACGCCGCCCACGACGTGGGACGAGCTGCGCACAGCGGCCGCCCCGCTCACCCAGGGCCAGCGCTACGGCATCGCGTTCGCCGCGAACGCCACCTACGAGGGCACCTGGCAGTTCCTGCCGTTCATGTGGACCAACGGCGGCGAGGAGACCGACATCGCGAGCCCGCAGGTCGCCGAGGCCCTGCAGCTGTGGACCGACCTCGTGCAGTCCGGCTCCGCGTCCCGGTCGGTCGTCAACTGGACGCAGGCCGACGTGAAGGACCAGTTCGCGGCCGGGAATGCGGCCATGATGGTCAACGGCCCGTGGCAGTTCCCGCCGCTGGACAAGGTCGAGGGGCTCCGCTACAACGTCGTGCGGATCCCCGTGCCGCAGTCGGGCGACACGCAGGTGGCCCCGCTCGGCGGGGAGACCTGGACGATCCCGCAGACCGGCGACGCCGCCCGGCAGGCGAAGGCCGCGGAGATCGTGGCGTGCCTGAACTCAGACGAGAACCAGCTCGCGCTGGCCACCGAGCGCAGCACGGTGCCGACGAAGACGGCGCTGCGCGAGCAGTTCGTGGCGCAGGTGCCGAAGATGGCGGCGTTCACCGAGCAGGTGCAGACCGCACGGTCGCGCACGCAGATGCTCGGCGAGAAATGGCCCGAGGCGGCGACGCGGATCTACACGGCGATTCAGACCGCGCTGACGGGCGGTGCGAGCCCCCAGCAGGCACTGCAGCAGGCGCAGAATGGCTGAGTTCGCGACGGTCGCGCCTGCCAGGCCACCGGACGCGGCCGTCCCGCCCCCTCCGAGTCCTAGCGGCGAGCCGCTGTGGTCGCCGCGGCGGCGCGAGCGACTGCTCCAGCTCGGGTTCCTCGTGCCCGCCGTCGCCTACCTGCTGCTCTTCTTCGGCTACCCGGTCGTGCAGAACGCCGTGATGGGGTTCCAGGAGTACACGACCCGCACGTTCTACACGGGTGAGGCGCCGTGGGTCGGGCTCGACAACTACACAGCCGTGCTGACCTCGCCGGTGTTCGACCAGGCCCTGCTCAACACGGTGCTGTTCACGGTCGGGTCGATCGTGGGGCAGTTCGGGATCGGGCTGGCGATCGCCGTGTTCTTCCAGCGGCGCTTCCCGCTCAGCGGGCTGCTGCGCTCGCTGCTGCTCCTGCCGTGGCTGATCCCGCTGATCGTCTCCGGTGCGGTGTGGCGCTGGATCCTCGACCAGGACAACGGCGCGCTCAACCGGTTCCTCGGCGGGCTCGGGCTCGTCGGGGAGAACCCAGGGTGGCTCACCAGCACGTCGCTCGCGCTGATCGCGGTGATCGCCGTGAACATCTGGATCGGGATCCCGTTCAACACCACGATCCTCTACGGCGGCCTCCAGGACATCCCGGGAGAGCTGTACGAGGCGGCCGCGCTCGACGGGGCCACCGGCTGGCGCGCCTTCCGGCACGTGACCTGGCCGCTGCTGCGGCCGGTGGTGAACGTTGTGCTGGTGCTCGGCGTCGTCTACACGATCAAGGTGCTCGACATCATCCTTGGGCTCACCGGCGGCGGCCCGGCCAACGCGACGCAGACGATCGCGACGCAGTCCTACCACCTGTCGTTCCAGGAGTTCCGGTTCGGCGAGGGTGCGGCGCTGGGCAACGTCCTGATCTTGACCTCGCTGGTGTTCGCGCTCCTCTACCTGCGGGCCAACCGGCAGGTGAGCCGATGAGCACCGTGACCGCACGCCCACCCGCGCGCCGGGCGTGGGGCAACACCGTCGCCGGGCTGCTTGTTCTCGCGGTGATGCTCTTCCCGCTGTACTGGATGCTCAACGTCTCGCTGCAGCCCAGCGGCTCGGCCGTCGGCACACCGTGGTTCCCCGTGCAGCTCTCCTTCGACGGGTACGCCACCGCCATCCGGGAGCAGGGCGGGCACCTCCTCACGAGCCTCGTCGTGTCGGCGGGGAGCGTCGTGTTCAGCCTGTTGATCGCCACACCCGCGGCGTACGCACTCGCGCACTTCCGCGTGCGCGGCGCCGGGATCGTGCTCTTCGGCATCCTGATCAGCCAGATGATCCCGGGCATCGTCGTCGCCAACGCGCTCTACAGCCTCTACAACGACATCGGCCTGCTGAACTCGGTGCCGGGGCTGATACTCGCCGACTCCAGCCACGGCATCCCGTTCGCGATCCTCATCATTCGGGCGTTCCTGGGGAACCTCCCGTCCGAGGTGATCGAGGCCGCGCGCGTGGACGGCGCCGGGCAGATCCGGACGTTCGTCTCGATCGTGCTGCCGATGAGCCGCAACGCCCTGATCACCGCGGCGCTCTTCACGTTCCTGTTCACGTGGAGCGACTTCCTCTTCGCGCTCACACTCACCACCACCGAGGACGTCCGCCCGGTGACGCTGGGGCTCTACCAGTACATCGGCACGTACGTGAACGACTGGAGCTCGGTGATGGCCACCGCCGTGCTCGCCTCGATCCCGGCCGTCGTCCTGCTGCTGGTGGCGCAGCGCTACGTGGCAGCAGGCGTCTCCAGCGGAGCCGTCAAGTGACCCGAGAAAGGCAGAAGACAGAAGTGACTTCCATCCGCGTGACCGTCTGGGGCGAGAACCGCCACGAACAGATCGAGGAGCACGTCGCGAAGATCTACCCGGACGGCATGCACACCACGATCGCCGCAGGCATCACCGAGAACCTGGGCGACGGGGCCGTCGTGCGCACGGCCACCCTCGACGAGCCGGAGCACGGCCTCACCGAGGAGGCCCTCGCGGCCACCGATGTGCTCGTCTGGTGGGGTCACGCCGCGCACGGCGAGGTGGCCGACGAGGTGGTGGAGCGCGTGCACCGCCACGTGCTCTCTGGCATGGGCCTCGTGGTGCTGCACTCCGGGCACTGGTCGAAGATCTTCATGAAGCTCATGGGCACGAGCTGCACGCTGCGCTGGCGCAGCGAGCATGACCGCGAGCTGATCTGGACCGTCGACCCGACGCACCCCATCGCGAAGGGCGTGCCGCACCCGCTGGTCATCGACGAGGACGAGATGTACGGGGAGTTCTTCGACATCCCTGCCCCCGACGAGGTGGTCTTCATCAGCTCGTTCTCGGGAGGGGAGGTGTTCCGCAGCGGCTGCACGTTCCGCCGCGGGTACGGCAAGATCTTCTACTTCCGCCCGGGCGACCAGGACTACCCGACCTACCACCACAAGGACGTCCGGCGGGTGATCGCCAACGGCGTGGAGTGGGCCCGCACCGACCGCCCGGAGCGGGGGTACCCGGAGCTGCTGCGCTACGAGACGGGCGAGTTCACAAAGGGCGCGACGTACACGGGACCGCTGGGATGAGCGAGCCGTCGACCGCACGTCAGCGGGGCGGCCCCGCCGACGTCCGAGATTTCCACCGGAGCCTGGTGTGAGCCTCGAGAATCCCCTTCGGCTCGTCCTCGTCGGCGCGGGGAGCATGGGCCGGGCGTGGCGCGACACGATAGAGGCCGCACCCGGCGTCGAGCTGGTGGGGATCGCCGACATCCACGAGCCCACCGCGCAGGCCGCCGCCGACGCGCTGGGCAGGCCCGTGCCGGTGGGCACCGACGCCGTGGCTCTCGCGAGCGCGACGGGTGCCCGGGCGGTCGTTGACGCGACCGTGCCCGAGGCGCACCACCCCGTCACTACCGCCGCCCTCTTCGCCGGACTCGACGTGCTCGGCGAGAAGCCGGTGGCCGAGACGGTGGCGCAGGCGCTGTCGCTCGCCGCGGCGTCGGAGGCGACGGGCCGGCTGTTCATGGTCAGCCAGTCGCGGCGGTGGAACCCGCAGCTCTTCGCGCTCCGCGCGATGGCGGAGGACCTCGGTTCGATCGGCACGCTCACCACGGAGTTCTTCCGGGCGCCCCGGTTCGGTGGGTTCCGGGACGAGATGGCCCACCCGCTCCTGGTCGACATGGCGATCCACGCATTCGACTCGGCCAGGTTCCTCCTCGGCGCCGAGCCGGTCTCCGCGTACTGCGAGGCGTACAACCCGCCGTGGAGCTGGTACGCGGGCGCGGCGGCGGCGGTCGCCACGTTCGAGATGGAGGGCGGCATCCGGTACGCCTACACCGGCAGCTGGTGCAGCCCCGGCGCCGAGACGTCCTGGAACGGGGTGTGGCGGGTCAGCGGCGAGAAGGGCTCCGCCCGCTGGGACGGCGACCACGATCCGGTGCTCGACGCGGACGGCCCTGGCGTAGCGCGCCCCGGTTCCCCGTACGAGGGGATCGAGGGGGCGCTGCTGGTGTTCACCGACGCGCTGCGCACCGGCGACCCACCGATGGGCGAGGTGCACGAGAACGTGCTCAGCCTGGCGATGGTGGAGGCCGCGGTGCGCTCTGCGGACACCGGCGAACGCGTACGGCTCGATGACGTGCTCGCCGCCGCGCACGCGGAGGCCCTGCGTACGGAGACCCACCCCGACGTCCGCGACGCGCTGGCGTCCTGGCCGTCGGTGCGGGAGGTGCTGACGGCGGCAGGATGACCTACCCGACGACCCGCCCGCCCTGAACGACTCGGCGGTCCGGGGTACGGGTCCACAGCAGCGTCGGGTCGGCGAACGGATCGCCGTCGACGATCAGCAGGTCGGCAACGCACCCGACCGCGACGCGGCCCAGGTCGGGGCGCCCGATCAGGTCCGCGTTGACCGAGGTCGCCGCCTGCAGCGTGCGCAGCACGCCCTCCACCTCGGTCTGGACGCGGAGCCCGCCGAGCTGCTCGTCGGCCAGCTCGCCCATGAGGTCCGTGCCGAACCCGATGCGCACACCGGCCGCGCGCGCTGGGAGGGTCCTGAACGACTCCGCCCGTAGCGAGCGGCGTCCAGGTGGGTGCATCGCAAGGCGGACGATCGGGCCGATACCGCTGTTGTATCGGCCCGACCGTCCAACGCCGCGAGGTGCCCGCCTGGGCGTCGCGCAGTAGGGCCGAGTCGTTCAGGGCGCTCCTAGCTCCACCGCCGTGCGGCCCGCGTCGAGAACCTCACGGTTCTTCGCCTGTCCCGCAGCGGAGAGCCCCAACTCGGCCCCGCGCAGGTCCATCGCGTCGTAGGTGATGAGCGTCGGCACCAGGAACGCGCCGCGCTCGGCCATCAGCTCGGCAGTCGGCCCGTCGAGCAGGTTGCCGTGCTCCACGGTGCGCACCCCGTTCTCCACCGCGTGCCGGATCGCCTCCGCCGAGTACGCGTGCGCGGCGACGTAGCTGCCCTGCCGCGCCGCCTCCTCGGTGACGGCGCGAACCTCGTCCGCTGAGTACTGGGGGATGCGGATCGGGTCGTTCGGCGAGACGACACCACCGGACGCCATGATCTTGACGGCGTGCGCGCCACGGCGGAACCGGTCGCGTACCGCCCGGCGCAACGCGTCCACCCCGTCGACCACCTCGTTCATGTGGGCGTGGTACCCGCACAGGTCGGAGTCGGCGCCGCGCGCGTCGCCGTGACCGCCGGTCTGGCTGAGCGCGGGCCCGGTGTAGAGGTAGCGCGGTGCCGGGAGAAGCCCCTCGGCGATCGCCGCGGCGAGTCCGGGGTCGCCGCCCGCCACGTCGCGCACGGTGGTGAACCCGCGGGTCAGCGCATCGGTCAGCCGCCGCGCGCCGGCGAGCGCCACGTAGCTCAGGGGGCGGGCCGCGATGCCCAGCAGGTCGAGGCTGACCCCGTACGCGTGGAAGTGCGCGTCGATCAGGCCGGGGAGCACGGTGCCGCCGCGGCCGTCGAGCACCTCGTCGGCCGTGTCGCCCGCATCGGGGCCCACCGCGGCGATCCGTCCCTCGACGACGTGCACCGGCCCGTCGGCGAGCTCCCCGGACTCCCCGTCGAACACCTGGCAGTTCACGATCGAGAGCGAAGTCATCCCGGTCGTCACCCCGCCATAGCCGAGCGGTGCTCGCTCGGCCGGATGCCGTAGACCCGCTTGAACGCCACACTCAGGCCGAACGCGCTCACGTAGCCGACCTGCCGCGCCACCGCGTCCACCGTGGCGTCGGTGCGCGCGAGCAGGTCGGCGGCCAGCGAGAGCCGCCAGCCCGTGAGGTACGCCATCGGTGGTTCGCCCATGAGCTCGGTGAACCGGCGGGCGAACGTGGCCCGCGAGACCCCGGCCTCGTCGGCGAGGGCTGCCACCGTCCACTGCCGGGAGGGCTCCTCGTGCAGCAGGCGCAGCGCACGCCCGATCACCGGGTCGCCCATCGCCCGGTACCAGGCGGGCGGCTCGACGTCCGGGCGCGCGAACCACTCGCGCAGCGCGGAGAGCAGCAGGAGATCGAGCAGCCGGTCGAGCACCGCCTGCTGGCCGGGGTCCTCGCGCTCCACCTCCGCGACGGTCAGGTCGAGCACGGGGCACAGCTGGCCCGTGTGCGGCACCACGAGCACCCTCGGCAGCGCGCCGACCAGGCGCTCCGACACCCGCCCGCGCACCTGATAGGTGCCCGTGAGCAGCACCGTCGGGCCGTCCGCGCGCTCGCCGCAGGTGCGCACGCCCAGGCGCAGATCGTCGCTGAACTCCGTGCCGTCGCCCGCTGTGCACTTCCCGTCCGGGTACATGACGTAGAGCGGCGGGGCGGAGACGTCGGGCGAGTCGGCGACGGCGAACGGCTCGGGCCCGACGACGATCGCCACCTCGGTCTCGCCGACGGGCACCGGGTCGGCGCCGCGGGGGACGATCCACGCGGACCCGCGCAACATCGTGACCAGGGTGAGCGGGGCGCGCTCGGCGAACCGCACCGACCATGGCGGAGTCATGATGCTGCGCCCGAACAGCGCCCCGTTCGACCGCACCTCGTCCAGCAGGCTTGCGAGAGCGTCCACGCCGGATACCTTAGACGCGCAGACATCGGATTGAGCGCTCACGCCATTCTCCGGCTCACGCTCAGCGCGTTGACTGGTCCGCATGACGATCTTGGTTCTCGGCGGCACCGGCAAGACCGGTCGCCGCGTGGTGCAGCGGCTGCAGGAGCAGGGCCATGCGGTACGGCCCGCCACCCGGTCGACGCCAACCCGTTTCGACTGGCACGACGACAGCACCTGGGAGCCTGCGCTCGACGGCGTCCGCGCCGCCTACGTCGTGCAGGCCGAGGAGGGCGAGACCGCGCAGCTCACGGCCTTCGGCAAGTTGGCGGCGGCGCGCGGGGTGGAGCGCCTGGTGCTGCTCTCCGCCCGCGACTGGGCGGTGTCCGGCGGCGAGGAGGCGCTCACCGGGGAGCGAGCGGTGCAGAGCGCGGGCACCGGCTGGACCGTGCTGCGGCCGACCTGGTTCCAGCAGAACTTCGCCGAGGCGTCGTTCCTGCATGATCCGGTGCTGCGCGGCGAGATGGTGCTCTGCGCAGGCGACGGGCTGGAGCCGTTCGTCAGCGCCGAGGACATCGCCGACGTGGCGGTCGCCGCCCTCACCGACGACCGGCACACCGGGCAGATCTACGAGCTGTCCGGGCCGCAGCCGCTGAGCTGGAGCGACGCGGTGGCCGCGATCGCCGCCGCCACCGGACGGCGGATCACCTACCGCGCGGTCACCCCCGCGGAGTACCGGGCACACGCCGCCGCGCACGGCATCGACGACGGCGCGGCCGCCGTCCTGGAGACGCTCTTCGGCTGGATCGCCGCCGGGCGCAACGCGCACGTGTCCGATGGCGTGCAGCGGGCCCTGGGCCGTGCGCCCCGCGACTTCGCCGACTACGTCACCGCCACCGCGCCGACCGGCGTGTGGAACCCCCTGAGGGAGCAGCGATGAGCAGCAGTACGACCACGCGGCTGATGGGACGGGAGTTCCGGCTCGCCGGGCGTCCCGTCGACGAGCCGCGCCCCGAACACCTGGAGCTGGTGCGGGCCGAGGTGCCCGAGCCGGCGGCGGGGCAGGTGCTGGTTCGCAACACCTGGATGTCGGTCGACCCGTACATGCGCGGGCGCATGGACGACGTCCCGTCCTACATCGCGCCCTTCGTCCTCGGCGAACCACTGGACGGCGGTGCGGTCGGCGAGGTCGTCGCGAGCCGGGCGCCTGATATCCCCGTGGGGGCGACGGTCGCGCACTTCCTCGGCTGGCGCGAGTACGCGGTGCTCGACGCCGCCGCGGCCACGGTGGTCGACACCGGCATCGCGCCACCGCAGGCCTACCTGGGTGTGCTCGGCACCCCCGGCCTCACCGCGTACCTCGCGGTGACCGAGATCGCGCCTGTCCGATCCGGCGACGTGGTGCTCGTCTCGGCCGCCGCGGGCGCGGTCGGGAGCGTGGCCGGGCAGCTCGCCCGCACGCTCGGGGCGTCCCGCGTGATCGGCATCGCGGGTGGGCCGCGGAAGACCGCGACGCTCGTCTCCGACTTCGGCTTCGACGCCGTGATCGACCACCGCGCGGGCCCCATCGCGGCGCAACTCCCGGCCGTCGCCCCCGGCGGGATCGACGTGTACGTCGACCACGTGGGCGGCGAGCACCTGGAGGCGGCGATCGGGGCACTGCGGGTGGGCGGACGGGCCGCGCTGGTCGGGATGATCAGCGGCTACAACACGACCGGGCCCGCTCCCGGCCCGCGCAACATGTACGACGTGGTGACTAAACGCCTCACCCTGCGCGGTGTGCTCGTCTCCGACCATCTGGAGAAGTTCGCCACCTGGATCCCGCTTGCCGCGCGCCTGCTCGCCGACGGCACCCTGCACACGACCGAGACCGTCGTCGACGGGCTCGACGCCGCACCGGAGGCGCTCATCGGCGTGCTGCGCGGCGCCAACACGGGGAAG
This sequence comes from Pseudonocardia aurantiaca, assembly GCF_039526725.1. Classification (NCBI taxonomy): domain Bacteria; kingdom Bacillati; phylum Actinomycetota; class Actinomycetes; order Pseudonocardiales; family Pseudonocardiaceae; genus Pseudonocardia; species Pseudonocardia aurantiaca. The sequence continues at coordinate 57,410 of NZ_BAAAJG010000021.1, forward strand.
ATGCTGGTCCGGCTCTAAGTCCTAGCTGGCTGTAGGTCTTGTCAAGTCGGTCGGTGCGCATGCTGACGGGCCTCGTGTTGAACGAGGCTGTGT
>NZ_BAAAJG010000022.1:0-12190 GCF_039526725.1 Pseudonocardia aurantiaca
AGTGCGTGGTCGCGCCCCCGCCGCCACCTGTGTCGCTGCCGCCGGCACACGCCGCGAGGGCGGGCGCGGCGGCAGGGGCGGCGGCGGGCGCGGGTTCCGGCTCCGGCGCCGGAGCCGGCTTGCGGGCCTCGGCCGCGGCGAGCACGTCCTGCTTACGGATTCGCCCACCGACACCGGACCCGGCGATGGTGGTCAGGTCCACGTCGTTCTCCGCGGCGAGCTTGCGCACGAGCGGCGTGACGTACGGGGCGCCCTGCGCCTGGTCGGCGCCGCCCTCGTCACCTTCGGGGCGCTCGGGCTGCTCCGCGGCGACGGACGCGCGCTCGGCCTGCTCGACCTTGCCGTTGCTCGCCGCCGACTCTTCGACGGGCTCGCGCGGAGCCTGCTGCTGCGCGGGCGCGCTCTGCTGCCGCGCCGGCGGGGCGGCGGGCTCCTCCGCCGGGACGTCGGATGCGTCGCCGATGACGGCGAGCTGTCCGCCGACCTCGACCGTCTCGTCCTCGCCCGCGGTGATCTCCAGCAGCGTGCCGGCGATCGGGGAGGGGATCTCGGTGTCGACCTTGTCGGTGGAGACCTCGAGCAGCGGCTCGTCGACCGCGACGTCGTCGCCGACCTGCTTGAGCCACCGGGTGACGGTGCCCTCCGTGACGCTCTCGCCCAGCTCGGGCATGGTGACCGCGGTGCCGGAGACGGTGGACCTCGTGGCAGCGCGGGGGGCCTCGACGGGCTCGTCCGCCTGGCTCGGGGCCGCCTGGCTCGGGGCCGACTGGCTGGTGGCCGACTGGCTCGGCGGGGCGACCCGGGCCTGCGCGTCGGCCTCCGCCTTGGCAGGCGCTTGCACCGCCGACGAGCTCGCGCGGCTGGTCTCGACGTCGCCGCCGGAGTCGGACACTGCCCCGGACTCGTCGCCGATCAGGGCCAGCTCGCCGCCGACCTCGACAATCTCATCCTCACCGGCGACGATCCGCTGCAGCACGCCGGCCGCGGGCGACGGGATCTCGGTGTCGACCTTGTCGGTGGAGACCTCGAGCAAGGGCTCGTCGACCTCGACCCGGTCGCCCTCCTTCTTGAGCCACCGGGTGACGGTGCCCTCGGTGACGCTCTCACCGAGGGCGGGCATCTGTACGGAGAAGGCCATGGCGGGTCGGAGCTCCTCTTCCTGCGGATCGGGTTCGGTGGCCGGGGCTGATCAGCTGTGGCTGTGCAGCGGCTTGCCGGCGAGCGCGAGGTGCGCTTCCCCGAACGCCTCGTTCTGAGTGGGGTGGGCGTGGACGAGTGCGGCGACGTCCTCGGCCTGGGCATCCCAGTTGTAGACGAGCTGGGCCTCGCCGATGAGCTCGCCGACCCGGGCGCCGACCATGTGGATGCCGACGACCGGGCCTTGCGTGCCCTCGGCGCCTGCCTTGATCAGCTTGATAGCGCCCTGCGTCTGCAGGATCTGGCTCTTGCCGTTGCCTGCGAGGTCATACGTGAGCGTCTGGATCTCGCCGTGCTTCTCGCGGGCCTGCGCCTCGGTGAGGCCGACCGAGGCGACCTCCGGCTCGCAGTAGGTGACGCGCGGGATGCCGGCCTCGTCGATCGCAGGCGGGTTGAGGCCCGCGATCTCCTCGGCCACGAAGATGCCCTGCTGGAAGCCGCGGTGCGCGAGCTGGAGGCCGGGGACGATGTCGCCGAGCGCGTACACGTTCGGCAGGTTGGTGCGCAGCCGCTCGTCGGCGAGGACGAAGCCGCGCTCCATCCGGACGCCGGCCTCCTCGTAGCCGTGGCCCGCGGTGTTGGGGCCGCGGCCGACCGCGACGAGCAGCAGGTCGGCCTCGATCTCCTCACCCGACTCGAGCGAGACGGTGACGGAGTCCTCGGTCTGCTTGGCGCCGGTGAACTTCACCCCGGTCTTGAACGCGATCTTGCGGCGGCGGAACGCGCGCTCGAGCAGCTTGGAGGCGAACTCGTCCTCGTTGGGGACGAGCCGGGGGAGCGCCTCGACGATGGTGACCTCGGCGCCGAAGCTCTTGAACACCGATGCGAACTCGACGCCGATGACACCGCCGCCGAGCACCACGACCCGGTTCGGGACGTGGTCGAGGCGGATGGCCTCGTTGCTCGTGATGATGCGACCGCCGATGTCGAGCCCGGGGAGCGACTTGGAGTAGCTGCCCGTGGCGAGCACCACGTTGCGGCCGACGTAACGTTCATCACCCACGACTACCGTGCCGGGGGCCTCGAAGCGGCCCGTGCCCTCCACCAGGTTGATCTTGCGGGACTTCACGAGCCCCTGCAGTCCCTTGAAGAGCTTCGAGACCACGCCGTCCTTGTAGGCGTTGACCCCGGCCATGTCGATGCCGGCCAGTGAGCTCTTGACGCCGATCTTGTCGCCCTCGCGCGCGGCGTCGGCCACCTCGGCGGCGTGGAGCAGCGCTTTCGTGGGGATGCAGCCCCAGTGCAGGCAGGTCCCGCCGAGCTTGTCGCGCTCCACGAGCACCACGGACATGCCGAGCTCGGCCGCTCGCAGCGCAGCGGCGTAACCACCGGAACCGCCGCCGAGAACGACCAGGTCCGCGTTGTGCTCGGGCACGTGTGCACTCCCTACCGATCAACCGCCACGGGATGTGGACGAACAGCATGTGACGCCGCAGCCGTCATCTTGTCATCCGCCGGAGCCGCACGCGGCGGCTGGTGCTCCCGGGAGAAAAACGTACGTTCCGCGCGTTGAGGGATGCGGGAGGTGGCGGGAATGGGGCTGCTAGGCAAGCTGGGGTTGGGCGGTCGCAGGGGGGTGCTGCGCACCGCCGACAGCGGCGACGAGGCGTACCTGCGGGCGTGGGTGGCGGCGCACGAGGGGGTGGAGGCGTTCGTGGAGCCACGCACGACGGTCACCGAGACCACCATGCTGCTCGTGGACAAGCACGGCGCCTGGACCAGGCGGCGCATCTCCGGCCCCGCCGGCGCCCGCAAGCTCGCCCGCTCCGTCAAGATCCCCGTCTACGACGTGCAGCTGGTCGGCTACCCGAAGCGGATGCGCGACCACGACGCCCGCCAGCGCGCCCTGCGCGAACAGGAGCGCCGCCGCAACCTGGGCCGCTGACGCCGACCGAGCCCCGACCCAGCGACTCGCACACCCGAATCCAGCGACTCGCGCGCACCCAGACCCCGACTCGCGCGCACCCAGACCCCGACTCGCGGGGATGTGCGTGGATGTCCGCGAGTCGCTGTGGAAGTGCGGGCGAGTTGCGGTGTTGGTGCGTGTCAGCCGTTCGCGGCGATGTCGGCCAGCACCGCGTGCAGGGTGCGGACGGGCACGCCGGTGCCGCCTTTCGTCGTGTAGCCGTAGGGGCCGCCGCTGTGGAAGGACGGGCCTGCGATGTCGATGTGCGCCCACGGCAGGCCCTCGGGCACGAACTCGCGCAGGAACGTTGCGGCCACCAGCATTCCGGCCCACCGCGCGCCGGTGACGTTGGCGATGTCGGCGATCCGGGAGTCCAGCTCGCCGCGCAGGTGCGGGGGCAGCGGCATCGCCCAGCCGTCCTCGCCGGTGGCGCGGGCCAGCGCGGCGACGCGGTCGCGAAACTCGTCGCTGCCCATCACCCCGGCCGTGCGCAGGCCGAGCGCCACCTGCTGGGCGCCGGTGAGGGTGGAGGTCTCGACCAGATAGTCCGGCTCGTCCTCAGCCGCCCGGGCGATCGCGTCGGCGAGGATCAGCCTGCCCTCGGCGTCGGTGTTGAGCACCTCGACGGTGCGCCCGCCGTACATCCGCAGCACGTCGCCCGGCCGGTACGCGGTGGCGCTCGGCATGTTCTCGGCCATCGGCACGGTCGCCGTGACCGCCACCGGCAGCTCCAGCTCAGCGGCCAGCACGGTGGCGGCGATGACCGCGGCGGCGCCGCCCATGTCCGAGGTCATGTGGTCCATGTTCGCGGCCGGCTTGATCGAGATGCCGCCCGTGTCGAACGTGATCCCCTTGCCGATCAGCGCCACCTTCGCCCGCGGCGACGGCCCGCCCGAGTAGGAGAGCCGGACGAGCCGCGGCCCGCGCGCCGAGCCCTGCCCGACGCCCAGCACCCCGCCGTACCCGCCCTCGGCGAGCGCCGTCTCGTCGAGCACCTCGACGGTCAGGCCGGCCGCCTCGGCCACCTCTGCGGCCCTGGCGGCGAACGTCTCGGGGAAGAGGTCGTTGGGCGGAGTGTTCACCAGGTCGCGGGCCCTGCGCACGGCCGTGGCGACGGCGGTGGCGGTGCGCAGCGTCTCCGCCGCTCCGCTCTCGTCCTGCGCCAACAGGCCGACGCGGGCCACCGGTGAGCGCCCGTTCCCGTTGGAGCGATACGCGGTGAAGGTGTACGCGCCGAGCAGCGTGCCTTCCGCCGCCGCGGCGAGGTCGATGCGGCCCAGCGTGCTGACGGCGTGACCGGTGCCCGCGAGCGCCCGCGCCGCCGCGCCCGACGCCCTGCGCACCTGGTCCGCGCTCGGCACGCCGTCCTGGTCCGGCGCTCCCAGCCCGACCGCGACGAGCAGCGGCGCTGCGACCGAGCCGCGCGACGGGACCTTCGCGACGTCGTCCTGCTTGCCGCTCGCGCCTGCGACGGCGAGCAGAGCGGTGAGCTCGGCGTCCCCGCCGAACGCCGCCGCCACCTCGTCCGAGCCGGGAGCGAGGCGGGGCACTCCGTCGCCCTCGGTGGCGGGCAGGAGCCCGATCACCACGGCGTCTGCGTCTGCGGCGGCCGCGGAGCCGCTCGTGTTGTAGAGATCGGTGGGCACGCTTTTTTGTCCTCTCGAGTGTGGCCGGCCGGCGGAACGGACCAGATTGTTGTCGCTGTAGGTCCTTCGGCGAGACCGCTTCGAGATGCTAATGACACCCGCGTGCGGCCGGATCGGGCAGGCCCGGGTGCAAGGGTGGGCGGCGTGTCCTCGAGCGTGCAGCGCCGACTGGGTACCGCCGATGCCGTAGTGCTCGGGCTGGCCGCGATGCTCGGTACCGGCGTGTTCGCCGTCTGGGCTCCGGCGGCGGCGGCCGCCGGGCCGTGGTTGTTGCTCGCGGTGGCGCTGGCCGGAGTGGTGGCCGCGTGCAACGCGGCCTCCACCGCCGACCTCGCGGTCGCCCACCCGGAGAGCGGCGGCGGTTACGTCTACGGGCGCGAGCGGCTCTCGCCTGCCGCCGGGCGCCTCGCCGGTGTCGCGTTCCTCGTCGGAAAGACGGCGTCGGCCGCCGCCGCGGCAGGCGTGTTTGGCGGCTACGTGCTCCCGTCGCAGCCCCTGCCTGCGGCGATCATCGTGATCATCGCGGTCACGGTGCTGAACACGGCAGGCGTGCGCTGGACGTCCCGCGGAGCGTATGCGCTGGTCGGCGGCACGCTCACGGTGCTGCTGGTCGTCATCCTGGTCGGGCTGTTCGGGCCGGACGGCACGTCCGTCGCATCGGCGGCCACCACGGACGCCGTGCCGGTGGCGGTGCGCGGTGGTGTGCTCGGCGTGCTGACCGCGACCGGGCTGGTCTTCTTCGCGTTCGCCGGGTACGCGCGCATCGCCACGCTCGGCGAGGAGGTGCGGGAGCCGACGCGGACGCTACGGCGGGCGATCGCCGTCGCCCTGGGTGTGGCGCTCGTGACGTACCTGCTGGTGGCCGCCGCCCTGCTGGCGAGCCTCGGCGCGGACCGGCTGGCCACGGAGGCAGCCCCGCTCGTCGCGGTGGTCGACGTGGGCGGGGCCGGAGCGCTGGGTGTGCTCGTGCGGGTGGGTGCGGCGGTTGCAGCCGGCTCGGCGCTGCTCTCGGTGCTGGTCGGGGTCAGCCGCACCGCCCTCGCCATGGCCCGGCGCGGGGAGCTGCCCTGCCGCCTCGCGGTGATCAACTCGCGCGGCACCCCCGGCATGGCCGACGTGGCGGGCGGGCTCGTCACCGTGCTGATCGCCGTGCTCGCCGGCCCGGCGGCGGCGATCGCGCTCTCGGCGTGCTCGGTGCTCGTCTACTACGCCGTGATCAACCTCGCCGCACTGCGCCTGCCCGTCGCGCAGCGCAGCTGGCCGCACTGGACGTCGGTGCTCGGCCTGCTGATGTGCGTCGGGCTGGCGGTGCTGCTTCCTCTGACGCAGGTGCTGATCGCCGTCGCCGCCCTCGTCGTCGGCTGGACGCTCTGCACCCTGCTGCGGCGCCGCTAGGAGGGACGGCGCTCCTAGCGCCGCGCGTCGTCCAGCTCCTCGTACATCCAGACCAGGCGGTCGATCCGCCACAGCCGCGAGAACGACGAGAGCGGCGCCGGTGACGGTCGGCCAGACGTCGAGCATCACGAGGCCCCAGACGAGCAGTGCCGTGCCCACCACGCCGGGCGCTGCGACCAGGCGGAAGGCGCGGCGGTGGTGCGCGGGCACGCGGCCGGGCTCGGTGGCCCAGATCCGCTCGCCGTAGATGCCCTTCGATGCCCACGCCGTCGGCGCTTCCAGGCGTCCTCGTCCATCCCGAATGCGTGCATGACAGCGGAGACGGCGGTCGCCATCGGAGACCTCTCAGGAATGGGCGGTGAGCCCGTCGGCGAGGCTCTCGACGGCGAGGTCGAGAACCTCCTTGTAGGTGTCGCCGTACTCGGCCCGGTGCAGTACGAGCAGCCCGACCGACCGCAGCACGCCCACCACCGCCCCGGGCGTCGCGGTGACGAGCTCCCCGCGCGCCTGCGCCTCCTCGACGAACCGGACGAGTGGCGCCATGAGGTGCGGCTCGACGCGCCGCAACTCGTCGGGTCCCATCCGGCGGCCGACCGCGGCCAGCTCGTCGGGATGGGTGAGCAGGCGGCGGTAGAGCGCGTCCTCGTCGAGCAGGCGGACCGTCGTGCGCATCACGGCGACGAGCGCAGCCCGCGCCGGCCGCTGCGCGAGCGCCGTGGCCAGCTCACCGGCGAGCAGCGGGGCGCGGCGGACCATCAGCTCCAGGTAGAGCGCCTCTTTCGCGGGGAAGAACGCGTAGAAGCTGCTCGCCGCGATGCCGGCGGGCGCGACCAGCTCCGCGAGCGAGGTCTTGCGGAGGCCCTGTGTGGTGAACAGTCGGTGCCCGGTCTCGAGCAGCAGTTCGGTGATGCGCTCCCGCTCCGCCGCGGTGAAGGCGACCGCCACCAGGACCCTCCTCAGTGAGGCTATGAACGTATCAGTTTTTCATTCATAGGCCGCGAGATGTGCCTCACCCGCCGCGCGCACGCCCTCGACGTCGCCGGTCGCCAGCAGGTCGAGCAGCAGCCCCCGGGCGACCGCGAGCCGCAGCCGGGCGTGGGCCCTGGCCTTCTCCCGCGGCACCCCGCTGCGCACCGTCAGCTCGGTGAGCGGTTCCAGCCATTCCGTCACCACGCCCTCGAGCAGGGGGACGGCATGCGGCCTGCCCTGCAGCGCCTGGCCGTAGAGCTCGAAGAACAGCCGCTCCTGGGGCCACGTCGCGGGGTCGACCAGCTGCTCCCAGAACCGCTCAGCCTGTTCCTGCGGGCTGCGGCCGGGCTCGGCGAGCAGGGCGGCGAGACGGTCGCGCTGCTGCTGCTCGACGGCCTTCACGATCTCGACGAGCAGGCCCTCGCGCGAGCCGAAGTGGTAGATGAGCATCCGGTGGCTCGTGCCGATGGCGGTGGCGAGCGTGCGGAGGCTCAGGTCGCTCACCCCGTGCTCGGTGACGTACGCCATGGCCGCGGCGAGCAGGTCGTCCTTGGCGCCCATGTACCAGATGGTACGTTTCCGTACCAAGTGGTACATCGCTGGGAGGTCTGATGGAGTTCGAGCACGCCGTCACGATCGACGCCCCACCCGAGCGGGTCTGGGCCGTCCTGTCCGACGTCGAGAGCTGGCCCGAATGGACCGCGTCGATGACGTCGGTGCGCCGCCTCGACGACGGCGCGCTCGCCGTCGGAAGCCGGGCCGAGGTGCGCCAGCCGCGGCTGCCGGTGGCGCAGTGGGAGGTCACCGACCTGGACCCGGCGACGGGCTTCACGTGGGCGTCCGCCGGGCCGGGCGTCCGGACCGTCGGTGAGCACCACATCGCCCCCGCCGGTGACGGAACGGCGCTGCGGCTGCGGATCGTCCAGACCGGACCGGTCGGCCGCATCTTCGGCGTGCTCGGCGGCGGATTGACTCGGCGCTACCTGGCCATGGAGGCCGACGGGCTCAAGCGGGGCAGCGAGCACCCAGGCACGGCGGGCGGAGCCGGCGGGGTGGGCAGGCACTAGCGTCCCGTGGCGTGGACGACCGCCTGGACGACCTGCTGACCAGCCCGCTGCACGACCGGCACACCGCGCTCGGTGCCACGCTCGGCGCTTTCGGCGGCTGGTCGATGCCGATCTCCTACCCCGCAGGCACCGTGGCCGAGCACACCGCGGTGCGCTCGGCCGTCGGTGTGTTCGACGTGAGCCACCTCGGCAAGCTGTCGATCACCGGGCCCGGCGCGGCGGACTTCGTGAACCGCTGTTTCACCGCCGACCTCGGGAAGATCGGGTCGGGGCAGGCGCAGTACACGCTGTGCTGCGCCGAGTCCGGGGGAGTCGTCGACGACGTGATCGTCTACCTCGTCGGCCCGGACGAGGTGCTCGCCGTGCCCAACGCCGCCAACGCCGCCCGGGTGGCCACGATGCTGCGCGCCGCGGCCCCCGACGACATCGGGGTCGCCGACCGGCACCGCGACCTGGCGGTGCTGGCCGTGCAGGGTCCGAGGGCACCGGAGGTGCTCGTCAGCGTGCTTCCGGGTGCGGCGGACCTCGCCGGCATGGACTACATGGCGTTCTCCGACGTCGCGGGCCTGCGGGTGTGCCGGACCGGCTACACGGGCGAGCGCGGCTACGAGCTGCTCGTGCCCGCGGACGACGCGCCCCGCGTGTGGGACGAGCTGCTGGCGGCGGCCGAGGCGCTCGGCGGTGGGCCTGCCGGACTCGCCGCTCGCGACACCCTGCGCACCGAGATGGGCTACCCGCTGCACGGACAGGACCTCTCCGAGGACATCACGCCGGTGCAGGCGGGCAGCGGCTGGGCGGTGGGGTGGTCGAAGCCCGAGTTCTGGGGCCGGGAGGCGCTCGTTGCGGAGAAGGCGGCCGGCCCGGCGCGGCGGCTACGCGGGCTGCGGGCCACCGGCCGCGGCGTCCCGCGCCCGGGAATGGACGTCCTGGCCGGTGGGGAGCGGGTGGGAACCACCACGTCGGGGACGTTCTCGCCGACGCTCAAAACCGGCATCGCGCTGGCGCTCATCGACACGGCCTCCGGTGTGGGCCTCGACGACACGGTTACCGTGGACGTGCGCGGCCGGTCGCTCGAGTGCACCGTGGTCAAGCCGCCGTTCGTCGAGTCGCACGTCCGCTGACCCGGCTCGGTACCACCGGGATGGTCGGACGTCCGACCGTTGCCCCACCCAGTACCGTGCTGAGCATGAGCGCGCAGTTCTCCCGCACCCTCAACCCCGCGCCCGTGCCGGCGGACCGGCGCGCGCAGATCGTCGCTGATCCGGGGTTCGGCCGGTACTTCACCGACCACATGGTCACGATCCGGTGGAAGGCGGGGGACGGCTGGCACGACCCCGCGGTCGTGCCCTACGGCCCGCTCAGCCTCGACCCGGCCTCCATGGTCCTGCACTACGGGCAGGAGATCTTCGAGGGTCTCAAGGCCTACCAGCAGCCCGACGGCTCGGTGGCCTCCTTCCGGCCCGAGGCCAACGCGGCGCGCTTCCGCAACTCCGCGGCCCGGCTCGCGATGGCCCAGCTTCCCGACGAGCTGTTCCTCGCCTCGCTCACCGAGCTGCTCAGCGTCGACCGGGCCTGGGTGCCGCCTGCGGGTGGCGAGGAGTCGGTGTACCTGCGCCCGTTCATGATCGCCACCGAGGTCGGCCTCGGTGTACGGCCCGCCACCGAGTACCTCTACCTGCTCATCGCCTCGCCGGCAGGCGTCTACTTCCCGGGCGGCGTGAAGCCCGTCGACGTCTGGCTGTGCACCGACTACACGCGCGCCGCGCCCGGCGGCACCGGTACCGCGAAATGCGGCGGGAACTACGCCGCGTCGCTGCTCCCGCAGGCCCAGGCCGCCGAGCACGGCTGCGCGCAGGTCGCCTACCTCGACGCCGTGGAGCGCAAGTGGGTCGAGGAGATGGGCGGCATGAACATCTTCTACGTCTTCGGCACCGGGGACGCCGTCGAGGTCGTCACGCCGGAGCTGTCGGGCAGCATCCTGCCGGGCATCACCCGCGACTCGCTGCTGGTGCTGGCCAAGGAGCTGGGCTGCCAGGTCACCGAGCGGCGGATCTCCGCCGAGGAGTGGCTCACCGGCTGCGCGGACGGGCGGATCAGTGAGGTGTTCGCCTGCGGGACGGCCGCCGTGATCACGCCGATCGGACGGGTCAAGCACAACGACGGCGAGGTCACGGTGGGCACCGGCGAGCCCGGGCCGATCACGATGAAGCTGCGGGGCCTGCTCACCGACATCCAGCGCGGCACGGCGCCGGATACGCACTCCTGGATGCGGACGCTCGTCCAGGCCTGAGGATCGGAACGCCGCGGCGGACGGGACCCCGTCATCCGCGGGCACCGGATCCTGGCGCGGCGGTGAGAGCCGCCACGGCCTCCGCGAGGAGATCGCGCACGGGCCGGGGCTCAATGTCGAGCAGCGCCGGGAGGTCGGAGTCCCGCCGGTCCAGCAGCCCGGCGCCGAGGTTCGCGAACATCGAGATCGTGTGCGCGACCTGATACGGCTCGGCGCCGCCCGCGCTCAGTGCGGCCCGCACGTCCGCGAGGCTCACGGGCTGGTAGCGCACCGGCCGGCCGACCCCCGCCGAGAGGATCGCGGCCACGTCCGCGCCGCTCACGGCGGTGACACCCTCCAACTCGTACGTCCGTCCCGCGTGACGGCTCCGGGCACCGCCGGCGAGGTCCGCGTCCGACTGGGCCGCCACGCGCGCCGCGACGTCGGCGAGGTCCTCGCGAGCCACCACGGCGAGCCGGCCCGCACCCCACGGCGCCGCGAAGACTCCGGTGGCGGCGGCCTGCTCGGCACCGGCGAGGACGATCCCCGCCAGCAACTCCGCGTAGAGCCCGTTGCGCAGGACGGTCACGTGGAACGGCGCCCCGCCGAGCCTGGCCTCCGTCCAGCGGTGGGCCAGGGCGATGCTGAGCCGCTCGCCGGATCCCGCCAGGCTGGTGTAGACGACGTGCCGCACCCCGGCGCTCGCCGCGGCGTCGACGGCAGCCCCGTGCCGGGCGAGCACGACATCGTCCTCGGCGAAACCGGCAGAGACGAGCACGAGCACGTCGACGCCGGCGAACGCGGACCGCAGTGTCTCCGGCCGGTCGAAGTCGACCTGCCGTGCGGAGCTGTTCCCGGGTGCTCGGGTGCCGCCGACGACCGGGGCGCCGCCAGCGGCCAGTCGATGCAGGACGAGGCCGCCGAGAGCCCCCGACGCGCCGGTTACAAGGATCATGGCGATCCATCCCTTCCACGGTTCCGATTCGTGACCGGCTCATCGTCGGTAACCTCGGGGAAGATCGTCAGGAGGCACTTCCATGTCTGTCGCGCACACCGCGGTAACCCCCCAGGTAGGCGCCCAGCCGCCCATCGGCCCGTGTGGCGAGGACGACTGCGGCATCCGCGGCGTGCTCGACCGGCTGGGCGACCGGTGGACGGTCCTGATCGTCGTCGAGCTCGCCAAGGGCGTCCGGCGCTTCCGGGAGCTGCAGCGGGCCGTCCCCGGCATCTCGCAGCGGATGCTGACGCTGACGACGCGCCGGCTGTGGCGCGACGGGCTGGTCGAGCGCACGGTGCACCCGACGATCCCGCCGCAGGTCGAGTACCGGCTCACGGCGACGGGACGCAGCTTCGCCGAGGTCGTCGCACACCTCGCCGAGTGGTCAGCGGTGCACAAGGACGAGATCGCCCGGTCACGCGAGCGATGGGAGGCCGACCACGGGCAACTGTGAGCCCACCGGGGGGTCGATCAGGTGCCGGCCAGCACCACCAGTACCGCCGTCGTGGCCAGCTCGCCGGCGGCCCCCAACACGTCGCCCGTCATCCCGCCGAACCGGCGGGCCGTGTGCCACGAGAGCAGCACGACCACCGCCGCGGCGACTGCCACCCCGATCGGCGCGCGCGGCCCCAGCACGGGCAGCGCGGCCGCGGCCAGCGCCACCCACCACACGGGCGCGACCCACCACGCCTGCGACCCGGCGACGATCGCGCCGAGCCCGCCGGGCCGGGCGGCGGCGACCCC
>NZ_BAAAJG010000023.1:0-83417 GCF_039526725.1 Pseudonocardia aurantiaca
GGGCGCGGCCGCCGCCGCCGCCGCGGGCAACTCGTGGGCGGCGGCGTGCCTGGCGAGGGCCGACGGCCGGCTGCGCGGCGACGAGGACGCACTGGCCGCGGCCGTCGGCGGCTGGGAGCGCATCGGCGCGCGCCTCGAGCGCGCCCGCACCCTCATGTTCCTGCCCACCCGCGCCGCGGAGGGCCGCGCCGAGCCGGCCGCGCTCGGAGTCCACGTGGCGGCCCCGTAGCGCACCGGTGGCCACCACGGATGCCCAATAGCGCCCGTCGGGGGCAGGCTCCCCTCAGCCGAGAGGGAGGAAACAGACGTGGACTGGACGCTGGAAGTGGTGCCCGTCCCGGTGACCGACGTGGACCGCGCGATCGCGTTCTACGCCGGGCAGTTGGGCTTCGCGCTCGACCTTGACACGACCCTGGACGAGCGCACGCGGTTCGCGCAGCTGACGCCGCCGGGGTCGGGCTGCTCGATCATGGTGTCCACGGGGATGGTCGACATGGCGCCTGGAGCGCAGCGCGGGCTGCAGCTCGTGGTGGCCGACGTGCGTGCGGCGCACCGGATGCTGGTCGAGGCGGGTGTGGAGAACAGCGGCGTCACCGTGGCCGGCCGCGAGGGCTCCCGGCCGGCCACCGACGGCGACGCGCTGGACAACGTCGGGTTCGTGCGGTTCAGCGACCCGGACGGCAACGAGTGGGCCGTGCAGCAGATCAGCGCCCGCGGCGCCGGCCCGGGAACCGTGACGCACGACCTCTCCGTCACCCGGCTCCTCGACGCCCCGCCGGAGCAGGCGTGGCTGGCGTGGAGCGACGGTGACCACGTCAGACGCTGGTGGGGGCCGGTCGGCTTCACCTCACCGAGCGCCGAGATGGACTTCCGGGTGGGCGGCACGTCGCTGGTCTGCATGCGCGCGCCCGCGGAGTACGGGGGCCAGGACATGTACAACTCATGGACCTACCGCGAGATCACCCCGCCCGAGCGGATCGAGTTCGTGCTCCACTTCGTCGACGCCGACGGCAAGCCGCTCGACGAGTCCTCGATCCCGCCGGGGGTGCCGCGGGAGGTGCGGCACGTGGTCACGCTCCGCCCGGCGGACAGCGGTCGCACCGAGCTGACCGTGAGCGAGTTCGGTTACGGCACTGCGGAAGCGCGGGACATCTCGCGGGCCGGGCTGGAGCAGTGCCTCGACAAGATGGAGACGGTCTTCCGCCGGTGACCGCCCGGCCGCAGGCCCCACGCCCCCGCGGGATATCGTCTACGCGTGAGCGTGCTGCAGACGATCCTCATCTACGTGGTGCCGGCGGTGGGGCTGTACCTACTGATCGCGCTGCTGGTCGTCGCTCCGCGGATGGCTCGCAGGCCCCGGTACCGGGTCGGCCAGCCGTGGCCGCACGAGCCGATGTGGTGGACGGCCAACCCGCAGGGCGCGCAGCTGCCGTCCGTCGAGGGCCTCGTGGTGACCGGCGAGCGTGGAGGTGCCCGTGGCAACTGGTGAAGGTCACCCCGGGAGCACCACCGACCACGGCGGCACCGGCACGTCCGTAGCGCACCCGCAGAGCGAGGAGCTGCCCGTCGGGGCCGTCGTCACCTCCTCCGGCCGGATCTCGGTTGCGGAGGTGTTCCAGGAGCCGTCCCGCAGCGAGCACCCGTTCACGCCCGTGCAGCTCGCCCGGCTCGACGAGGCGCTCACGCTCGCCAGCCGGGAGACCGGGCTGCTGTTCAGCGTCTACCTCGGCGACCTCGGCGAGGACCCGCAGAAGCGGGCCGTCGAGCTCCAGGACCAGCTGGACGGTTCCGTGGAGGCGGTGCTCGTCGCGGTTGACCCCGAGCAACGGCATGTGGAGGTCGTCACAGGCCCCGAGGCCCGCCTGCGGCTCCCCGACCGCGGCGCGAAGCTGGCCGTCATGAGCATGGTCGCCTCCTTCAAGGAGGGTGACCTGCTCGGTGGGCTGCTCAGCGGCCTGCGGATGCTTGCTGACCAGGCGGGCGGCCGGCGCCGCACGCGCTGACCCACCCTCTCCTGACCGAAAGGTCGGGATGCACGCCCCTGATTCGTCGTCGGGCGTTACGTTCCGATGATCCCTTTCGACGTATCGTGCACCGGTCAACGCCCAGATCGCCCGTTCGGCGAACGTCCGTAACCTCCGTGCTTCAGCGGAGTTAGTGATGGTCGTTCCGTCGAGGCCGACGCATACTGGGCTACGCGGCCACGGACGACGAAGGGCAGGGCCCACCATGGATGACTTGGCAAGGGACCGCGCAGCACAGCGCGGCGGCCGTCGACCAGGGACCGGTTCGTCCGTTCTCACCCCGCCCGTCGGCATCCCTGCCGTCCCCGACGGGGCTGTTCCCGCCCAGCGCGCGGCCCCGGTCAGCCCGAACACGCCGCCGAAGCGGCCCGCGGTCGTCGACCCCTGCACCTGTGGCCACCCGAAGGCCGCCCACGACCACTACCGGGCGGGCACGGATTGCGGCGTCTGCGGAGCCACTGCCTGCGCGAAGTTCCGGTCGGTGAAGCGCAAGGGGATCGTGCGACGGCTCCTTCGCCGGAGCTGATCGGCAGCCGACAGAATCCGAGTGTTTCGCAAGGTCCGCCGGAGGAACCCTGTACCGATCTCCTCGTCACATGCGAGCTGGTTGAGTAATAGGCCCGGTCTGCGCCGTTGTCGCTGTTTCGCGACGCCCCTCGGTGCCAGGGACTGATGAAGGGCGGGAGCATGGGCGAATCGGCATCGAGGCCGAGTGGCGCCGGGCACGGCCGACTACACGGGGCGGACGCGCCCGAAGTCGCGCTCAGTTCGCCAGAGGACGCTCCCGCAGTTCCCGATCCCCGCGCGGCCATCCCGGCCCAGCGCGCTGACTCCCCGCCTAACTCCTCGCTTGACTCCCCGCCTGACTCCCCGCAGGCGCCGCGCACCATCGTGGACCCCTGCGTCTGCGGGCACGCCAAGGAAGCGCACGAGCACTACCGGCAGGGCTCAGACTGTGGAGCGTGTGGGGCCACCGCGTGCGCCGCGTTCCGGCCTGCGCGGCCGTGCCCGCCGGATGCTGAGCCGCGTCCCTCTGTCCGGCTGAGCGGTCACTCCGCCACCTGAGAGGCCGCGCCCGTCGTTCTCAGGTTCCCTGCCCGGGTCGAGTCCCCTGCGTGAGCGCCCGGCGGACCCGCTGAACGGGTGATATGGCCGTCGACCCGCGCTCTGCCGATGCGGCGAACCGTTCGCCGGTTATCCGGCGGTTGTAGCGCCCGGATCGTTATCCACTTCGACGTGCCGCGCTCGAACGCCCACGTCGCCGGGGGCATTTTCACCCCAAAAGAGGCAATCCGCCTTCCTTCGGGTGGAGATCGGCGAGCATCGCCGGGCGCGGCCAGAGAGGCGCGACCGAGCGGGTGAAGGGGCCCCGACTCGGAAACAAACAGCTATTGCCCTCCGATTACCAGGGTTCCGAGACCGCCACGGCGGCGGCCGCGCAGCCAGGAGGAATCAATGACGCGGATGGACCATCCCGGCGCCGCCGACAGGCCGCGCGTTGCCGGGACGGTGCCCAGGTCCCGCACGGCCGCGCTCGGCGCGGGTCGGGACTGGCGGGCTGGCGGTGCAACCCCCCAGCTCATCCCGGCAGCGATCGGCCAGACGTCGGGGAGCGCATCCGCGACCCTGGCGGGCGGCTTGCCAACGCCCACCGGCGAGGCCACCCTGTCTCCCCGTCGGGCGCCCGGCACCGCACGAGGCATCCGGGGATCACGGGTTTCGCTGTCCGCACGAACCCGGCGGATGTTCCTTCACGAATCTCGGACATTGCAGGAAGTCGCCGATTTCCGGGCAAGGAGTTCATGTGTTGGGAAAAGCTGTCGAGGTCGTAACCGCCGATCTTTCTGAAACCTCGACAATTAACGGCAGGCCCGCGCCTGCGCCGACCGACACCGAAAGGATTTTCGCGGAGGTATTTGCAGGCCTCATGGATGTCGAGCGGGTCTCGATCGACGATCATTTCTTCGATGATCTGGGTGCTGATTCGATGGTGCTGGCCCAGTTCTGTGCGCGGGTGCGGAAGCGGGCGGATCTGCCGTCGGTGTCGATGAAGGACGTGTACCAGCATCCGACGATCAGAAGCCTGGCGACCGCGCTTTCGCCCGCAGTTCCGGTCATTGCGCCGGCGCCGATCGAGGAGCGCCTCGCCGAGGTTCTGGCGAGTGTCGTGGGTGTCGAGCGGGTGTCGGTGGAGAGTCATTTCTTCGATGATCTGGGTGCTGATTCGATGGTGATGGCCCAGTTCTGTGCGCGGGCGCGGAAGCGGGCGGATCTGCCGTCGGTGTCGATGAAGGACGTGTACCAGCACCCGACGGTCAGGAGTCTGGCCAGTGCGCTTGCGCCGGCGCTTCCGGTCGGTGGGCCTGCCGCGGTCGAGGAGAGCCTGGCCGAGGTTCTGGTGGGTGTCGTGGGTGTCGAGCGGGTGTCGGTGGAGAGTCATTTCTTCGATGATCTGGGTGCTGATTCGATGGTGATGGCCCAGTTCTGTGCGCGGGTGCGGAAGCGGGCGGATCTGCCGTCGGTGTCGATGAAGGACGTGTACCAGCATCCGACGATCAGAAGCCTGGCGACGGCGTACACGGACGTCACGTCGGCGCCCGTCGAGTCGTCGGTCCCGGCGCCGACCGAGACGTACCCGCCGACTACCGACGTGACGAAACGAGCCAGCACGAGGCAGTTCGTCCTGTGCGGAGCGCTGCAGGCCCTGATCTTCCTCGGATACACCTACCTCGCCGCACTCATCTTCGAACGGGCCTTCATCTGGATCTCTCTCGGCGGGAGTCTGATCGATGACTACCTTCGGGCGGTGTCGGCCGGTGCGGCGGTCTTCGTCGTGGCGTCCGTGCTTCCGATCCTGGTGAAATGGGTGCTCATCGGTCGATGGACGCACCAGGAGATCCCTATCTGGAGCCTGGCCTACGTCCGCTTCTGGTTGGTCAAGACGATGACCGCGGCGAACCCGTTGGTTCTGTTCGCCGGTTCGCCGATCTACATGCTGTACCTGAGGGCACTGGGCGCGAAGGTCGGACGTGGCGCGGTGATCTTCTCCCGGCATGTGCCCGTGTGCACCGACCTGTTCACGATCGGCGCCGGGGCGGTCGTCCGCAAGGACGCGTATCTCAACTGCTACCGGGCCCGTGGCGGCCTGATCCAGACGGGCACGGTCACCCTCGGCAATGACGTCTTCGTGGGAGAGAAGGCGGTGCTCGACATCGAGACCTCGCTTGGCGATGGAGCCCAACTCGGCCATGCCTCGTCGCTGCACGCGGGGCAGACCGTGCCGGCGGGCGAACGCTGGCACGGGTCTCCGGGCGAGCGGACCGTCGCGGACTACCGAGGCGTTGAACAGTCCCACATCAGCACCAGGCGCAGGGTCTCCTATTCCGCCCTGGAGCTCATGAACCTGCTGTTCGTGGTCCTGCCGGTGACGTTCGGCCTCGTGGCCACGCTGTTCGGCGAGATCCCGTGGCTCGCAGCGCTCCTGCAGCAGGGACCGGCAGCCTTCACGAGTTGGTCGTTCTTCGTCTCCGCGCTGGCGTTCTCCGTGGTGCTGTTCTTCGGCTCCAAGCTCGTCGCCCTTCTCCTCGTGTTCACCCTCCCTCGCGCGCTCAACCTCATGCTCAAGCCGGACCGGACCTACCAGCTGTACGGCTTCCACTACTCGGTCCACCGGACCATCTCGCGGCTGACCAACCGGAAGTTCTTCCACGAGCTCCTCGGCGACAGCTCCTATATTGTTCATTATCTGCGAGGCCTCGGGTACCGCCTGTCTCCCGTCGTCCAGACCGGGTCGAACTTCGGCATGGAGGTGAAGCACGAAAACCCCTACCTGAGTTCTGTCGGCAGCGGAACCCAGATCGCCGCCGCGCTGACGTTCATCAATACGGACTACTCGAGTACGTCCTTCCGCCTGTCCCGGGCGTCGATCGGGCCGAACAACTTTCTCGGGAACGAGATCGTCTATCCCCCACAGGGGAGGACGGGTGACAACTGCCTCCTGGCGACGAAGGTGCTGGTCCCGATCGACGGGGAGGTCCGGGAGGGTGTCGGGCTCCTCGGGTCGCCCAGCTTCCGGATCCCGCGCTCGGTGGAGCGGGACAGCCGGTTCGCCGAGGTAGCACGCGGGGACGACTTCCCGCGCCGCCTCGCTGCCAAGGACAGGTACAACCGTGCGACGATCCGGTGGGTCCTGCTGGCGAGGTGGTTCTACTACTTCGTGCTCACGCTGATCACCTTCATCGCGGCGGATCTTTACGACTCATTGGGTGCGTGGACGATCGCGCTGGCCAACGTCCTCATCCTCGTTTTCAGCGTCGTCTACCTCGCAATGCTGGAGCGTGCCTCAACGGGATTCCGGGGCGCGCGACCGATGTACTGCTCGATCTATGAGATCGACTTCTGGCGGACGGAACGCTTCTTCAAGTTCTGTGCCCGGATCGGACTGCACCGGATCTTCAACGGCACGCCGTTCAAGGCCGTGCTCTGGCGGCTGGTGGGCGTCCGGGTCGGGAAGCGGCTCTTCGATGACGGGGCCACGTTGGCCGAGAAGAACATCGTGTCGATCGGCGACGACGTCACCCTCAACGCCAACACAGGCCTGCAGTGCCACTCGCAGGAGGACTACGCCTACAAGTGCGATGGCATCACGGTCGGTTCCGGCTGCACCGTCGGGGTCGGCGCGATGGTCCATTACGGCGTAACGATGGGCGACGGGGCGGTGCTCGCGGCCGATTCCTTCCTCATGAAGGGCGAGGAGATGCCGCCGCACGCCCACTGGGGTGGGAATCCGGCGCGCGAGATGCCCGACCTGCTGGATGCGAAGCGGACAGCCCCGCGCGACGCGGCGCCGGTGGTCCAGCGGCCGGTCATCGAGCGGCCGGTGGTCGACAGGCCGGCCCGGCGGCACCGGGCCGCGGTGCCGGCCACCGGCGTGCTCGTCGCGCTGGTCGCCGTGGCCGGCTTTGGAGTCGCCAACTGGAGCGGCTTGTCGTCCCTGGCGCCGGCCCCGCAGGCGTCCGGTCCGGCCCCCGCTGCCCCCTTGGCGCTTCCGGCGCCGCCCGCGCCGAACCCAGCGCCCCTTCCGGTCGCGGCGCCGGTCCCGGCGACCCTGCGGTGGTTCGAGGTCACCGACGTGCCCCTCCTCGACGCGGGCCTGCGCGCAGGCAGTCGCGGCGATGAGGTCGTCAGCGCCCAGCAGCACCTACAGCGGCTCGGCTACTACGCCGGACCCGCGAACGGGGAGATGGACGGCCCGACCGATGCGGCCGTGCGGCGTTTCCAGGAGGTCGCGGGTGTTACCGGAGACCCGGCCGGCACCGTCGGGCGGGCGACGGCGGTGGCGCTGCTCGCAGGCGGCGATCGGCCGGTGCTTCGCGTCGGCGCACACGGCGAGCACGTGAGCCGGCTGCAGCACGCCCTGGCCGTGGCTCTCAACCGGCCCCTGCCGGCCACCGGCGACTTCCTGTCGATGACCCAGCGGGCGGTGCGCGACTTCCAGGCCTCGCGAGGGCTGCCGATCGACGGGACGGTCGCCGTGGCCACGTGGACCGCGCTGCAGCAGGGCCGATGACGGCCCCGTGATCGAGGAGGAACGACGGAGATGACGACAGCAGCGGCGACCGGGGGCTTCACCGCGATCCCGCGGTGGACCCTCGACCCGGTCCCCGGCGTTGCCGAGCACGACACGGCGATCCCGGCTGACCTCCTGGCCGCGGTGGACCGCGTCGCGGACGAGTTGGCCGTCCCGTCCGGCACGGTGCTGCTGGCTGCGCACGCCAGAGTGCTCGCCGCGCTGTCCGGCGAGCGTGAGGTCGTGACGGGCTACGTCACGACGGCGGGCGGCCGCGCGTTGCCCTGCCGGCTGACGACCGAATCCGGCTCGTGGCGGGCGCTGGTGAAGGACACGTTTCGGGCCGACTCGGATCGCTGGCGCGAGCCGGGCCTGGCCGGACCGGCGTTCGAGACCGTGTTCGATCCGACGGGCGACGGCGGCGAGCTCGCCGAGGACACGGTGCTGTCGGTCGGGTTCCCACCGGCGCACGACGGCCGGCCCGTGCTGCGGCTGCGGTACCGGAGCGACGCGCTCGACGCCGACAGCGCCGCCAGGATCGCTGGTTACCACCTCACCGCGCTCGCGCTGATCGCCACGGACCCGGACGCGGAGCACACGCGGCAGAGCCTGCTCTCCGCCGAGGAGTTGCAGTTCCAGCGCGACGGGCTCGCAGGACCTCGCCGGGAGCTGCCCCACCGCCGGATGCACGAGCTGTTCGAGGAGCGGGTGGAGGCACATCCGGACGCCGTCGCGGCCGTGCACGGCGATCGGCAGTGGACCTACCGCGAGCTCAACGCCCGGGCCAACCGGCTGAGCCGTGCCCTCCGCGCGCGGGGACTGCCGCGGGAGGGTGTCGTGGCGGTGGTGATGGAGCGCAACCTCGACTGGATGGCCGCCGTCCTCGCGATCTTCAAGGCGGGCGGTGTGTACCTGCCGCTCGAACCGCACTTCCCGGCCGGTCGCATCGCGAAGGCACTCTCCCGCTCCGGCTGCGATCTCGTGCTGACCGAGCGCGGCAGCACCACCACCCTCGACGAGGCCCTCGAATCCCTGCCGGAGCTGCGGACGCTCGTCGTCGACGCGGCCTACGCCGAGGACCACACCGACCGGAACCTCGGCGTCGACGTCGGGCCCGACCAGCTCGCGTACATGCTCTTCACCTCGGGCTCCACCGGCGAACCCAAGGGTGCGATGTGCGAGCACGCGGGGATGCTCAACCACATCTACGCCAAGCTCATCGACCTCGAGGTCGGTGAGGGCGAGGTGATCCCCCAGACCGGGCCCCAGTGCTTCGACATCTCGGTGTGGCAGCTGGTCGGTGCGCTCCTGGTGGGCGGCCGGACCCTGGTGGTGGACCAGGAGGTGATCCTCGACGTCGAGCGGTTCGTCGACACGATCGTCGAGAACCGGGCCTCCGTGCTCCAGGTCGTGCCGTCGTACCTCGACGTCGTCGTCTCCTACCTGGAGCAGCACCCCCGCGAGCTGCCGGACCTGCACACCGTGTCGCCGACAGGGGACTTCCTGAAGAAGGAGCTCGTCGAGCGCTGGTTCGCCGTGCAGCCGGACATCAAGCTGGTCAACACCTATGGGCTGACCGAGACCTCGGACGACGCCGTGCACGAGGTCATGGACCGCGTCCCGGACGCGGACCGGGTCCCGCTCGGCCGTCCCATCATCAACACGCACGTCTACGTCGTGGACGAGCACCTCTCACCGGTGCCGCTCGGCGCACCCGGCCTGATCGTCTTCTCCGGCGTCTGCGTCGGCCGCGGGTACGTCAACGACCCCGAACGCACCCGCCAGCTCTTCGCGGCCGACCCGCTCCGGGAGGGCGAGCGGATCTGCCGCACCGGCGACTACGGCCGCTGGCAGCCGGACGGCAAGCTGGACTTCCTCGGCCGCCGGGACAACCAGGTCAAGATCCGCGGTTTCCGGATCGAGATCGGCGAGGTCGAGAACGCCCTGCTGCGGGTGCCGGGTGTCCGCGACGGTGCCGCGGTGGTCGCGGAAGGAGCCGACCAGGTCAAGCGTCTGGTGGCCTTCTACTCCGGCCCGCGCCCGCTCGAGGCCGGCGTTCTGCGGGACCGGCTGGCCGAGCGACTGCCCGAGTACATGGTCCCGTCGGCGTTCCACTGGCAGGAGAGCCTGCCGCTGACCGCCAACGGCAAGATCGACAGGACGACGCTCACGGCGCGCGCCACCGACCTCGACGCCGTCGAGGAGGACTACCGGGCGCCGGCCACGCCGACCGAGCGGCGGCTGGCGGCCGCGTGGGCGACGGTGCTCGGCGTCCCGGAGGACCAGATCGGCAGGCTGGACCACTTCTTCGACCGGGGCGGCACCTCGCTGGCGGCCGTGAAGCTGGCGATCACCCTGAAGCGCGCGGTGTCCCTCACGGACATCACCCGCCACCCGGTTCTGGCCGATCTCGCCCAGATGGTCGACGGCAGGTCGGAGCGGCGCTCCGGGCTGCTTCAGGCGCTGTCCGAACCCGCCGGGCCCGGTGTCGGGGCCCTGGTGTGCTTCCCCTACGCGGGCGGCAACGCGGTCAACTTCCAGCCGATGGCGGGCGCGCTGCGAGACAGCGGGCTGGCGGTCTACGCCGTCGAGCTGCCCGGCCACGACCTGGCCGCGGATCCCGAGCCCTTCGTGCCGATGGCGGCCGTGGTGGAGCAGGTCGCCGCCGAGATCGGCCGGCGGGGCCTGACCAGGGTCCTGCTGTGGGGCCACTCGTTAGGCACCGCCTTCGCCGTGGAGGCGGCCAGGAAGCTGCAGGAGCGTGGGGTGGACGTCCAGCGGGTGTTCCTCGCCGCGCAGCTGCTCGGTGACGCTACCGACCGGCGGGACGCCATCACCGCGCTGGCCAGGCGGAGCGACGCCGAGATCGCCGCGGGGCTGAGCGTGGACGGCGGCTTCACGGAGCTCGGAGAGCTGGACGCGCAGCGCGCCGCGCACGTAGGCGCCGCGTTCCGGCACGACTCCGTGTGCGCACACCGCTACTTCGCCGACGCACTGGACGCTCCGCCGGTGGTGAAGCTGTCCGCGCCGGTCACCGTGGTCGTCGCCGCCGACGACCCCCTGACAACGGAGTTCCCGCGCCGCTACCGCGAGTGGCAGCTCCTCGCCGATCACGTCGACATGCACGAGCTCGCCGACGGCGGCCACTACTTCCTGCGCAGCAGGCCGGCCGGGGCGGCGCACGCCGTGCTGCAGGCCGCCGAACTGCTGACTTCGTCCTGAGTAAGGAACTGGAGGAACAACGAGATGTCGTCCTCATTCCTGACATCGCCGTTCGGCGTCGACCTGCGACCCGGCGCACCTCCCATGCTGCGGGCCGAGGCCGCCGGCGGTGCGCTGAGCTGGGCGGCGGAGCACCGGGAGAGACTGCGGGCCGTGGTCGCCGAGCACGGTTCGGTGCTCGTCCGCGGTCTCGGGTTGCGGGACGCGGCCGAGGCCGGGGCCGTGTTCCAGCGGCTGGCCAACGGGCTCATGGCCGAGAAGGAGGCTTTCGCTTCCCGGCGGACGTACGCCGACGGCGTGTACTCCTCGTCGAAGTGGCCGCCGAACCAGCCGATGTGCATGCACCACGAGCTCAGCTACACACTCGAGTTCCCCGGCCTGATGCTGTTCGCGTGCCTGAGCGCCCCCACAGAGGGCGGGGCGACCGGCGTGGCCGACTCGGCGACCGTGCTCGACGCGCTGCCTCCTGCCCTGGTCGACCGGTTCGAGCGGGAGGGTTGG
This sequence comes from Pseudonocardia aurantiaca, assembly GCF_039526725.1. Taxonomy (NCBI): domain Bacteria; kingdom Bacillati; phylum Actinomycetota; class Actinomycetes; order Pseudonocardiales; family Pseudonocardiaceae; genus Pseudonocardia; species Pseudonocardia aurantiaca. The sequence goes on from NZ_BAAAJG010000023.1 coordinate 11,317, forward strand.
CTGCTCACCCGCAGCTACAACGACGAGATCGGGGCGTCGTTCGCGGAGGCGTTCGGCACGGAGGACCGGGGCGCCGTCGAGAGCTACTGCCGGGCCAATGCGATCGGGTTCGAGTGGCAACCCGACGGCGGGCTGCGCACCCGGCAGCACCGCAGCGCCGTCGTGCGCCACCCGGTCACGGGCCGGCGCTGCTGGTTCAACCAGATCGCGTTCCTCAACGAGTGGACGATGGCTCCCGAGGTGCGCGAGTACCTGGTGGACGTCTACGGGGCCGACGGGTTGCCGTTCAACACCCGATTCGGTGGCGGCGACCCGATCGGCGAGGACATCGTGCAGTTGCTCAACGCTGTCTACGACGCCAACACCGGGCGCGAGCCGTGGCAGGCAGGCGACCTGATGCTCGTCGACAACGTGCGCACCGCGCACAGCAGGGAGGCCTACGCGGGACAGCGCGAGGTGCTCGTCGCGATGGCCGACGCGGTGCGCCTGGCCGACTGCTCGCCGACGGTGGAGGTAAGCGCCCGATGACCACGATCCCGATCACCGAGTCGATCACCGAGTCGACCACTGTGCCGACGTTCGCGGTGATCTCCGGTGCCCAGGTCCGCCGTGTGCTGCAGGGACGCGAGAAGCAGATCGTCGAGGTCGTCGAGGCCACCTACCGGCTGCATGGAGCAGGCGATTCGGTGAACCCGCCGTCGTACTTCCTGCGCTTTCCCGACCGCCCGTCCGCGCGGATCATCGCGCTGCCCGCCTCGATCGGCGGGCAGGTGCGGGTGGACGGTCTGAAATGGATCTCCAGCTTCCCGGAGAACGTGGCGGCCGGGATCCCGAGAGCCTCGGCCGTGCTGATCCTCAACGACCACGACACCGGCTACCCGTTCGCCTGCCTGGAGAGCTCGATCATCAGCGCCACCAGGACTGCCGCGTCGGCGGCGCTGGCGGCCAACAGGCTCACCCGCGGCCGGACGCGTCCGACCAGGGTCGGGTTCGTCGGGACGGGCCTGATCGCCCGCTACATCCACACTTTCCTGGCGGGCACCGGGTGGTCGTTCGACGAGATCGGGGTGCACGACCTGTCAGCGGACAGCGCGGCCGGGTTCCGCGGCTATCTGGAGGAGGCGGACCCGCCCGGCCGGATCACCGTTCACGGGGACGCCGAGCAGCTGATCCGCTCCAGCGACCTGGTGGTCTTCGCCACCGTCGCCGCGCAGCCGCACGTCAGCGATCTGACATGGTTCGCACACAACCCTTTGGTGCTGCACGTGTCACTGCGCGACCTCGCGCCGGAGATCCTGCTCGCCTCGACCAACATCGTCGACGACGTCGACCACTGCCTCAAGGCCGACACATCACCGCACCTCGCCGAGCAGCTCACCGGAAACCGGGACTTCCTGCACGGCACGTTGGACGACGTGATGGCCGGGCAGGTGACGGTGCCGGCGGGCCGGCCGGTGGTGTTCTCACCTTTCGGCCTCGGCGTGCTCGATCTCGCCGTCGCCAAATTCGTATACGACGAGGTGAACCGCTCGGGCGATCTGCACATCGTCGACGACTTCTTCCACGAAATGCGCCGGTACGGATGAGCGGCAGAATGCTATGCTGCAATTGAGGAGGCCATCGTGCCAATTATATCCGTCCCTCATGTCTTCAACGAAGACGAGCTGTACGTCGACCTTCGGATGATCTTCGGGCAGTCGTTGTTCTTGAAGTGTGAGGGCTTCAACTTCGCTGGCTCGATCAAACTGAAGGCCGCAACCGAGATGGTGGAGTCCGCCGAGCGCGACGGAGTCCTGACGCCAGGGTCCGTCCTGGTCGAATCCTCGTCCGGCAACCTGGGCGTGGCGCTGAGCATGCTCGCGGCGAGCAAGGGCTACCGATTCATCTGCGTGACCGACTCCCGCTGCAACCTCTCCACGAGGCGGCTGATGGAGGCATTGGGCAGCCAGGTGCACATCATCACCGAGCCCGATGCGGTCGGCGGTTTCCTCGGCGCCCGGCTCAACTACCTGCGCGCGCTGTGCGCGTCCGACGAGCGGTACGTGTGGCTCAACCAGTACAGCAATCCGAGCAACTGGAAGGCGCACTACCGCAGGACCGGGCCGGCGATCGCACGGCAGTTCCCGAACCTCGACGTGCTGTTCATCGGCGCCGGCACCACCGGAACCCTGATGGGCTGCGCGCGCTACTTTCGCGAGTGGCCCCGGCCGGTGCGGATCATCGCGGTGGACTCGGCCGGGTCGGTGACATTCGGTCATCCGCCGGGCCGCCGGATGATTCCGGGCCTGGGGATGAACATTCGCCCGCCGCTGCTCGACGAGTCGTTCATCGACGACGTGGTGCACGTCGAGGAGGCGGACACCGTCCGGTCGTGCCATCGCCTCGCCAAGAGCGGATTCCTGTTCGGCGGCTCGACCGGCACTGTCGTCAGCGGCGCGATGGACTGGCTGTCGTCGCAGCACGACACGCGCGCGCTCACGTCGGTGGCCATCGCCCCGGACCTGGGGGAGCGCTACCTGGACACGGTCTACCAGTCCAACTGGCTGCAGGACCTCTACGGCGAGGACGTGCTCAGCCCCAACGGACTGGAGGCCGGCGCGCGGACGGGTTGACGCAGGCTCTGCACACACATACGCGTCCACCTGCTCGTCCCTGGGCCGTGAGATGTGCAGGAGAGCTGTTCGATCTTGTCTGAGTCACTCTCATGTCCATCTCACGGCGACACCCTGTGCGTATGTGTGTGCAGAGCCTGGTGCTTGCCTCAGCTCACCGCCAGCGCTTGCTCCACCTCGTCGAGCTTCTCGACGACCGCCACCCGGCTCGGGTCGGCCGGCGGCCCCGCAGCCTTGACCTCCCGGCCGGTCACCAGCAGCACCACCGTCTCCGACCGGTCCGTCAGGCCGCTTTCGACGGCGCTCTCCAGCCCTGCCAGTGCCGCAGCGCCTGCGGGTTCCGCACCCACGCCCGCCCGGCCGGCGAGTGTTGCCACAGCGTTCAGCAGCGCACTGTCGCTCACCGCCACCATCGCCCCGCCACTGCGGCCCACCGCGTCCAGCACGGCGTCGCCGATGGCCGGGCGCAACACCGCGATGCCGTCGGCGACCGTGCCCGCAGGATCCAGCTCCGCCGGACCCGCGGGCGCACCGAGCCACGCCTTTACCAACGGCTGGCACCTCTCGGCCTGCACCCCGATGAGGCGCGGCTGCCGCTCGGCCAGGCCGCAGCTGACGAGTTCGGCGAAGCCCTTGTCGAGTGCCACCAGCGTGGGGCCATCCCCGACCGGGACGATCATCGCGTCGGGGATCCGGCGGCCGAGCTGTTCCCACACCTCGAACGCGACCGTCTTCTTCGCCTCGATGGTGAGTGGGTTGGCGCCGGTGTTGCGGTCGAGCCAGCCGAACTCCCGCGCGGCGGCCCTGGAGAGGTCGACGGCAGCCGCGTAGCCGGCGGGCACCTGGAAGACCCGCGCACCGGCCTCCGTCATGAGCGCGAGCTTCTCCGGCTGGCAGCCGGTGGACACGAAGATGACGGCCCGCAGCCCCGCTGCGGCGGCACCGAACGAGGTGGCCACAGCCGCGTTGCCGGTGGAGGCGGTCGTGATCGTGTCCAGCCCGCGCCGCAGCCCGTCCTCGATCACCAGCGCGGTGGCCCGGTCCTTGTTGGACGCGCTCGGGTTGCGCGTCTCGTCCTTGATCCACAGCTGCGGGATGCCCGCGGCCTGTCTGAGGGCAGGCGCGGGCAGCAGCGGCGTGCCGCCGATCGGCAGTGGGTACCGCACCGGGCCGTCGGGTACCGGTAGCAGGTCCCGGTAGCGCCACATGGTGAACGAACCCGGCCGGTCGCCCGCCACCAGCGCGGGGTCGTAGTCGTACTGCAGCCACTCGCAACCCGCGCGGTCGATCGACCCGGTCACGCTTCCCATCTCGCAACAGCCCTTTCGTCCATCGCGGATCCGGAACACCGCCTACGACTTGTCGAACTCCCGCGCCCCCAGCGCCCGGACGATCCCGGCGCGACCCTCGGACACCAGCCGCCGCAGGGCGGGCGGGTGGCTCTCGTCGGCGAGCCAGGCGTCGGCGGCGTCGACCGTGGACTTGTCCACCGCCCACGACGGGAAGAGCCCGACGACCACCGACTGCGCCCGCTCGCTCGTGCGCCGCGACCACACCTCGGCGACCTCGGCGAAGTAGCGCTCGACGTAGCCGCCGAGCAGGTGGCGCTGGGCGGGGTGACCGAACCCGCTGATGACCGCTTCCTGCACCGCGTTGGGGATCTCGTCGTCGTGCACGGCCCGCTGCCAGGCTCGCTCCTTCGCCTCGGCCGTGGGCACCAGCGCCCGCGCCCGCTCGGCCTGCCGCTGGCCGGTGGAGGTGGGGTCCCGCTGGAGCTCCTCCTCGATCTCGGCGTCGCCGGCAGCGCCGTGCGCGACGAGAGCGTGCAGCAGCCGCCACCGCAGGTCGGTGTCGACGGTGAGGCCCTCGGGCACGTCGACGTCGAGTAGCCAGCCGCGCATCCGGTCCAGGACCTTCTGCGGCAGCACGCTCGCGGCGAGCGCGTTGACGCCGGCGAGCTGCGCGTCGGAGCCCGCGGGGGAGGTGTCGACGTAGAACCGGAGCGCGTCGACGAGCAGCGGCCAGCCGCGCTCGGCCGCCCACGCCTCGTCGGCGTAGGACGCGACGGCGGTCTGCGCCTGCTGCAGCAGCCGCTGCACGACGCCGATCTCGGACTCTGCTGCGAACCCGCCCGCGACGAGGGTGGTGAAGTCACGCGCCTTGAGCTCGGCCTCGCGTGTCATCTCCCAGGCCGCCGACCAGCAGAGAGTGCGCGGCAGCGGCTCGGCGATGTCGCCGATGCGGTCCACGAGCGTGGCGAGCGAGTCGGGGTCCAGCCGCAGCGCGCAGTAGGTCAGGTCGTCGTCGTTGACCAGCACCAGCTTGCCGCGGGGCACGCCCTTCAGCTCGGGCACCTCGGTGCGCTCGCCGCTGACGTCCACCTCGACCCGGTGGGTGCGCACGAGCTTGCCCCCGGTGCCGCCGTCCTCGTCCTCGGCGTCGTTGTAGACGCCGACGGCGATGCGGTGGGTACGAAGCTCACCCGCGCCGGGGCGCGCGGGACCCTGCACGACCTCGAAGTGGGTGAACCGGCCGTCCGCGTCCACCTCGAACGACGGGCGCAGCAGGTTGAGCCCGGTGGTGCGCAGCCACTGCGCGCCCCAGTCGGAAAGGTCACGACCGGAGGCCGCCTCGAGCGCGCCGAGCAGGTCGGCGAACGTGGCGTTGCCCCACGCGTGCGCGGAGAAGTAGCTGCGCAGCCCGGCGAGGAACGGATCCAGGCCCACGTACGCGACGAGCTGCTTGAGCACCGACGCGCCCTTGGCGTAGGTGATGCCGTCGAAGTTGACCTCGACGGCCTGCAGGTCCGGGATGTCGGCCGCCACCGGGTGCGTGGAGGGCAGCTGATCCTGCCGGTACGCCCACGACTTCTCGACGTTCGCGAACGTCGTCCAGGCCTCCGTGTACTCGGTGGCCTCGGCCTGGCACAGCACTGACGCCCAGGTGGCGAACGACTCGTTCAGCCACAGGTCGTCCCACCAGCGCATGGTGACGAGGTCGCCGAACCACATGTGCGCCATCTCGTGCAGCACGGTCTCGGCGCGGCGCTCGTAGAGGAAGCGTGTGACGCGGGAGCGGAAGACGTAGTCCTCCAGGAACGTCACCGCGCCCGCGTTCTCCATGGCGCCCGCGTTGAACTCGGGGACGAAGAGCTGGTCGTACTTCGCGAACGGGTACCGCACGCCGAAGTTGCGGTGGTAGAAGTCGAAGCCCTGCTTGGTCTCGGTGAAGAGCCGCTCGGCGTCCATGTGCGGGGCGAGGGACGCGCGGCAGTAGATGCCGAGTGGGATCGACCCCTCCGCGTCGCGGTGCTCGTCGCGCCACTCGCCGTAGGGGCCCGCGATCAGCGCCACAACGTACGTGGACATGATCTCGGACGTCGCGAATCGGTGTACGGCGGCGCCGCCTTCGCCCTCGCCGGTCTCGGCGATGACCGAGTTGGAGACGACCTTCCAGTCCGTGGGCGCGGTGACCGTCAGCGTGTAGCGGGCCTTGAGGTCGGGCTGGTCGAAGCAGGCGAACATGCGCTTCGCGTCGGCCGTCTCGAACTGCGAGTACAGGTACACGGCCCCGTCAACGGGGTCGACGAAGCGGTGCAGCCCCTCGCCGGTGTTCATGTACCGGCCCGTCGCGACGACCCGCAGCTCGTTCTCCGCGGCGAGGCCGGGGAGCGCGATGCCGTCCTCCTCGCGGTAGCCGCTGACGTCGAGCGGCCGGCCGTTCAGCGTGGCCGAGGCGACCTCGGCACCCACGAAGTCGATCCAGCTGTCGGCCCCGGGCTCGGCGCAGCGGAAGCGGACGGTGGAGGTGGTGGCGAAGGTGCTCTCGCCGGGCTTGCCACCGCCGTCGGTCAGGTCGAGCTCGACCACGTAGTCGACGACGTCGAGCAGCGCGGCGCGCCGTTCGGCGTCGGTGCGGGTGAGGTTGGGCGGGGCCATGCTTTGCTCGCGACTCCTACGTGTCGGGTGGGCGTCGAGTGCGTGGACGCCCGGGGTCCTGGATGCCGATCCAACCACGTGACGAGCGGTGGTGCCCCTGCGATCGCGACCGCCGGGGAATGCCGGCCGGGCAGGCGGGGTTGGCCAAATGGATGAGTGTCGAAGCGTTATCGATGGGAGAACCTGTGACGAGCCCCGAGACCGCCCGCGTCGACTTCTGGTTCGACCCCCTGTGCCCGTGGGCGTGGATCACATCCCGCTGGATGCTCGAGGTGCGTGCAGTGCGCGACGTCGAGATCAACTGGCACGTGATGAGCCTCGCGGTCCTCAACGAGGGACGGGACCTGCCGGAGAACTACCGCGAGGTGATGGAACGCGCGTGGGGCCCGGTGCGCGTCGCCATCGCCGCTGCCCGAGCCCACGGCCCCGAGGTGCTGGAACCGCTCTACACGGCGCTCGGCACCCGGATCCACAACCAGGGCAACAAGGACTTCGAAGTGGTGATCAAGGAGGCGCTCGCCGAGCTGGACCTCCCCGCCTCCCTCGCCGACGCGGCCACGAGCACGGAGTTCGACGCAGAGCTGCGCGAGAGCCACAAGCGCGGCATGGAGCCGGTGGGGCTCGACGTCGGCACCCCCACCATCCACATCGACGGGGTGGCGTTCTTCGGGCCGGTGCTCTCCCGCATCCCTCGTGGTGAGGAGGCCGGCCGCGTGTTCGACGGCGCCCGGCTCCTCGCCGGCTTCCCGCACTTCTTCGAGCTCAAGCGCACCCGCACGGAGTCCCCCGAGTTCGACTGACCGGCTCCCCTCCGGCACAACGCCGTACCCTGCAGCGCCGTACCATGCAGCGCCGTACCCTGCAGCAGAGCCACGTTCGTGCAACCCGCTTGCACCAGCGTGGCTCTGCTGCAATCAGGGCACCAGACCGTCACTGGCGCGAGATCACCGCGTCGCGCAGGACACCGGTCTCCATCTCCATCTCGCGCACGCGGTTCTTCACCAGGTCGCCGATGCTCACCATCCCGACGAGCCTGCCCTCCGACAACACCGGGAGGTGCCGGTAGCGACCGGCAGTCATCCGGGCCATCGCGTGGGCCACGGTCTCGTCGGGCTCGCAGGTCTCGACGTACTTCGTCATCACCTCGCTGACCGGCATCGGGAGCAGCGCGGCACCGTGGCGCCGCAGCGCGCGGACGATGTCGCGCTCGGACGCGATGCCCTTGATCACCTTGTTCTCGTCGCAGACGAGTACCGCTCCGACTCCGACCTTGCCGAGCCTCTCGACGACCTCGGCGACCGTGTGCCACGGCAGCACCGAATGCACGGTATGTCCCTTGGTGTCGAGAATCGCGGCGATCTTCATCTCTCCCCCTTTTGTTCGGCTGCGGTGCCCCCATGGTGCTCCTGTTGGAGCCCGTCCGCGCCCATCAAGTCGCTGTGATCACCGGAACGGCGCACCACTCGTGAGGTATGTCGAGTTTGGTGCGCCGAACGGCTTGCGGACGGTAACGATCGTGAACGTTCGACGGCCCCGATCGGGGCCTTCCCTGCACTGATCAATCCGGTCCTGACCTGCGACGGAACCGACCGATGCAGCATTGGGGCGATCATTTTGTCGCTGTCGGTTTGTCCGTTCCGGCCCGTGTTGACCCCGCCTCTGCCTAACGTGCGGATGCCCCCAGCGGCGGCCCCGCGAGTGGTCGTTGCGCCTGCCGACATCCGCCCTCGCGGGTGGGTCCGAGGTGGTCCGTGCCCCGACCGTTCCGCTCCGGTACCGGCCTCCAGCCGGTGCTCGCCGCGACCACTGTCGCCGTCGTTCTCGGCGGTCTGCTGGTCGCGTCCGTCGGCGCGGCCGAGCCGGCCGCGCGCGCCGAGGTCCGGGGCTGCGACGGTTACGTCACGGGCGCGTCGAACCGGGTCCGGATCGATGCGTCAGGGGTGGTGACCGGCGGTCTGATCGGGGCCGAACGGGGCGCGTGCCCGGAGCAGGGCGGCGCGGTCACGGCGGCGATCCGCGTCGATGGCCGCTCGTTCACGCGGGCGGGCGAGCCGTTCTTCTGGCTCGGTGACACGGCGTGGAGCCTGTTCGTCAACCTCACACGCGCGGAGACCGAGGAGTACCTGGAGGCCAGGGCTGTCCAGGGCTTCACGGTGATCCAGGCCGTCGCGATCTTCCCCCAGGCCGGCGGGCCGGGCCCCAACCAGTACGGCGACTCGCCTTACGGCTCCGGCCTCGGCGACCTGTCCGTGACCGAGGGCGCCACCACCGACCACGAGGAGCAGTACGACTACTGGGACCACGTCGACTTCGCAGTGGACCAGGCCGCCGAGCGCGGGCTCGTGATGGCGATCCTGCCCGTGTGGGCCGACACGCAGGTCGGCAGCCTGGTCACCCACGACAACGCGGCCGGGTACGGGGAGTTCCTCGGGCAGCGCTACGGCAGCGCGCCCAACGTCGTCTGGGTGCTGGGCGGGGACGCCCCCGCCGGCGGCGCCGAAGGCGTCTGGAGCGCGCTCGCCGACGGCATCCGGGCGGGCGGCGGCAACCAGCTCATGACCTACCACCCCCGCGGCGACCAGACATCCGTCACATGGTTCGAGGGCGCCGACCGGATGGGGTTCCACATGTTCCAGGGCGGGCACTGCCTGCGCTACGACGTGCGCGCGGAGCTGGTGGCGACGACCTATGCGGCAGGCCTGCCGTTCGTCGACGGAGAGCCGATCTACGAGGACCACCCGTACTGCTGGCGCCCCGAGGACGGCTTCTCCGCGGCGATCGACGTGCGCCGCGACGCCTACTGGTCCGTGCTGGGCGGGGCGGCCGGGCACACGTACGGCCACCACGCGGTATGGCAGTTCCTCGCCGACGGGCGCAGGGCGCAACTGGGGGCGCGCGGTGACTGGACGGACGCGCTCGCGTTCCCCGCCGCTGCGCAGATGCAGAATCTCCGCGCGCTGATCGAGTCGCGGCCGCGCGTCGAGCCCGCCGACGTCGTCGCGGACGCCGGCAGCGGAGCGGAGCGGATTTAGGCGGCCGTCGCGGCGGACGGGTCCACACTCATGGCCTACACGCCCGCGGGCCACGACGTGGCGGTCGACCTCGGCGCGCTGGCGGGCGGCTCCGCGCAGCCGTGGTGGTTCGACCCCCGCACCGGCGAGGCCAACCGGCTCGACGCCGTCGAGGGTGGGGGCACGGTCGCCTTCACCCCGCCCGCCACCGACGGCGACGAGGCCGACTGGGTGCTCGTCGTGGACGACGCCGGGGCCGGCCTGGGCGCGCCGGGCACGAGCCGCGGGAGTGGGCCCGAGCGTGGGCCTGGGACCGCTCCCGAGACCGGCGCGTCCGGTCAGGACCTCGACGACCCGGCAGCGGAGGTCGCCCCCGGTTCCGCCGACGGCGGGCCTGCCGCTCCGCGGCCTGCTGCGGGAGGAGCAGATCGCCGTGGCGGCCCGGGTGCGTGACGACCGGGGCGGCTACGGCTCGTGGCCCGCGTGCGCGAGCCGCCTCGGCCTGCCGCGATGGAGCCGGTGGAGCTGGTGGAGCTGGTGGAGCTGGTGACCAGCAGGTAGGAGCGCCCTGGACGGCTCAGCCACACTGCCGCCTGGACGCCGCTCGCGACGGGCGGAGCTGTTCAGCACCCTCGGCCGCCCTGGTTCAGCGGGACCTCAGCGTCCGTCGATACCCTTACGGGCGATGAGTCCGCCACCCGAGTCCCCTATCCGCGTTGGCGGCCGCTACCGGCTCGACGAACGGATCGGTGCCGGCGCCATGGGCGCGGTGTGGCGGGCCACCGACGAACTCCTCAACCGCACGGTGGCAGTGAAGGAGCTGCTGGCCGCGGCCGCGCCGCCCACTGCGGCGGGCGGTGACGCGCTGGAGGAGTCGCGTCAGCGCATCCTGCGCGAGGGCCGGATCGGGGCCCGGCTCCAGCACGCGCACGTCATCAGCATGTTCGACGTGGTCGTGTACGAGGACCGGCCGTGGCTGGTGATGGAGTACCTGCCCTCCCAGTCGCTCGCGCAGGTGCTCGGGGAGAAGGGACCGCTCCCGCTGCGCCAGGTGGCCGACATCGGCCGCCAGGTGGCCGACGGGCTCATTGCGGCACACCTCGCCGGGGTGGTGCACCGCGACGTGAAGCCGGGCAACGTCCTGATCGCCGAGGACGGGCTGGTCAAGCTCACCGACTTCGGCGTCTCGCGTGCCGTCGACGACGTGCAGCTCACCCGAACCGGGCTCATCGCGGGCACGCCGGCGTTCCTCTCGCCCGAGGTGGCCCGCGGCCAGGACCCGACGGCCGCGTCGGACGTCTTCGCACTCGGCGCCACGCTCTACGCGGCGGTCGAGGGCACCCCGCCGTTCGGGCTCAACGACAACGCGTACGCGCTGCTGCACAAGGTGGCGATGGGCGAGGTCCGGCCGCCCGAGCAGGACGGGCCGGTCATGGACGTGATCATGCGGCTGCTGAGCCGCGAGCCGGAGGGCCGCCCGTCGGCTACCCAGGCTCGGGACGCCCTGGCGGCGGCCGCCGTCGGCCGGGACCACGGCCTGACCGGCGCTTCGGCTCCCACCACCGCCACTGCCACCGCCACTGCCGCGCTCGGGGCCGCGGCCGCACCACGCCCGGCCCCGGCGACCCCGACCGCCGAGCTCCGGCCGGTGTCGGCGCCGCCTCCGCCCCCGCCGCGCAAGCGCAACCTGCGGCCGCTGCTCATCGGGCTCGCGATTGTGCTCCTCGCGGGCATCGGCGCGCTCGCCGCGCTGCTCAACGGCGCCGCTGGTAACGCCGGCAACCAGCCCACCCCGCCCGCCGGGCCGGCTTCCGCCAGCGCCCCGGCGGTGCCTCCGGCGGGTGCGCCGACCACCACACCGGCCCCGTCGTCCACACCGTCACCAACGCCGCGTCCGACGACCACCCCCGCTCCGACCACCACTCCGCCGAGCACGTCCGGGTCGGCGGCGCCCGGGCCCACCGAGTCGACGGCGTTCGTGCAGCACTACTACTCCCTGTTGCCCGGCAACACCGACGCGGCGTGGCAGTTGCTGAGCCCCCAGGCCCAGCAGGCGTCGGGCGGGCAGACCGCGTTCGACAACTTCTACGGGGGTCTGCGGTCGGTGAGCCTCCAGAACGTGCGGTCCACCGGCAACAACACCGTGCAGGCGACAGTCGTCTTCGTGCGCGACGACGGCACGTCGTCCAGCGAGTCCTACACCTTCGTGACGGGCACCGGTTCGGACGGGCAGACGATCATGGAGTCGTTCAGCCGCTAGTGAGTCGCCCCTGACCCGGCGCGTATGTGTGTGCAGAGCTGCTCTGCACACACATACGCGCCGGTCAGGCAGTGCGCTCGCCGACGTCGAGCAGGTGGGCTGTCACCCACCGCACGACCTCCTGCACGAACACGGTCCGGTTCTCCGTGCCGTGCACCTCGTGCCCCTCGTCGTCGAATAGCAGGAAGCCGGGCGCGGCCCCACGCTCGCGCAGTGCGGCCACGATCTGCTCCGCTTCGACGAGCGGGACGTTCGTGTCGTGGGCGCCGTGCACCACCAGGAGCGGGGCGGTGATCAGGTCCACGTGGTGGAGCGGAGAGAGCTCCCGCAGCAGGGCAGCGTCGGTCTCGGGGTCGCCGTACTTCGTGGTGGCCGCCGACGCGATCCAGGGTTCGGTGCGGTCGTAGAAGGTGGCGAAGTCGGAGATCCCGCAGACGTCCACACCGACTGCGAAGAGGTCGGGGAACCAGGCCAGCGACACAAGCGTGAGGTAGCCGCCGTAGGAGCGGCCAGACACCCCGACGTGCGCGGGGTCCGCGAGCCCCGAGGACACCAGGAAGTCGGTGGCGGCGCGCACGTCCCGGATCGCGGCGAAGCGGCGCTCGCCGTCGTCCGCCGCGGCGAAGGTGCGCCCGTAGCCTGCCGAGCCGCGCACGTTCGGCGCGAACACGGCCACACCCTCGGCGAGCAGAGCCTGGAACAGCGGCTGGAACACCGGGCGCTCCTGCGCCTCCGGCCCGCCGTGCAGCCACAGCAGGGTGGGCAGCGGGCCCAGCGCGCCGCGCGGGCGGAAGAGCCACCCGGACAGGCGCAGCCCGTCCTCGGCGGGGAACTCATGGAGCGTAGGGGTCACCAGCGCGGCACCCTGCTCGGGCTCGGCGGGCACGAGCGGGGTGGCGTCGCCGTGCACGTCGAGCGGCACGCGGGAGAGCTGGGGCGGCGCCGTGGAACCCTCGCTCGCCACGAGCAGGGCCCGCCCGTCGCGGCTGAACGCGGCGCCGGTGACCACGTCGCCCGCGGTCTGCACGAGCGGCTCCAGCAGCGCCGAGCGCAGATCCAGCAGTTCGACCTCGCTGCGGCCGTCGACGTTCCAGACGAGTGCAGCGCGCACGCCGCTGGGGTCGAGGGCCACGAGGTCGAGGTCGTCGTCGGGGCGTTCGGCGATGGGATAGACGGTGGACACGCCGCTGCTGCCGCGCAGCGTCACGGCGAGCAGCGCGGGGCGCTCCCGGCCCGCGTCGGTGTGGACGTAGAGCTGGCGGCCGGTGATCCCGAACCGGGCGTCGGCGACGTTGGCGCCGCCGGGCAGCAGCTCGGTGCGGCGGCCGCTGCGCAGGTCCACGAGCTCCAGGCGGCGCTCGCCGCGGCGGCCCAGCCGGACGACAGCGCGCCTGCCGTCACCGCTGACCGCGCAGACCCGGGCCGCCGGGCCGGCCGCAAGCACGGTGGACGTGCCGTCGCGCAGGTCCACGAGGCAGGCCTGCCCGTCACCCGCGTCCGCACCGAAGATCGTGATGCCGAGCTGGCGGCCACCGAGCGACCACGTGCCGAGGGTGGCGGCCGCCGCGCCGGGGGCCGGCTCGTGCACCTCGCCGCCGTCGGGGGAGATCACTTGCACGCGGGTGCGCTCCCCGCCGTACGGGGCGGTCTGGGCGGCGAGCCACAGCCCGTCCGGCGACCAGCTCAGGGCCACGACGTCGCCATCGAAGGGCAGCGGCAGCTCCGGTTCGTCGACGGGGCTGCCGTCGGTCGGGAGCGGGGCGATCCAGGCGCGCGGGCGCCCGTCGCGATCGGAGATCCAGGCCAGCCGGGTGCCGTCGGGGGAGGGCACCGGATGGGTGTAGCTGGGCGGGAAGAGGCACAGCGGCGCGTCGGCGCCACCGCCGAGCTGGGCGAGCCGCCGCTCGGTGAACTCCGACACCCCCACCTGCTCCATATCCCTACAGCCCCCTCTCCTGCAGCCACATCTCCAACAGCGCCACTTGCCACAACGCGTTCGAGCCCAGGTTCGTCCGCTTCGCGTTCGGGTCGGTCAGCATGGCGTCCAGCCAGTCCCGCCGTACCAGCCCTCTCGCCTTCGCCACCGGGTCCGTGACGGCGTCGCGTACCCGGTCGAGGAACGGCCCTTCGAGGTGCCGGATCGCCGGAACCGGAAAGTACCCCTTCGGCCGGTCGATGATCCCGTCAGGGACGATGCCGCGTCCGGCCTCCTTGAGCACGCCCTTCCCGCCGTGGGCGAGCTTCAGCTCCGGCGGGCAGGCCGCGGCCAGCTCCACCAGCTCGTGGTCGAGGAACGGGACCCGCGCCTCGAGACCCCAGGCCATCGTCATGTTGTCGACCCGCTTCACCGGGTCGTCGACGAGCATGATGGTGGAGTCGAGCCGCAGCGCGGCGTCGAGGGTGTTGTCAGCGCCCGGCATCGCGAAGTGCTCCGCGACGAACGCCCGGCTGGGGTCGTGGTCGAACAGCCACTCGGGTTCGAGGATGCCGGCCAGTTCGGAATGCGGACGGTCGGTGAAGACGTCGGAGTACGCCCCCACGGCGCGGTTGCGGGGCACCCCGGCCAGCGGCGGGTACCAGCTGTAGCCGGCGAACACCTCGTCGGCGCCCTGCCCGGACTGCACCACGGTGACCGACTTCGACACCTCCTCGGCGAGGAGGTGGAACGCCACGCAGTCGTGGCTCACCATCGGTTCGGCCATCGCCTCGATCGCGTTGTCGACGGCCGGGAGCATGCGGGCGGGGTCCACCAGGATCTGCTGGTGGTCGGTGTCGAAGGTCTTCGCGACGAGGTCGGAGAACTCGAACTCGTCGCCGGCCTCGCCCGCAGCGGCGTGGAAGCCGACGCTGAATGTCTTCAGGCCCGACTGGCCCATATCCGCGAGCAGCGCGACCACCAGCGACGAGTCGAGCCCGCCCGACAGCAGCACGCCGACCGGGACGTCCGCGACCATCCGCCTGCGCACGGCGAGCCGCAGCGCCTCCAGCACGGCATCGCGCCAGTCGTGGGCGCTCATCCCGGCGAACTCCGGACGGCGGACGTGCTCGGGCCGCCAGTACACGTGGTCGCTGCTCGTGCCGTCGGGCTGGATCGTGCGGACGGTGGCGGGCGGCACCTTGCGCACCCCCGAGAGGATCGTGCGCGGCGCCGGGACGACCGAGTGGAACGTCATGTAGTGGTGCAGGGCGATCGGGTCGATCGAGGTGTCCACGCCCCCGCCCGCGAGCAGCGCGGGCAGCGACGACGCGAACCGGAGCCTGCCGGGCGCCTCGGTGACGTAGAGCGGCTTGATCCCCAGCCGGTCGCGGCCCAGCGTCAGTACGCCGGTGTCGCGGTCGACGATCCCGAAGGCGAACATCCCGAGGAAGCGCTCCACACACGCCGGTCCCCAGTGCTTGAACGCCTTGATGAGCACTTCCGTGTCGGTGGTGGAGAAAAACCGGTAGCCGGCGGCCTCCAGGTCGGCCCGCAGCTCGCGGTAGTTGTAGATCAGGCCGTTGAACACGGCCGTGAGGCCGAGCTCTGCGTCGACCATCGGCTGCGCTCCGCGCTCCGAAAGATCGATGATCTTGAGGCGGCGGTGCCCGAGCGCCACCGCGCCGGCGGCGTGCACGCCGGAGCCGTCCGGGCCGCGGCGGTGCATCTCGGCGGTGATCCGTGCGACGGCCGCGACGTCGGGGTCGGAGCCGTCGAACCGGATCTCACCGGCGATACCGCACATACGCGCTACCTCTCGATCATCGGACGGACCCGGACACGGCCGTGGGTTCGAGTGGACGACGCGCCACCCCGTCCGCGCAAGTCAGGTCGGGTTTCGACTGTGTGTCGGCACGGCCTGTAGCCGCGGCCTCACGGCGGAGTGGTGGACTGACGCCCGTGACGACGACGCTCGGTGTGGTGTTCCGGCCCCAGTCCCCGCCAGAACGGCTGCGCGAGGTGATTCATTCCGCTGAGGCGGCAGGTCTGGCGGAGCTCTGGCTGTGGGAGGACTGCTTCCTCGAGGGCGGGCTGACGGCGGCCACCGCGGCTCTCGCGTGGAGCGAGCGCCTGCACGTCGGCCTCGGGTTGCTACCGGTGCCGCTGCGCAACCCGGCGGTAGCGGCGATGGAGATCGCCACGGTCGCGCGGCTGTTCCCCGGACGGTTCCTCCCGGGCCTCGGCCACGGCGTGCTCGACTGGATGGCGCAGGTCGGGGCCCGCGTCCCGTCTCCGATGACGCTTCTACGTGAACACACCACGGCCGTCCGCGACCTGCTCCACGGGCGCACGGTCGACGTCGACGGGCGGTTCGTGCACCTGGAGCGGGTGGCGCTGGACTGGCCGCCTGCCGATGTGCCGCCCGTCTTCGTCGGGGGGCGCGGCCCGAAAACCGTGCGGCTCGCCGGGGAGGTGGGCGACGGCGTGCTGCTCGACTCGGGGTTCACGCCACCGCAGGTCCGGGCCGCGTGCGAGCAGGTGGCCGAGGGCCGGGTGGCGGCAGGCCGCACCGGCGAGCCGTTCCGCACCGTCGTCTACGCGGAGCTGGACACCAAGGCGGGTGACCTGCAGGGGCGGGTCGAGGAGACCGTGGGCGCCTTGAGCGAGGCAGGCGCCGACACGGTGGTGCTCCAGGCGACGGGCGAGCACCCGGACCCTGAGCCGCTGATCGAGGCGGTCGCTCAGCGCCCCCGGTAGGCCTATTGCCCCACGGCGAGCACCAGCACGAGGAGTTCGCCGTCGCGGATCTCGTAGACGATGCGGTAGTCGCCCGTCCGCACGCGCCACTCGCCGGCACCGCCGACCAGTTGGGTGGCGGCGGGCGGTCGGGGCTCGTCGGCCAGTAGCTCGAGAGCTGCCTGGACGCGGCGCCGGGCCTGCGGATCGAGCTTGCGAAGCTGCCGGGCGGCTTCGGTGAGCACGCGTTACCGCAGCACCCAGGTGTCCTTCGCCCCGCCGCCGCGCGAGGAGTTGACGATCATGCTGCCGGCCGGGGCCACGCGGGTGAGCGCGGCGGGGGCCACCTCCACCGAGGTGCGCTCACCGAGCCTCGACTGCAATACGAACGCACGCAGGTCCACCGCACGCGGCTCCAGCCGCCCCGCGCAGAACGTCGGGTGTGTCGAGAGCTTCACCAGGTCCTGCGCCACCCAGCCCGCGGGCTCGGCGCGCACCTTGTCGGCGAGCTCGGCCAGCTCCCTGCGGTCGGCGTGCGGCCCGATCACGATCCCCTTGCCGCCGTAGCCGTCCACCGGCTTCAGCACCAGCTCGTGGAGCCGGTCGAGCACCTCGGCGCGGCGATCGGGGTCGACGCACGGGTATGTCGTCACGTTGTCCAGCAGCACGTCCTCGGCCAGGTAGTACTCGATCATCCGCGGAACGTAGGCGTAGACGAGCTTGTCGTCGGCCACGCCGTTGCCCATCGCGTTGAGCAGCGCGACGTGGCCCTTGGCCACCGCGCCGGCCAGCGCGCGCCCGATGGGGCGCAGGTCCGCCCCCTCGGCGCGGAGCAGGTCGCCCTGGTCGAGGCGGCGGTAGAGGGCGGAGAGCCGGCGCCGGGCGCCGGACCCCACGAGGTAGACGCCGTCCTCGGTGACCTGCAGGTCCCGCGGCATCACGAGAGGCACGCCCATGTGCTCGGCGAGCAGCCGGTGCTCGAAGAACGCCGAGTCGGACGGTCCGGCCGAGAGCAGGGCGACCTCGTCGTGGCCGGGCGCGTCGAGCTCAGTGGCCGAGAGCAGCGTGGAGCGCAGCATCCCGGGCACCGGCTCGAGCCCGACGACACCTTTCGGCGGTTCGAGGTCGGGCATCACGCTGCGGATCAGGCGCCTGCTCATGATCGAGTACCCGATGCCGGACGGGACTCGCAGGTTGTCCTCGAGCACGAGCCAGCGGTCGGCGCGATCACGCACGAGGTCCACGCCCGCCACCGCGATGCGCACCGCGCCCTCGGGCACGAGCTTGCCGAGCCGGCTCCAGCCGGGCGCGTCGTCCACGACCTGCGCGGGCACGACACCGTCGTTGACGATCTCGCGATTGCCGTAGACGTCGCGCAGGAACGCCTCCAGCGCGCGCACCCGCTGCGCGAGCCCCGCGGTGAGCCCCGTCCAGTCCTCCGCGGTGACGATGCGGGGCACGAGGTCGAGCGGGAAGAGCCGGTCGGTGTCGCCGTCGCCCACCCTGAACGTGACGCCGCGGGCGCGCTGTTCGGCGTGCAGCGCGGACTCGGCCGCCACCATGCCGCGCGGTCCGAGCCGGTCGAGCGCCCGGAACATCCAGCCGTAATGCGGCAGCACAGTGCCGCTCTCGCTGACGGCCTCGTCGAACGCCGGCCGCTCGCCGTCCTCCGGGCGGTAGCCGACGAGCAGCGTCGGCGTCGCCGGGACGGTCTGGGCGTGCTCGATGTCCGGGATGCGGCTCTGGGTGTGCGCGATCAGCACGTCGACGACGTCGGTGAGTTCCCCGCGGCGGCCGAACACCCGGCGCTGGCGGGCGGCCCCGCTGCCCCTCGCCAGGGTGGCCTGGGAGAGCTCGAGCACCTGCTCCCAGTCGCCCAGCTCCTCCAGGTGCGGCCGGAGCTGGTCGACCAGCTGCCCGACGAGCAGCGGCGGGGAGACCAGCGACGGCCCCTCGAGGTCGACGAGGTCGCCCTCCAGGCCGGAGCGGGCGGCCCGCCAGCTCGCCGCGCGCAGCAGCTCGTAGCGCGGCGACTCGGGGAGCGGCAACCCGGCCGCGAGGTCCTCGCGCGCCTTGCCCACCAGGGCACGGAAGAGCCCGGCGACGAGCACGACGTCATCCACCTCCGGGCAGGCGTCGCACACGCGCAGCTCAACCGTGGGGAGGTGGGCGCTCGGGCGGATGTCGAAATAGACCATCCCGGGGTCGCTGATCGTGCCCGAGGAGATCAGCTCGGAGACCATCGTGTCGTAGTCCTCGGCCGTCTCCACGTGCCCTGGCGGCCCCGCCGTCGGCCAGCGCGACCACACCATCGACCGGAAGCTCGCGTACCCGGTGTCGCGCCCGTTCCAGTAGGGGGAGCTCGCCGAGATGGCGAGCAGGATCGGCATGTACGGCGCCACCCGCCGCACCACCTGCACAGCGCTGTCGCGGTCCGGGACGTCCACGTGCACCTGGGCGCCGCAGATGTGCTGCTCGCGCACGAGCATCTGGTACTCGTGCTGCATCCTCTCGTAACGGGCGCCCGCCGAGATGGCGTCGCCGTCCGGCTCGGCCAGCGGCACGGTGCCCGCCGCCACCACACCCAGCCCCAGCGGCTCGGCCACTGCCTGGAGCCTGCCGCGCAACCGCTGCAGGTGGGCGCGCAGTTCGTCGAGGGTGCCGCAGGCCGGGGTGTTCGTCTCCACGAGCGAGCGCTGCAGCTCCGGCGCGAACTCGGCGCCGTCGAGCTTGGCGAGCAGAGCGTCGACCTCCGGCGCCGCTCGCCGCGATTCCAGGTCGACGACGTGGAACTCCTCCTCGACGCCGAGCAGGGGGAGGTCACTCATGGCTGAGACGCTATGAGGCGTTTGTTACGCCCGTAATGCCCGGATGTGACTCCGCTTTCGGTGCGCACGGCTCCACTGTGCCCCGTCGGCGAGCGCGCCACACCAGCCGATGTCCGAGGTTGGACCGTCTGGCGGATCAGCCGTACGCCGCCTCGAAGAACGCCAACTCCAGATCGACCGCGCGGGTGAACATCTCCCGCACCCGCTCGGCGTGCGCGTCGTCGAGGCCCGCCGTGACGCTGTCGAACTCGGCGCGCAGAAACGCCACCCACGCCTCGAAGGCCGCCCCGCGATGCAGCTCGATCCACTCCCGCTGGATCGGCTCGTCCGGTGCGGTGGCGTCGGGCCGGGTGGCCCAGTCGAGGTAGAGCCACTCCGCGACGAGCAGCACCGCAAGGCACGAGGGGTAGTCGGCGCTGCGACGCGCCTCGTCCATCAGCGCGATGAACCCCTGGGTGGGCGCCAGCAGCAGGGGATTGGTGCGGTCGCCCAGCGGGACGTCCAGGGCGTCGAGGGCGCGGGTGAAGAAGTCGTTCTCGGGGCCGGCGACCACCGCGAGCTGGCGGGCGTGGACGACCCGTGGCCGCACCGAATCGGCGCTCGCGACCGCAGCACCCATCAGCGCGACGAACGCGTCGAAGAACTGGTGGTCCTGCGCGAAGTAGGTGGCCAGCACCCCCGGGTCCACCTCGCCCCGCCAGATCTCCTGAACGAAGCGGTGCCCGACCGCGGCGTCCCAGATCGGTCCGGTCAGCTCACGCAGCTCCTGGGACAACGCCACGGGTCAAACCCTACCGACGCACGCGGCCGCACGAGGCGCTGGCGCAGTTACACGCTCGGCACACACAACTACAGGCTCTGCACACACATACGCGTCCACCGGAGGCCGGTCGGCCGTGACATGCACATCAGGGCTGTTCGATCTTCGCTGGATCGCTCTGGTGCGCATCTCACGGGCTGTTGTGTGTATGTCCCGCCCCCACTCCAGCCGGACCGGGTGCGCGCGCTGACGGTGCTCCCGACGGACCGTGCCGATCACGGCAGAACCCTACCGGCTCGACGCGGCC
This sequence comes from Pseudonocardia aurantiaca, assembly GCF_039526725.1. Lineage (NCBI taxonomy): Bacteria > Bacillati > Actinomycetota > Actinomycetes > Pseudonocardiales > Pseudonocardiaceae > Pseudonocardia > Pseudonocardia aurantiaca. Next base: position 31,687 of record NZ_BAAAJG010000023.1, read on the forward strand.
CGACTCGCCGAGCTGAGCTGGGAATCTTCTCCTCCGTGGCGGTATCAGCACGCAGCGCGACGGCTCCTTCTGCCAGGGAGCGTCGGGGGGAGGTCACATGCGCCACGGCTCGGCAATCGGACGAGGGCTGGCCGCGGTCCTGGCGGGCTCAGCGCTGGTGCTGGCGGCACCGGCCGCGGCGGCCGCCCCACCTCCCCCGAAGGCAAGCCTGTCGATCAACCCGACCGGCGGGGTTGTGCCCGCCTCGGTAACGGCCGAGGTCGACTGCGGGGCCGGCGACGACTCCGGCTGGCGCATCGACATCGGGGGCGGCACGCCCGTCTCGATCCTCGGGTTCGACCTCGTCCAGCCGGGCGCCAGCAGCGGGACGGTCGGCTTCGAGATACCCGCGGACGCGCCGGGCGGGAGCTACACCATCGGCGCGTACTGCCTCCCGCTCTCCTCGGACGCAGACCTGGGCGCGCTGGTCGACACCGCCGTGTTCACCGTCGAGCAGCCGGTCCCGGACCCGTCGGTCCTGCCGCGGCCCGGCCGGGCCAGGGTGGGCGAGGCGGTTGTGCTGGCCGGCGACTGGCTGCCGGGTTGCTCGGGCGACACGTGGACGGCCGTCATCGCCGGGATCTCCCAGCCCGCGGCGGTCCGCTCGCTGACGCCGATGCAGACGTTCGCGTCGGCGCCCGAGCGGTACGCGGGCGAGTTCAGGGTGACCGTCCCGGCCGGCGCGGCGGTCGGGCCGACGGAACTGGCGCTGGCGTGCTCCGGCGTCGTCATCGCGACCGCCCCGTTCGAGGTTGCGGAGACCCGCCCGACCACGACCCCGACGACGGATCCGACGACCGACCCGACGACCAGGCCGACTCCGAGCCCGGTGCGACCAACGGGAGGCGGCGGCTCGGTCTCGGGCGGCGGGTCCGGCCCGGACGTATCGAGCGCGGGCGGCGGCCAGACCGTCCCCGACCCGACTCCCGTCGCGCTGCCGGCTCCCCAGCCCCAGACCGAGTCGCCGTCCGTCCTCCGCGTCGCGACCGTGCTGCCGAGCCTCGGTTCCGGCCTCCTCGCCCTCCTGATCGCGATCCTGGTGCTGCGGGCGTACCTGGCGCGGTCGGGCCGGGACTGGGCGGCACGGCACGTGCAGGTGATCCTCCGGCAGGGGAGCGTGCGGCGATGACAGCGAACCCAACACGGCCAGCGAACTCACCACGCCGGCCCGTGCGGGCGCGGGACGTCTTGCGGCTGAACAGGCGCGGCCTTCCCGAGGCCGGGTCGACCGCGCTGAGCGGCGCGCAGCGGGCCGGCCGCGCTCGGGCGGCTGCGACAGGGGCGCTCATCGCCGCCAGGGCCATCGAGATGCTCGACGAGGACCTCGGCGGGATGCTCGTGCGGGTCCTGGAGCGGCACACCGCGCTCGGCGAGGCAGGGCGGCAGTCACGCCTCGACCCCGGCACCGCCCTGTACGTGGACCTCGCCCAGCTCCGCTCGATCCCGGCCTCCGTCACCGCCGAGCTGGACGTCTACGTCGACCGACTGCATCGGGCCACCGTCACCGCGGTGCTCGAGGTGGAGTTCGGCCTTTTGGGCGTGCGGGCGGTGGTGCAGGACGGCTGGGTGACCGGTGTCGACGGGCAGCAGAGCGTGACTGCGGTGCTGAAGGTGGAGTCGATCCAGGTCGGCAACCGCGCGCCGGTGCCGCTGGAGGACTGCATCCTGTTCGAGAGCGGCAGCCGGACCGAGCGGGCTCCCATTGCGCTGCCCAACCCGATCCCGCTGGGCCACAGCCCCGGCGACCAGGCCGGACCCGCCCCGTACTGACAGTTGCAGCGCTACCCGGCCCGGGTCGCCGCGAGGTGCGCCGCCACCGCGTGCAGGTGCGCCACCCCCTCGGCGGAGGTGTGCACCGTGGCGTCCGTCCCCAGCGCGACGACGTCCTGCGTCAACCGGTCGAGCGAGTCGGCGCCGAGCCGCACCGTGGAGGTTGTGGCGTCCACCGCGGTCACGCGGCCCGGTATGGCTGACGGCAGGCGCGCGGCGACCACCTCTGCGGGTGCCCGCACCGTGACCATCGCTGTGTAGCGGTACGGCGCGGTGGTGATCGCCCGCCGCAGGTAGGCCGCGACGTCGTCGCTGGGCAGCGGCCGCTCGGTGAAGCGGAGCCGGACGGACGCCGGGTCGCTGATCCGGTCCACGCGGAACGTGCGCCAGTCGCCGCGGGTGGGGTCGAAGGCGAGCAGGTACCAGAGCCCGTACCCGGCGAGCAGCCGGTAGGGCTCCACGCGCCGCCGCGTCGCCGACCCGTCGCGGCTCCGGTAGTCGAACGTGACGATCTCGTGGTCGCGCACGGCGGCGGCCAGCACGCCGAGCACGGTGGGGTCCGCGGGCGCGCCGCGCCGGTCGGGGAGCGGCACGGTCGCCTCACCCACCGACGCGACCCGCCGGCGCAGGCGGGCCGGGAGTACCTGCGTGAGCTTGGCGAGCGCGCGCAGCGCCGTGTCCTCGACGCCCCTGGTGCCGGCCGCCATGAGGAGCCCGACGGCCACGGCGACGGCCTCGTCGTCGTCGAGCAGCAGCGGCGGCAGGTCTCGCGCGGACCCGAACCGGTAGCCCCCCGCCGTGCCGGTGGTCGCCTCGACCAGATAGCCGAGATCGCGCAGCCGCCCCATGTCGCGCCGCACCGTGCGGTCGGTGACGCCGAGCCGCTCGGCCAGCTCCGCTCCCGACCACTCGCGGCGGCTCTGCAGCAACGCGAGCAGGCGCAGCAGCCGGGCCGGGGTCGTTGCGGTCACATCGGCCAGGATGCCATCGCTTCCGGACCGATCCTGTCCGGAACGCTTCGTAGCGTCGCCGGCATGGGAGCAGTCCTCGAACGTGTGCAGGGGCCGGTGTTCCGGCCGGGGGAGAACGACTTCGACGAGGAGCGCAGCGGGTTCCAGACCGCGCACCGCCACCGACCGGATCTGGTGGTCGCAGCGACCGGGCCGCAGGATGTGCGCGCCGCCGTCACGTACGCCGCCGAACACGGCATGCCGGTGGCGGTGCAGGCCACGGGGCACGGCCTCGGCGTCCCGATCGACGGCGGGGTGCTGATCAGCACCCGCCGCATGACCGGCGTGACGATCGACCCCGCGGCGCGGACCGCGCGCGTAGCGGCAGGCGTGCGCTGGCAGCAGGTGGTCGACGCGGCCGCGCGGCACGGGCTGGGGCCGCTCAGCGGGTCGTCGCCCAGCGTCGGCGCTGTCGGCTACACGCTCGGCGGCGGCCTCGGGCTGCTCGCCCGCACGTACGGCTGGGCGATCGACCGCGTCCGCAGCGTCGAGATGGTCGCGCCGGACGGGCGGCTGGTCACTGCGAACCCGGCGCCGGCGCTGTTCCAGGACCTGCGCGGCGCGGCCGGTGTGGTGACCGCGATGGAGATCGGGCTCGTCCCCGTCACGCGCCTGTACGGCGGCGGCCTCTACGCCGACACCGCGCACGTGCCGGCGCTGCTCGACGCCTACCGGGAATGGACGGCGGACCTACCCGTCGAGCTGACGACCTCGGTCGGGCTGATCCCGTACCCGGATGTCGACGTGGTGCCGGAGCCGCTGCGCGGCCGGTACGCCGCACACGTCCGCATCGCGTTCGACGGCCCGACCGCCGAGGGCGAGCGGCTTGTGGCCCCGCTGCGGGCCGCCGTGCCGCTGCTGCGCGACACCCTCGGCGAGCTGGCCTACACCGACTCCGCCTCGATCCACAACGACCCGCGGCAGCCGCACGCCTACACCGGCACCAACGCCCTGCTACGGGAGCTCGACCCGGCCGTGCTGCGGGCCGTGGTCGAGCTGACCGGCCCGCAGGCGCCGCTGCCGTGCATCGTGCAGCTCAACCACCTCGGCGGGGCGCTCCGTCGCCCGTCCGCGGTGCCGGACGCCGGGCCGCACCGGCAGGCGGGCTACCTGTTGCGCGTGGTCTCGGTGCTCGACGGCACAGGTCGGCAACTGCCCGCGCACCGCAGGCTGTTGGACGCGGTGGCGCCATGGACGCTGGGCAGCTCGCCCAACTTCGTGTTTGGCCCTCAGGAGGAACACCAGCGCCGGTAGCGGCAAGTGAGGGCGCGCGGCGGGGGACCGGGGTCGTAGTACGGCTCGGGGAACATGCCCATGGCGGAGATCAGCCGGTAGAACGTGCGGGAGCTCGCGTCTACCAGGGAACCCTGAACGCCGGCGTGGTCCATCTTGGTCGCGTCGGCCCACGTCTGCTGGCGCAGCGGTGCGACCCCGTTCGCACCGACGACCATGAGGAAGGCGGTCTCCGGGGACCGCGCCGCGGCCAGTGGCGCGACCCAGCGTGGGGTGACGCTCTTCTCTTCGCCCGCGGTTCCCTCCAGCTCACGGCCGACGAGCTGCTGCGGTTCTGGAACGACTACATGGCGCTCTACCTGCGCTATGCGGACGCCACCGACCCTCCCACCGACGGTGCCGGCGCGTGCTGGTGCCGTTCTTAGCGTTCCCGACGTGGAGTGACCAAAAGGGCGTGCGCGGCCGACCCCTCGCCCGGCCGCGCACGCCCGCCTATCCCGCGGCGAGCGCGACCGTGGGGCTGCTCGCAGGCTCGTCGAACTGGGTGCGGTAGAGCTCGGAGTACCGGCCCTCCAGCACGAGCAGCTCGGCGTGCGTGCCGCGTTCGACGACTCGGCCGGCCTCCAGCACGAGGATCTGGTCGGCTGCGCGGATGGTGGACAGGCGGTGGGCGATGACCAGGGCGGTGCGGCCGGCGAGCGCCTCGCCGAGCGCCTCCTGCACGGCGGCCTCCGACGTGGAGTCGAGGTGCGCGGTGGCCTCGTCGAGAACCACGACCCGCGGCTTGGCCAGCAGCAGCCGGGCGATCGTGAGCCGCTGCCGCTCGCCGCCGGAGAGCCGGTAGCCCCGCTCACCGACAACCGTCTCGAGCCCGTCGGGCAGAGACGCCACCAGCTCGGCCAGCCGAGCCCGTTCGAGCACGTCCCACAGCTCGGCCTCAGTGGCGTCCGGGCCGGCGAGTAGCAGGTTGGACCGGATCGACTCGTGGAACAGGTGGCCGTCCTGGGTGACCAGGCCGAGCGCCCCGCGGATCGAGTCGAAGGAGAGGCCGCGCACGTCGACGCCGCCGATGCGCACCGACCCCGCGTCGACGTCGTAGAGCCGCGGGAGCAGCTGGGCGATCGTGGACTTGCCTGCCCCCGACGAGCCGACCAGCGCGATCATCTGCCCCGGCTCGGCCCGGAACGAGACGTCGTGCAGCACCTCCTCGCCGCCGCGCCCGTCGAGCCGGGCGACCTCCTCCAGCGACGCCAGCGACACCTTGTCGGCAGCCGGGTAGCCGAAGCGGACGGACTGGAACTCCACCGACAGCGGCCCGTCGGGCAGCGGCACGGGGTTGGCAGGCTCCGCGACCAGGGGCGGCAGGTCGAGCACCTCGAAGACCCGCTCGAAGCTCACGAGCGCGCTCATGACCTCGACGCGGGCGCTGGCGAGCGCCGTCAGCGGGGCGTAGAGGCCAGTGAGGAGGAAGGCGAGCGCGACGACGTCGCCTGCCGCCATCGAGCCGGTGATCGAGAGGAAGCCACCGAGGCCGTACACGAGCGCGAGAGCGAGTGCGGAGACGAGCGTGAGCGACGTGACGAATACCCATTGCACCATCGCGGTGCGCACGCCGATGTCGCGGACGCGCGCGGCGCGGGCGACGAACTCGCGCGTCTCTTCGGTTGGCCTGCCGAACAGCTTGATGAGCGTGGCGCCGGGCGCGGAGAACCGCTCGGTCATCTGCGTGCCCATGGCCGCGTTGTGCTCTGCCGCCTCCCGTTCGAGAAAGGCGAGCCTGCGGCCCATGCGCCGCGCCGGGAGGACGAAGACGGGCAGTAGGACGAGTGCGAGCAGCGTGACCTGCCAGGACAGGCTGAGCATCACGACGAGCGTCAGGACCAGCGTAACGACGTTGCCGACCACCCCGGACAGGGTGTCGCTGAACGCTCGCTGGGCGCCGATGACGTCGTTGTTCAGCCTGCTCACCAGTGCGCCCGTGCGGGTGCGGGTGAAAAACGCCACCGGCTGGCGCTGGACATGGTCGAACACGGCTGCGCGCAGGTCGAGGATCAGCCCCTCACCCAGCGAAGCCGAAAGCCAGCGCTGCGCGATCCCGATGGCGGCAACCGCCACCGCGATGACCGCGATGAGCAGTGCCAGCCCGACGACGACACCGGTTGGACCGCCACTCACGATCGCGTCGACGACCCGTCCGGCGAGCACGGGAGTGGCCACGGCCAGCACCGCGCCCACCACGCTCACCAGCAGGAACGCGGCCAGGCGTCTTCGGTGCGGCCGCGCGAACGACGCGATGCGCCGCAATGTGGCCATCGAGAACGGGCGTTTCTCGTCGGTGCCGTGCGCAGCGTGGTACATCTGCTGCCACGCCACCATCTCCATGCTCATCGTCTGGTCCCCTCCCGGCCTGCGCCCCGTGCGCTTTCCCTTGTATGACGTGCCGCGCCGCCGGAACTCATCGGCCTGCCTCGCGCGGATCAGTGTGGCGAGGGGGTCCGACAGTTTTCCGGCATTTTCGGTCCGTCCCGCCGCCAAAGCTAGGAGTTGAAGTCAGCTAGAGGTCAAGGTGGACGGTAGCCAAGACGGTTCCGCGACCGGCCGTTCCGGTCGGTGGACAGGTCAGTACGGCCACATGGGTGGCCCCTGTTGACCGGAATGGGCGATTCCATCACGATCATCATGATCCCTGTCACAGTCGACGTGGGCGCGGAGGCCGTCGTGACCGAGGTGCAGCGCAGCAGCCGGACCTACCCACTCGGCGTCAGTCGCCCCGATCTCGAGGTGGCCGACCTCCCCACGCCGGAGGAGGTGTTCCGGGTCTCCCGGATCGGGCCGCGCCAGCTCGTCATGTTCGTGGTGGGGCCGAGCCTCATCGCGCTGGGCATCTCGATCGGCAGCGGCGAGTGGCTGCTCGGGCCGCAGGCCGTCGGGCAGTACGGGTTCGTCGGCGTCGGCTGGGTGATCACGGTGTCCGCCCTGCTCCAGACGTTCTACAACGTCGAGTGCGCCCGCTACATCGTCGCCACGGGCGAGGTCCCCGTCGTCGGCTGGGGACGGGTGCCACCGGGCAAGATGCTGTGGATCCCGCTGTCGGCGTTCATCATCATCTTCGCGTTCATCGCGGGCGGCTGGGCCGCCTCGGCGGGGCAGGGCCTGTTCGCCCTCGTCAACGGCCGGGTCGCCGACCCCTCCGAGGTGCAGCAGACCCGCTGGTACGCAATGGGGCTGCTCGTCCTGGTCTTCCTCATCACGGCGCTCGCCCGCCGGATCAGCCGCGCGCTGGAGCTGTCCAACTGGGTGATGGTCGGCCTGATCCTGGCGACGCTGATCGTCGTCGACCTGATCGTCGTGCCGTGGAACGTGTGGTGGGAGGGCATCCGCGGGTTCGTCACCCCGGCCGCCCCGCCTGCGGGCATCACCGCCACGCAGCTCGGGGCGCTGGCCGGCTTCACGGCGCTCGCCTCCGGGCTGAACTGGTACGTGATGGCGCACTACCGCGACAAGGGCTACGGCATGGGTCACCGCACCGGTTACATCTCCGGGATGCGGGGCGGCCGGCGCGAGCTGTCGTCGGTGGGCGTCACGTTCCCCGACGACGAGCGCAACGCGACCATGTGGCGGCGCTGGTACCGGCTGCTGATGGTGGACATGTGGGGCGTGTTCTTCGTCGGCGCGATGCTCGGGATGCTGCTTCCGACCGTGCTGATGTCGCAGGCCGTGGTGCTGTCGGGCCAGCAGCCGACGCAAGCGAACGTCCCCACGTTCGTCGCGAGCGCCCTGCAGCCCGTGTACGGCAACGGGATGTTCTACGTGATGCTGCTGATCGGCGTGCTGATCCTCTTCTCGACGCAGCTGGGCATCTTCGAGGCGATGGTGCGCGTGGTCACCGACGCGCTGCCGGCCATGGGTCCCCGGATGCGCGAGCTGGTCGAGCGCGACCCGCGGCGCTTCTACTACCCGTTCATGATCGCGCTGCTCATCACGATCTCGATCATCCTGCACCTCGCCCTGCCGATCACGCTCGTGCAGTTCTCGGCGAACATGTCCAACCTGGGCGCGCTGATCTACCCGTTCATGCTGATCTACCTCAACAGCAAGCTGCCGCGCGCGGCCCGGCCGCGCCCGTGGCACTACGTGATCCTGATCCTCAACTTCCTGTTCTTCGGGTTCTTCTTCGTGAACTTCGTCGCCGACTTGTTCGGCGACCCGCTGATCACGTTCTGACGCGCCGGTTCCGCGCCGTTCGGGTAACTCTGGGAGCCTGGGCCCACACAGCTGGCACGGGCGAGCAGAGGAGTGGGCGTGACGACGACGGAGCGGCCCCGCCGGGGTCGGGGGACTGCGATCGGGGAGGGCATCACCTGGCTGGCGCGCTGGAGCCTCCGGCTGGTGCTGGTGGCGCTGGGCATCACGCTGATCGGCTGGCTGATCGGGCTGCTGTGGTCGTCGGTCGTGCTGCCCGTGATCATGGCTGTGATCATCACGACGGTGCTCTGGCCTCCCACGGCGTGGCTGCGCAAACACGGGTTCCCGCCCGCGCTCGCCGCCGCGACCGTGCTGCTGCTCGGCATGGTCGTGCTCGCCGGGGTGGTCGCGCTCATCGGCACGTCGGTGGCGAGCGCGATCCCACAGATCGCGACCAACGCGTCCACGGGCATCCAGTCGATCCAGCAATGGCTCTCCGGACCACCGCTCAACCTCGCACAGGGCCAGCTCGACGCGGCGCTGCAGACCGCCACAGCCCAACTGCAGGCCAGCATCTCCTCGATCACCACGAGCGTGCTCGCCACCGTCGGCAGCGTGGCGTCCGGAGTCGTCACGACACTGCTCACGCTGGTGCTCGCGTTTCTGTTCGCGAAGGACGGGTCGCGGTTCCTTCCGTGGCTCGGCGCGGTGCTGGGCGACGGCGCGGGCTCCCACCTCGCCGAGGTGCTGCGCCGCGTCTGGAAGACCATCACCGACTTCATCCGCGTTCAGGCCCTCGTGGCCCTGGTCGACGGGGTGCTGATCGGGCTCGGGCTGGTGATCCTCGGTGTGCCGCTGGCGATCCCGCTGGCAGTGCTGACGTTCATCGGCGGTTTCATCCCGATCGTCGGCGCGGTCGTGGCCGGGGCGCTGTCGGTGCTGGTGGCCCTGGTCAGCAACGGGTTCACGACCGCGCTGATCGTGCTGGGGATCATCGTCGCGGTGCAGCAGCTCGAGGGGAACGTCCTCCAGCCGATCCTGCAGGGCCGCAGCCTCGGGCTGCACGCCGCCGTGGTCCTGCTCGCCGTGACCGCCGGCTCCACCCTCTACGGCATCGCCGGGGCGTTTCTGGCGGTGCCGGTCGCCGCGGCGGGTGCGGTGGTGCTGCGTTACCTGAGTGAGCGCGTCGACGCGCGGGTGACGGGGGAGGCTCCGCCGCCGAGCGTGGACCCGCCGCTGGAGACGGTGCAGACCGTCGTCGCGAACCCAGGAGCGCCGAGTCCGGACGTCACCGAGCCGGACCCCGACGCGATCCTGGACCCGGAGACGGCGCTCGGACCATCGACGAGCGAGCCGGCGGGTCACACGCGGGACGTAGCCGACGGCGATGACGTCGATGACGTCGGTGCCGTCGGTGCCGTCGGTGCCGTCGATGACGTCGGTGCCGGCGATGACGTCGGTGACGGTGCCGGCACCGACCGCGTGGCGAGCGAGCCGGCGAGCGGCAACGCGCGTCGCAGACCGCACGCGGAGTAGCAGCTGACGGCCGCCCCGTCCCGTAGGGCAGGATTGTGCCCCGTGCGCGTCTACCTCGGTTCCGACCATGCCGGCTTCGAGCTCAAGGCCCACCTGGTCGCGCACCTGACCGGCCTGGGCCACGAGGCGATCGACGTCGGCCCCGCTGTGTACGACCCGGCGGACGACTACCCGCCGTTCTGCATCGAGGCGGCCCGCCGCACCCTCGCCGACCCCGGCAGCCTCGGGGTGGTGCTCGGCGGTTCGGGCAACGGCGAGCAGGTCTCCGCCAACAAGGTGCGCGGCATCCGCTGCGCGCTCGCGTGGAGCATCGAGACCGCCGCCCTCGGCCGCCAGCACAACGACGCCCAGGTCGTCGCCGTCGGCGCGCGGATGCACTCGCTCGACGAGGCCGCGGAGATCGTCGCGACGTTCGTGGCGACCCCGTTCTCGAGGGAGCCGCGCCACCAGCGCCGGATCGACATGGTCAGCGAGTTCGAGCGCACCGGCGTGCCGCCCGCGCTCCCGCCCGATCAGATCCCGGCGGCCCGGTAGGCGATGCCGGAAGGTCACACCCTCCACCGCCTCGCCGACCTGCACGCCACCCGGTTCGCCGGTGCCCCGGTCGCCGTGTCGAGCCCGCAGGGCCGGTTCGCGGCAAGCGCGGCGATCGTCGACAGGCGGGTGCTGGAGCGCACGGAGGCGCACGGCAAACACCTCTTCCACCACTACGGGCCCGACCTGGTGGTGCACGTCCACCTCGGCCTGTACGGCGTATTCAACGACGAGCCGCTGCCCGTCGCGGAGCCGCGCGGGCAGGTGCGGATGCGCATGGTGGGTCGCACCCACTACGCGGACCTGCGCGGGGCCACGGCGTGCGAGCTGCTCACCGACGCCGAGGCAACCGCGATCCGCGGCCGGCTCGGCGAGGACCCGCTGCGCGCCGACGCCGACCCCGACCGCGCCTGGTCGCGCATCTCCCGCTCCCGCGCCCCGCTGGCCACCCTCCTGATGGACCAGTCGGTGATCGCGGGCGTCGGCAACGTCTACCGCGCCGAGGTGCTCTTCCGGCACGGGCTCGACCCGCAGCTGCCCGGTCGCGCGCTCGGGCGGGACCGGTGGGACGCCGTGTGGGCCGATCTCGTCGGGCTGATGCACGAGGGGGTGCGCAGCGGGCGGATCGACACCGTCGCCGCCGAGCACGACCCCGAGCGCACCGGCCGCGCGCCGCGCCAGGACCGCCACGGCGGCGAGGTGTACGCCTACCGCCGCGCCGGGTTGCCCTGCCTGGTCTGCGGCACGCCGATCGCGCACGTCGAGCACGCGGCGCGCAACCTCTTCTGGTGCCCGACGTGCCAGCCTGCGGACGGCGTCCGGTCTCCGGTACGGATGCGGCGTTCCTGACGGCTACCGCTCCGGACGAGGCTCTTCGGTGTTTGACGTGCCAGTAGACCGCGGTGGCGGCGAAGCCGAGCCGGGCACCGCGCAGCCGCATGCTCAGGCCCTCGACCCCGAGGCCGCCCGGAGGTAGCGCTCGCCGACGGCCCGCGCCTCCTCCACCAGCTCGGGTGGGTCGAGCACGTCGAAGTCCACGTCGAGCAGGCCGAGGTAGAGGGCGAGCACCCGGAGGCTGTCGCTGCCCGTGCGGAACTCGCAGTGGTCGTCGTCGATCGGCTCGACCGTGCCCATCGTGGGTGTGATGCGGTGTGCGATCGCCGCCGCGGACGTGTGCAGGCGGATGCGGGCCTGGTGCGGCCACACCGCCCACCCCGCGCCCCGGGTGACGTACCCCGCCAGGTCGGGGTCCGGCGGCTCGCGCGGGGCGAAGCGCGGACCCGTCGGGATGCGCGGGGTGATCCGGTCCGCGCGGAAGGTGCGCCAGTCGCCCCGGTCGACGTCCCACGCTACGAGGTACCAGCGGCGTCCGGTGTGGACGAGCCGGTGCGGCTCGGTGTCACGCCTGCTGGTCGTGCCGTGGCGATCGGCGTAGTCGAAGCGCAGCCGCAGATGGTCGCGCGCCGCGGTGGCCACGGCCGTGAGCACCTCGGCCGCGACGGTGGGGCCCGTCCCCGGCACCTGCACCACGGCCTGGGCGAGTGTGGTGACGCGGTGGCGCAGCCGCGTGGGCAATACGTGCTCCAGCTTGGCCAGGGCGCGCACCGACGTCTCCTCGATGCCGCCGACGGAGCCGCCCGCGGCCGAGCGCAACCCCACCGCCACCGCTACGGCCTCCTCGTCGTCGAGCAGGAGCGGCGGGAGCGTGGCGCCCGCGCCCAGCCGGTAGGCCCCCGGAGGGGCCAGGGGTGGCGCTGACCGGGTAGCCCAGCTCGCGTAGCCGCTCCACATCGTTGCGGACCGTGCGGGCGCTGACCTCGAGGCGGCGGGCCAGCTCCGGCCCGGTCCAGTCGCCGCGGGCCTGCAGCAGCGACAGCAACCGGAGCAGCCGTGCGGACGTCGGCAACATCCGTCGATGTTCGCACGAAGATGCGGAACAAAACTTGCCGCATTGCTCCGTAGCGTCCTCGTCATGGACACGAACTCGCAGATCAGGCCCTTCCGCATCGACGTCCCGCAGCCCGAACTCGATGACCTGCGCGACCGGCTGGCCCGTACCCGCTGGCCGCGCGAGCTGCCCGGCGTCGGGTGGGAGCGGGGCACGCCGGTGGGCTACCTGCGTGAGTTGGCCGGGTACTGGCGCGACGGGTTCGACTGGCGCGCGCAGGAGGCGCGGCTCAACCGCTTCCCGCAGTTCACCACCGAGATCCACGGCCAGGAGATCCACTTCCTGCATGTCCGCTCGCCCGAGCCGGACGCGCTCCCGCTGCTGGTGAGCCACGGCTGGCCGAGCACAGTGGTGGAGTTCGAGAAGATCATCGACCCGCTCACCGACCCGCGGGCCTACGGGGGCGATCCCCGCGACGCCTTCCACCTGGTCGTGCCCACCCTGCCCGGCTTCGGGTTCTCCCCGCCGGTCACGGAGGTCGGGTGGGGCCTGCCGCGCACGGTCGCCGCCTACGCCGAGCTGATGCGCCGCCTGGGATACGAGCGCTACGGCACCCAGGGCGGTGACATCGGAGCGGGCGTGGCGGGGATGCTCGCGGGCGCGTCGCCGGGTGCGGTGGTCGGCATCCACATGAACGGGCCGACGAACTTCGGGCCTGCGCCGGACGAGTCGACGCTCACCGAGGTGGAGAAGGACCGCCTGCGCCGCAGTGCGGAGTCCGAGGTGCACGGCTCGGGCTACCTGACTCTGCAGTCGAACCAGCCCTCGACGATCGGGGTCGCCCTGAACGACTCGCCGGTCGCGCAGCTCGCGTGGATCGTCGAGAAGTTCCAGGCCTGGACGGACCCGGCGAGGAAGCTGCCCGAGGACGCCGTGGACCGCGACCAGCTGCTCACATCGGTGACGGCCACCTGGTTCTCGGGCGCGGGCGCGTCGTCCGCCCAGTTCGTCTACGAGAGCATGAACGGCGAGCACGCCTGGTCGCTCGCCGAGGGCGCCCCGCAGGTGTGGGACGCTCCGGTCGTGCCGACGGCGGTGGCGGTCTTCGGGGCCGACCTCTCGATCCGGTCGATGATCGACCAGGGCAACGTCACGCGCTGGACCGAATACGAGTCCGGCGGCCACTTCCCGGCGATGGAGGTGCCGGAGATCCTGGTGGACGACGTGCGCGCGTTCTTCTCGGACCTGCGGTAACGACCGGCGTCCCGGTGCTCGGGCGGCGCGCTGCCCGAGCGAGCCCGTCGGTTGCCGTCAGCTCACGAGGACGGGCAGCTCCACCAGCGCGTTCATGAGCAAGGCCGGACTGCGGGCGGGCTCGGCTCCCGGGTCGGCGAGCCGCAACCCGGGGAACCGCGCCAGGAGGGAGCCGATCCCGATCCGGCCTTCGAGCCGCGCGAGCGGTGCGCCGAGGCAGTGGTGCAGCCCGTGGCCGAATGCGAGGTGCTGGGTGGAGGTTCGGGTGATGTCGAGGCGGTCGGCGTCGTCGTACCGGTGGGGGTCGCGGTTGGCGGCGAGCAGCGCGGGGAGCACCACCTCGCCCGCCGGGATCGTGACGCCCGCGACCTCCACCGGCGCGGCCGTGACGGACGGGATCGGCACCTGTAGCGGCCCGTCGAAGCGCAGCAGCTCCTCCACCGCGGCGGGCAGCCGCTCGGGCTCGGCGCGCAGCAGTGCGAGCTGGTCGGAATGCGTGAGCAGGGCGTAGGTGCCGTTGCACAGGAGGTTGACGGTGGTCTCGTGCCCGGCGACGAGGAGCAGGAACACCATGGAGGTCAGCTCGTCTTCCGACAGCCGGTCGCTGCCGTCGCGGGCCGTGACGAGCCCCGAGAGCAGGTCGTCGCCGGGTTCGGCGCGCTTCTCCGCGATGAGCGTGCGGACGTAGGCGACCATCTCGGTCGCCGCGGCGATGTAGGTGTCGGCCGGGTGCACGGCCCCGTTCACGGTGATCGACGACCAGTGCCGGAAGTCGCCCTGGTGCGCCGTAGGCACCCCGAGCAGCTCGGTGATCACGGTGATCGGCAGCGGGTAGCCGAACCGGGCCACCAGGTCGACCGGCTCACCACCGGCGCCCGCCGCGGCCAGGTCGTCGAGCAGGCCGTCGGTGATCTCCTGGATCCGCGGCGTCAGCGCCTCGATCCGGCGCTGGGTGAAGGCCGCCGACACGAGCTTGCGCAACCTTGTGTGGTCGGGCGGGTTGGCGCCGAGCAGGTGCGTCTGCATAGCGGCCTGGACGTCGGGTGGGGTGGAGTCCATGTGGGGCCCGCCGGCCGTCTTGACGACGGCCGGGTGGGCGAGCAGCTCGCGGGCCTCCGCGTAGCCGGTGACCACCCAGGCCGGGACGCCGGTGAACAGCATGACGTGGCGCACGGGCCCGGACGCGGCCAGCTCGCGGAACGCGAGATGCCTCGCCGGGCCGGTGGTCTCCGTGAACGGGGAGGGAACGCTCTCTACCGGCACCTCACCGACAGTAGCGGCGGACGGTCAGAAGTCGCCGCCGAAATCGCCGAAGCCGCCGCCCATGTCGCCGCCGCCCATGTCTCCACCGCCCATGTCGCCGCCCATGTCTCCGCCGCCCATGTCTCCGCCCATGTCGCCGCCGTCCATCGCGGCGCCGTCCTGGAAGCCGTCGGCGTACGCGACCCCGGCCATCCCGGAGAACATCGCGCTGAACAACAGGGCCGAGCCGAGGCCCCACGCGCCCGCGACGAGCGCCGGCTTCCACCACGGCTCCGAGTACCAGCCCTGCGGCACCGGCCGGCCGGCGACCACGCCGCCGGGGTAGTAGTGCGGGTTACGGTCGGACGGGGACGGGGCGGCGCTGTACGAGTGGCCCTCCACATCTACGTCCCGCATTTCGCTCACCGCGCCGGCGCGCTGCTGGCCGGGGAGCGGCGGCAGGTCGGGGCCGGGGTCGAGCCCCATGGCCGAGCGCGCGGCGCGCACGTAGTACAGCCCCTCGTAGGCGGTCTCGGTGACCTGGCGCGCCTGGGCGGCACTGCGCGCCTGCTCCATCTGCGAGCCCGCCGCGTTGTAGCGCTCGGCGGCGTCGGCGAGAGCCTGCTTGGACGGCTCGTCGGTGCCCACGAGGTTCAGCACCTGCCCGCCCAGCCGCTCGACCCACCGGCGCGCCTCGGACTTCGCGTCCTCCAGTTCCCGCGCCTGTGCTGCCGCCCGCTGGCGGAACAGCCACATCGCACCGGCGACGACCAGAAGGAGGACCACGACCGTCAGGATCGTGCCCGTCACCCGAACCACCCTTTTTCCCGTGAGAAACCCGACGCACTCGTCAACGGACAAAAGACCCGCTGCGTTCCCCTAGCTTAGGCGGCCCGCACTACGCTCCGGCCGTGGCCGAGCAGAAGCCCATCGAATGCTGGATGACCGACATGGACGGTGTCCTCGTGCACGAGGGCAGGCTGATCCCGGGCGCCGACGCCTTCATCAGACGCCTGCGCGAGACCGACAAGCCGTTCCTTGTGCTCACCAACAACTCGATCTACACGCCGCGCGACCTCCAGTTCCGGCTGCGCACCAGCGGCATCGACCTCCCGGTCGATTCGATCTGGACCTCGGCGCTCGCCACCGCCACGTTCCTCGACGACCAGCGGCCGCAGGGCAGCGCGTACGTCGTCGGCGAGGCCGGGCTCACCACCGCGCTCCACGAGATCGGCTACGTCCTCACCGACAACATGCCCGACTACGTGGTGCTCGGCGAGACCCGCACGTACAGCTTCGAGGCCGTGACGACGGCGATCCGGCTGATCAAGCGGGGCGCGCGGTTCGTCGCCACCAACCCCGACCCGACCGGGCCGTCCAGTGAGGGGGTGTTGCCGGCCACCGGGTCAGTCGCCGCGCTCATCAGCCGGGCAACCGGCGTGGACCCGTACTTCATCGGGAAGCCCAACCCGCTGATGATGCGGGCCGCGCTCAATCGGCTGCAGGCCCACTCCGAGACGACTGCGATGGTCGGCGACCGCATGGACACCGACATCGTGGCGGGCTTGGAAGCCGGCATGCGCACGGTGCTCGTGCTGACCGGGATCATGCGGGCCGAGGAGGTCGAGCGGTTCCCCTACCGGCCCAACCGCGTGGTGTCCTCGATCGCTGACCTGATCGACGAGATCTAGGAGAGTCGTTCAGGGCGCTCCTCTAGGCCGGGACCTGCTGCCGAGTCCACGCCGGTGGGCACACCGGCGCGGACCCGGGGCCGGTTGAGGAGGGGTTCACCGGCCAGGACGCCTGTAGCGTCCCCGCCCGTCCACTCGGGGCGCGCTGGACGTGTGTTACCACCGGGTTCACCCGCACGACCGTGCGATCCCTGAAAATGACAGTGATGTGTTTTAGCATCGCAGGCGTGGACACGACGAACACGACCGGCTGGTGGGGTTGCACCGGGTGCGGCGTCGAGGCCGAGTTGCCCGTGGTCGCCACCTCTGGCTGCGAGGTCCCCTGTCCCGACTGCGGCTCCCCGATGGGCGAGCAATGGCAGTGGGAGGCCGCGGCCGCCTGACCGGCTCCCGGATCAGCCGGCGCGCAGGTCGAGCGCGTAGTCCTGCCCTACGAGATCCACCCCGAAGCTGTGGTGCGGGGCTTCCGCCACCAGGCGGAAGCCCGCGGCGAGGTAGATGCGGCGGGCCGCGGCGAGCACGTCGTTCGTCCAGAGCCGCAAACGTTCGTAGCCCGCCTCCCGGGCGAACGCGGTGCAGGTGTCGACGAGCCGCGTGCCGAGCCCGTGTCCCCGCGCGTCGGGGTGCACCAGCAGGATGCGGAGACTGGCCGCGTCGAGCTCGTCGCCTTGCACGCAGAACACGCAGCCGACGCGTTTGCCGTCGAGCTCGGCGATCCAGGCCTGCTCGCGCGCCGGGTCCTGTTTGGCCGCGAAGTCGGCAACGATCCGGGCCACCAACGCCTCGAACGAGGTGTCCCAGCCGAACTCGCGCGCGTACAGCTCGCCGTGCGCGGTCACCACCCAGCCGAGGTCACCCGGCCGTCCGAGCGGGCGAATCTGTATGCCACCCACGACTACCCCTTCACTGAAACGACTGTTTCAGTCAGACTGGCCCGGTGACCGCCGAAGCGCAAGTCCCTTCAGCCCGTCAGGAGGAGCTCCTGGAGCTCGCCTACCACTACGCGCTGCGGCACGGGCTGGCCGGGATCTCGCTGCGGCCGCTCGCGGAGGCGATCGGGTCGAGCCCGCGGGTGCTGCTCTACCTCTTCGGCTCGAAGGACGGGCTCGTGCAGGCCCTGCTCGCCCGGTCGCGCACCGAGGAGCTCGCGCTGCTGGCCGAGGTGCGCGCCCAAGGCGGCGGCGCGGCCGATGCCGTCGGGCGGCTGTGGGAGTGGCTCGCCGAACCCCGGCGCGCCGACCTGCTCCGCCTCTGGGCGGAGGGCTACGCGCGCTCCCTCGTCGAGCCTGACGGGCCGTGGGCGGGGTTCGCGGCCCGCAGTGTGGAGGACTGGCTCGCCGTGCTCGCCGACGTCCTCGGGCCGGGCCACGACCCCGCCGAGCCGACGGCCCTGCTCGCCGTACTGCGTGGCGGCATGCTCGACCTGCTCGCCACCGGTGACGCCGAACGCACCACGGCGGGCGTTCGGCGTCAGGTGGCTGCGCTCATCCCGGGAAGTGGGACTTCGTGATCACCCCGTGGACGCCGACCGTGCGGTCCACGACCTGCGAGATCGTGAAGTCCGCGGCCGCCGACAGGTACGCGTACGCGGTCGGGCGGTCCATGCCCTGGTCGTGCTCCAGGAAGTCGAGAGCGTTCACCACGGCCCGCCGCATCGCCACGTCCAGATCGTTGATCTGCCCGTTCGCCGCGCCGTCCGGGTCGGAGAGGCCGATCGGCACCCACGCGTCCGGGGTCTCCGCGAAGGGGTAGCGGTAGGCCACCGACGGCGCGTCGCCGGAGCCAGGCTTGCACACCGTGAGGCGGAAGGTCGCCCGCAGCGACCCCTCCAGCGCTGTGAGCGCGACCTCGCCGTCACCCATCGACAGGTGCGGGTCGCCGACGTAGAACAGCGCGCCCTCGCCGTGCACCGGCAGGTAGAACGCGGAGCCCGGCCCGAGCAGCCGGATGTCGATGTTGCCGCCGCCGAGCGTCGGCGGAATCGAGTTGAGCTCCGGTGCCGTCTCACTCGGCGCCGCGGTGTGCGCCACCCCCATCGTCCCCATGAACGGGCGCAGCGGGAAGGCGACCTCGCGGTCCCCGAACGGCATCACCCCGACCGCGCCGCGCTTGCCGTCGCGGATCTCGGTGAAGACCGAGACGTTGCCGTAGGCCATGGGGTTCTTCGTCGCCCGCCCGTCGGTGGCGATCGGGGGCATGACCTCGGCCGGGTTGATCCCGGCCGGGGCGCCCCCGTCCGCGGTGCGCGCCAGCGCGCCCTTGCCGTGCCGGCTCGAGACCACCCCGTACGGCACGCGCGGCAGCGCCGAGAGCGTCTCCACCTTCAACACGTCACCGGGGTGCGCGCCCTCCACGAACACCGGCCCGGTGATCACGTGCGGCCCGTCGACGTCGAAGTTGCGCGGTGTCCGGGTGTAGCCGCTCGCAATCGCGACGGCGTCGTCGAGCACCCCGTTCTTGCCGACCCCGTGGCCGCCGAAATACGCGACCGGGTCGCGGCCCTGGTCCTCGAGGATGCCCTCGTGGGAGACGGTGTCGATCGTGACCGTCTCGCCGGAGGCGATCGTGAGCGAAGGGGCCGCGCCGATCGCCGGCACGTAACCCCAGCGGACGGCCTCCGGCTTCGACTCCAGGTAGTGGTCGCCGTCGATCGGGCCGGAGCCGGGCTGCAGCGGGGAGTCGGGCACCGGGGTGCCCTTCGCGGTGGGCAGCGGGCGGCCGGCGGCGGAGAGCAGCCCGGCGCCCGCGGTCGTCGCGGTGACCGCCGTGGCGGCGCGGAGGAAGCCGCGCCTGCCGATGCCGCGAACGATGAGGTCACGTGCTGTTGCGGGGTCGGGGAGCGTCATGGCCGGATCGTCCTGGCGCAAGATCACGATTGGGTTACCCGAGATGTCAGACGAGTGACGTTGTCTGATCGGTGGCCGGGACGCGCTCGAGGAACGGTGAGAGCAACTCGGGCACCGCCGTCTCGGCGACGGCGAGGCCAGTGCTCGTGCCGGCGTCGTGGATCGCGTAGGCGCCTGCGCCGGCCGCGGTCGTCGCCCAAACCGTGACGAGACCGGCGTGGCGCTGGAAGCGCGACTGCCGCACCGACCAGCCGATGATCCCCCGCCGCTGCAAGGCGACCGTCGACCGCCGCACCGTTCCGCTGCGGGTGACGAGGTAGCCGCCGGTGATCCCGTGCCCGAGGCTGCGGTAGGCGTCGAGCGCGAGCACCACGGCGACCGGCGCCAGCACAACGGCGCTGATCCAGGCGATGTGCAGCAGCACGTCGGTGAGCAGGACACCCAGCACCACGAGCGGCGCCTCGAACACGACGACGGTGGCGAGCGCCCAGCGCAGCCTGCGCCCCCTGGCCGCCGCCGGGTGGGCGGTGAGCTGCACCGATGCTATCGGCGCCACTGGCTCCCGCAGCACGGCCGCCGCCACCCGGTCGGCGACGGCCTTCGGCGCGGCCGGGAGCAGCGTGCGGTGGTCGGTCTTGTCGTCCTCGGCCTTCGCGACCATGCCGGTGGCCACGGCGTCCACCCGCGCGGCCCCGGCCAGCCGGGCCCCCAGCGGCTCGACGACGTCCACGCCGCGCAGCCGCGACTCCTCGATCGAGATCGACCGGGTGGTGGAGAGCCCACGGCGCACGCGCAGGGTGCCGCCCGGCTCGCGCTCCAGCCGGTAGCTCCACCACATCTCGACCCACAGCCCAAGCGCCGCGACCACGCCGATCACGAGCGCGACCACCGTCAGGATCGCGATCGCCGTGACGAGCGGGACGTCGCGGAACAGCCCGGTGACGTACCCGATGACGCTGTTCTGCGGGCCGAACCAGTCGGACACGTTCAGTACGAGGCCGAACGCGCTCCCGCCCAGCAGCGGCGCCATGAACGACAGCGGGGCGTAGCGGATCCACGCCCGGTCAAGCTTGGCGAGCAGTCCCTCGCTGCCGGCCTCCGCCGTGGCGGCGTGGCGCAGGAGCGCGCGCCGCAGGCCGTCGGCGACATCCCGGCGGACGGGCCGCAGCGCGACCGCGCCCTCGCCGGAGCTGCTCTGATCGCCGGTGCCGATCCGGACGGTGACCAGCCCGAACACGCGGAGCAGCGGATCGGCCGTGACGTCGACGGTGCGGATCCGGTTGCGCTGCAGCGAGCGGCGCTTGCGGACGAGCACCCCGCTGCGCACCTCGACGCGATCGTCGCCGATGCGGTAGCGGGTGATGCGCCAGCGCAGGAAGTCGGCCGCGGCGCCGGCCGCGATGAGCAGCGCCGCTCCCGGCAGCACCCATATCAGGGCAGTCGCCACGGAGGTTGCGCCGGCGATGCCGTACCCCGTGGGCAGGCCAGCGGTGACCGCGACGCCGGCCATCAGCAACGCGGTGACGGCGACCGTCCGGCGGTCGAGCCGCTCCCACTCGCCACTCACGTGGCGTCCCCGGGGGTGGCCTGGGTCGTGGCGGTCAGGCGTTCGGCGAGGTCCTCGGCGAGTTCGTGGTCGAGGCCCGCGATCTTCACCGCACCCTTCGCCGACGCCGTCGTCACTGTGACCGTCGCGAGCCCGAACCGCTGCTCCAGCGGCCCGCGCTGCGAGTCCACGGTCTGGATGCGCGACATCGGGGCCACCCGCCACTCCTGGAAGAACCAGCCGGTGCGCGTGTAGACGGCGTCGCCGGTGACCTCCCAGCGGTGGTGGCGGAACCACAGCCGCGGCAGCGCCAGTGTCATCGGGACGCCGACCAGCGCGATCACCGCAGCGGGCAGCAGCAGCCAGAACCGGGCGGGCGGGATGAGCAGACCCAGCACCGCCAGCACCGCCACCGGCGGCGCGAACAGCAGCGCGAGGCTGCTCCTCCACCAGCCGACGGCCCGCGGATCCACCTGGTTGCGCGGCGGGCGGAGCCGCAGCTCCCCGCCATGCGCGAGCGTCGTCGCCATGTCCGTCCCCCCGAATACCGTTGGCAATGCGTTCGCATCGTATGAGGAGGGCCGCCTTCCGCCGACCGTCGGCGAGATCGTGCGCACGTCGCTGCTCGAAGTCCTGCCCACCGCGACGTCCGCCCTGAGAAACGCGGGGTCTGGTGGTCACCTGGGTCGCGCGGACCGTCGACAAGGGCTGAGCGCCAGGTGAGCGCCGATTCAGTGAGCGATGCGGGAGCCGCGCCCGACCATCACGACACACCGCGCGTGTCTGGACCGCGGCGGTTGCACCGGCACCCCGCCCGCTCCACAGTGGCACTGGTGCGACTCGAGAACATCGTGTGGGACGCCCGTGACCCCCACCGGCTCGGCCAGTTCTGGGCGGCCGCCCTCGGCGCGGAGCCGATCACGAACGAGCCGGACGCCGTTGAGGCTCGGTTACGCCTCACCGACGACGTCTTCCTCGATCTCTGCTTCCAGCGTGTGGCCTCGCCCTCTGCCTCACCGGCCCGCCTGCATCCCGACCTCTTTGGCGGTGCGCGGCAGCAGGAGGTCGTGCAGCGCCTGCTCGACCTCGGCGCCGAGCACGCCGACATCGGTCAAGGCGCGGTGCCCTGGGTGGTCCTCACTGACCCCGAAGGCAACGCCTTCTGCGTGATGGAGGACCGCGAGGTCTACCGCGACACCGGACCCATCGCCGCGTTGCCACTCGACAGCGCCGATCCGGACAGGGACGCCGCGTTCTGGACGGAGATCACCGGCTGGGTGCCGTGGGCGGAGATACCCGGGGCAACGACGCTGCGCCACCCGTCCGGCGTCGGCCCACTACTCGAGCTCTGCCATGAGCCCGAGCCCAAGCGCGGAAAGAACCGACTGCACCTCGACGTGCGCCGCGACGCCGGGGACAACCACATCGTCGAGCGCGTCCTGGAGTGGGGAGCCACCCCGCTCACCGACCCATCCGACCATCCCTGGCTCGTGTTCGCCGATCCCTCCGGCAACGAGTTCTGCATTCTGGGCCAGCAGCCCTGAGACAGCACCCGTCGACGAGACCACTGGCGGGTTGACACAGGCCGGGGGCCGGCTCGTCGTGCTGGGCGAGCGCAGCGCCGCCGACGCCACCGCGGACGACTACCTGGACCGGCTCTTCTTGTCGGAGTCCTGACGCGCCTCCCGGTCGGCCGGCGTGGTTAGATGTGCTCGGTCGTTCAGTTTCGGTGTACGTGTGATGCACGCCCGCGGGAACAGGTTGGTGGGTGAGATGCGGCGTCACACAGGCGCAGTCTCTCTCTCGCCAGGGCCGGCCGGGACGCGCACGGTGTGCGTCCCACCGTCTGCTAGGAGCACATCGCATGGCACAGGGAACTGTGAAGTGGTTCAACGGCGAGAAGGGCTTCGGCTTCATCTCGGTCGACGGGGGCGGCGCTGACGTCTTCGTGCACTACTCCGAGATCGACGCCGGGGGCTTCCGCAGCCTCGACGAGGGGCAGCGCGTCGAGTTCGAGATCGGCCAGGGCGCCAAGGGTCCCCAGGCCACCGGCGTCCGCGTCGTCTGAGCCACCCCAGTACCACCAGGAGCCCGCTTCCCCTTCCGGGGAGGCGGGTTCCTGCCTTTCCGGGCTCAGAGTGCGTGGCCGGTGGTGCTGTGGACGTGGGCGGGGAGTTCGCCCTCGTGCCGGTCGCCCGTGGTCGACGTGCCGCTCGGCTCGAACATGAGGATGGATCCGCCCGGCGACGACGGCTTGTGCTTCGTGCCCTTCGGCACGACGAAGGTGTCACCCTGCCGCAGCACCACGGTCCGCTCGCCGTCGACCTCGCGCAGGGCGATGTCGAACCGCCCTTCGAGGACGAGGAAGAACTCGTCGGTGTCCTCGTGGACGTGCCACACGTGCTCGCCGTCGGTGTGGGCGATGCGGACGTCGTAGTTGTTCATGCGCGCGACGATGCGCGGGCTGTAGACGTCGTCGAAGGAGGCGAGGGCTCGTGTCAGGTTGACGGGATCGGCGGTCATCCCCCGATCGTCACCCTGCCGGCAGGTGCCGGTCTTGTACGTTCTCAGCTGCTTCGGGCGGCGGTCGGCTCCGGCGCATCGAGTCTCTGTGTCAGACCGTCCGACGCGCACCTCGCCGCGCCACAGGAGTGAGCGCCCGTTGCGACGCGGCTGCTACATGTCGCCGGTCCGAGCGGCCCGGAAGATCGACCGGACCAGCTCTACCTGGTCGGGGTGGCGGGATTTGAACCCACGGCCCCTCGCTCCCAAAGCGAGTGCGCTACCAAGCTGCGCCACACCCCGTACGGAGGGGATTGTAGGTGCTGATCCGGGCGAGCCGGACGTCGAGCCCCAGACGTGCGCCCGGACGCGGCAGGTGCGCGGCAGGCGGCACGGGCACCGGCTCGACATGGGGGCGGGGGTTGTCCGCTACGCTGGCACTCGGTCCCGGCGGTAGGCGGGACCACGCGGGCGTAGCTCAATGGTAGAGCCCCAGTCTTCCAAACTGGCTACGCGGGTTCGATTCCCGTCGCCCGCTCCACGCTCTACCAGCACAAACGTAGTCGACAAGATCGCTTTAGGCGTTCGTGTGGCACTACATGTGGCACGAACCGCGCTATCGTCGCCGTATGGCGGGTCGTCCTGGCACCGTTCGATGTGCTCGCGCAGCACGGCGACGCTCGCGGGGTCGAGCGCTATCCGCCGTTGCTGGTGGGTCTTCAGATCGCCCTCGGCCCAGCCACCTGGTATCCGACTTATCGCGCGTCGCAACCACAGCGTCTCGCGGCCCTCGGCCAAATCAACCAGGGAGAGGCGGATCGCGCACAGCTCGCCGCGTCGGACACCGGTCGTCATAGCCGTCCAGACGAGCGTGCCCCAGTCGGGATCGCGCCACGACTCGTTCACGATCCGGGCCGCCTGCTCGGCCGTCGGCGGCTGCGGGTTCGGTTTCGGCGCGGCCGGGGGCTCGGCCTGCGTGGCCGGGTTCGTACTCACCCACCGCCAGCGGATGGCCCGTTTGTAGGCACCGGACACAATGAAGTGAATGTGCCGGATCGTCGTCGCGGCCAGCGGCCGGCACTGGTGCAGACCGCAGCGGCCATCGCAGTCGTGTGGGCCCTGGACTCGATGATCGATGCTCCGGCGACCCGGGCAGCGGCTCCGACACCGGCGCAGCTCGCCGTAGAACGAGTCCAGAATCTCGGCGTCGAGCTGGCCGACTTTCAGGTGACCGAGGCACGGCGAGATGTGGTTGCGTTACGTGGCCGCGGTAGAGCTCCAGCGTGTCCAGGCGCGCGCCGCCGCGCTCGGGTTGACGCTTCCCCCCGACGCCTTCCTGTTCTCCGGCTCGCCCGGCTCCTTCCTCACACCCGACAGCGTCACCCAGCGGTACGACCGGATGGTGACCCGCCTGGGCATCGGTACCACCCTTCACAAGCTCCGGCACTACTCGGCAACCGAGCTGATCGCCGGCGGGGTCGACCCGCGGACGGTCGCAGGGCGACTCGGCCACGGCGGCGGCGGGACGACGACCCTCAAGACGTACACAGCATGGGTGGCGGAGGCGGACCAGCGCGCTGCGAAGGGTCTCGGCGCGGGTATGCCGCGGCGGCCGGCCGAGATGGACCCGGCAGAGCGGATCCGTTCGAAGCCTCGATACCCCTACGAGATCGTCGCCTCCGCACTCGCCCGCCAGATCGCCGAAGGGGCACTCCCAGTCGGCTCGGACGTTCCGTCAGCCGCAGATCTCGCCGACAAGCACGATGTGTCACTGGCCACCGCGAACCGGTCGCTCGCGCTCGTGCGCGACTGGGGGCTGCTGGAGCGTGACGGGCGGTACCGGCTGCGCGTCGCCGATCTGGCCGACGTACAGCAGGACGCGGAGGCGCCAGCGGCCGGTTCGGTCACCGCCCGGTTGTCCGATTCCGAAGGCGACATCCTGCTTGACCTCACGATCCGGCACTGCGGGGGCGTGGTTGCGCGGTTCTCCTCTGTCGTCGACCCACGCAATGCAGGCGAGCTGCAGCAGGTCCTCACGGACGCGGTCCTGCGGCGCGGGGGTGACATCGGCGCCCTGAACGAGTACGAGATGGACGTGCATCGCGCGGACGAGACTGAGCCGATGGTGACGTTCGTCGCGAGTCGACGAACAGCGTGACGTGCCCGCTGGACCGGGGCGGGCCGAGCCCGTCATCGCCGCGCCTGGTGGTCACGACCAGGAATAGCAGCCCGAGATGGAGGCCCGAGGTTACTGGCTGAGCAGGTCGCCCTTGCTGAGCAATTCAATGGAGACCGGTGCGACCGGATGTCGCCTTGCCGCGTGGGGTGCCGGATGTGACCGGTGCCAAACGCACCTAGCTCCGTGCTGGTTGCACATCGACCTACTCCTACGGGCGTACCTGTTGCCCTCCTGTCGACACTGCGAACCAGAGATTAGAAGGGGCTTGCAGCGCTATTACAGGCTCCTCACCAGCGTATTCGCGTCGCTCGGGGTGCTCGATGGGGCACTCCGTGGACATCGCGTGACGCTGTTTGGCTCCACGAATGGCTCCATGAAGTCGATCAAGCGGCTTCACCTTTCTGGATGCTACGCAGCCGTCGCCGGTGCCGTGCCGAGCCGACTGACTCAGCGATCACCCGCGCGGCTGCATGTTGGTTGCGAGCCGCGACGTGCTCACTGGACGCGAGGTGCGCGAGCGCGAGATCCATTCGAGGGCCCGCTTCCGCCCGGCTGAACTCGGCGTCGTGAGCCGGAGAGTGCGTCGGTGAGGACGCGGACGGCGTCGGGGTGGCCGAAGCGGGCGAGGCGTGGCCGCGCCAGCGGGCGAGATGGATCGAGTCGAGCGCGAGGTACGGCCCGTCCTCGTCGCGCTCGTGCCTCGCTGGGCGGTCGGTGTGGTGTGACGCCGGTCGGCCAAACACCCGTGTCCGGCCGACCGGGATCACACCCGATTCACAGCGTGGAGATCAACCCGCCGTCGATGACGACGTCGGCGCCGGTGATGTTTCCGCCGCGGGCGCCGGCGAGCAGCGCGACGACGTCGGCTACCTCCTCCGCCCGGGTGAACCGGCCGGTGGGTGCCGCGCCGGCTTGCTGCTTCACCACGGAGGCGGCGTCGGTCCCGCCGACGGTCCTGGCGACGCCGTGCTCGCCGAGCCACAGGTCGGTCTCGACCGGGCCGGGGCTGACGGTGTTGATCCGGATACCGCGGGGGCCGAATTCCTTGGACAGTGACTTCGACAGGTTCGCCAGCGCGCCCTTCACCGCGCTGTAGTCGATCACCCCGGGGTCGGGCAGGAAGGAGTTGACCGAGGCCACGGTGACGATCGTGGACGGGGCGCGCTCCAGCAGGTGGGGGAGGGCGGCCCGGAGGGCGCGGACCGCCGGCAGGAAGTTGATGCCCCAGGACCAGGCCCAGTCGTCGTCGGTGACGGAGAGGAAGCCGTCGAGTCGGGGGCGGACGGCGCCGACGTTGTTGACCAGGACGTCGAGGCCGCCGAAGGTGTCGACCGCCTCCCTGACCAGCCGGGCGGGGCCGTTGGGCTCGGTGAGGTCGACCGCCACCGGGTGGACCCGGTCGGGGTGCCGGCGGGCGAGCTCGGTCAGCTCGGCGCCGGTGCTGCGGGCGCCGGCGGCGACGTGCACGCCCTCGGCGACGAGGGTCCGGGTGACGGCCAGGCCGATCCCCCGGCTGGCCCCGGTGACGACGGCGACCTTCCCGGACAGTTCGAGGTCCATCAGAGGTCCTGCTTGGTCAGCCAGGTCAGCACGGTGTCGGCGACGTCGCGCCAGCCGCTGTCGATGGTCAGCGAGTGCGCCCGGTCGGGCAGGTCGATCAGGTCGGTGACGGCGTCGGAGTGTCGGTACTGCTTGAGCGTGGCGCGGGTGACCGACTCCGGGACGGTGTGGTCCTCGCCGCCGGAGATCAGCAGCAGCGGCCCGCGCACCTCGTTCGCGGTGTCGACCTTGGCCGGCGAGTGCGGGTCGAAGTTGGCCGCCGCCGCCTCGAAGAGGGGCTTGCCGGGGGCCGGGATCGTCCAGCGCTCGTAGAGGGCCAGCGACTCCTGTTCGGAGACGGTGTTGGCGAACGCGAACCGGAACTGCTCGGCGGTCAGGGAGACCGCGCGGTGCCGGTTGGCGGGGTTGCGGAACACCGGCAGGGTTGCGCGCAGCGCCGAGAGCGGCAGCGGCAGCACGCCCTTGATCTGCGCGGCGTCGATCGCGACGGCGGCGAGCGCGCGGTCCTGGCCGAGCAGCTTCTGGGCGATCATGCCGCCGAACGAGTGCCCGACCAGGATCGGCTTGCTCGGCAGCGCGTCGATGAGGGCGGCGAAGTGCGCGACGACGTCGTCGATGCCGTGGTCGGCGATGCTGTCCGGATTCGCGCGGGATGCCTCGACGGTGTCGGCGTCACCGGGCCAGCCGGGGGCCTGCGGCGCGTAGCCGGCCTGCCGGAACAACGCGATCCACGGGTCCCAGGAGCTGGCGTGCAGCCAGAGCCCGTGGATGAACAGGACCGGGGTGTCGGTCATGGTGCTGCCTCTCAGGGGGTGGGGGGCGGGCCGGCGACGAGCAGCCCGTAGGTGGCGGCCGAGGCGACGACGGCCTCGATGTCGAACGGGGCCGGGGTGTCGTCGCCGGGGACGACGAGCGTGCCGTTGATGGAGAAGTGCTCGTCCAGGCCGGAGGGCAGGTAGACCGCGGCCAACCGGGCCCGCGGGGAGCGGACCAGGTAGCTGTGCGGGACCCCGCGGGGGCCGAAGGCGACCTGACCGGCCTCCAGGTCGTGCTGCTCCGCGTCGAGGAAGAACGTGATGCGCCCGTCCAGGACGACCCACAGCTCGTCCTCGCGCTCGTGCACGTGCAGCGGCGGGGCCGCGTCCTTCGGGTCGTCGAAGGTCAGCACGCTCAGCTTGCCGCCGGTCGCGGCGCCGGGGACGGTCACCTGGACCTTGCCGCCCAGGTACCAGAAGGGGTGATCGGTGTTCACGGCTGAACGCTAGGAGCGGCTGCACCGCCGTCGCGTACGTCAGGTGACGGTGCCGTCCCCGATCACCGCGCCGAGGTCGGCGCGGGAGCTCACGCCGAGCTTGGGGAAGATCCGGTACAGGTGGGTGCTGATGGTCCGGCGGGACAGGTAGAGCCGCTCGCCGATCTCCCGGTTCGAGAGGCCGGCGGCGGCGAGCCGGGCGATCTGCAGCTCCTGCGGGGTGAGCCGGTCGCCGACGTCGACGGGACGCCGGCGGCTCGTCTCCCCGGAGGCCCGCAGCTCCTGGCGGGCGCGCTCACCCCACGGCACCAGCCCGAGCGCGTCGAAGGTGTCGCGGGCCGCGCGCAGGAGCGGGCGCGATTCGGCAGGCCGGCGCTGGCGGCGCAGCCACGACCCGTAGGCGAGCTGCGCGCGGCTGCGCGCGAACGGCCACCCGGCCAGCTCGACGAGCAGGGCCGCGAACAGGGGCTCGGCGTCCGGGTCCGGGGCCAGGACGGCGCGGGCGAAGCGCAGCCCGGCCTGCAGCGCGGGCGACGGGGTGCGCATCCCCTCGGACTCCATCTCCGCGACGATGGCGCGGACCTCGTCCTGGCGGCCGGCGAACGCGGCGGACTCGCTGACGAAGCAGATCGCCGAGCAGCGGTGGCCGAGGTGGAAGGCCGGGTCGGCGCGGTCGAAGAGGCGGCGGAACTCGTCGAAGGCGTCGCTGTAGCGGCCGGTGCCCAGCGCGGACAGCCCCCGGGCGAGCTGCACCGTCGCCAGGACGGGGCGGGCGGCGACCGGGACGGCGGCCAGCTCGGCGGCGGCGGCGAGGCGGTCGGCGTCGTCGTGGTGGCCGCGCAGTGCGGCGGTCGCCGCCTCGTAGGCCTGGCCGAGCGCCAGCAGGTTGGGCTGCGAGGTCTCCTCGGCCAGCCGCGTCGCCTCGGCGGCGGCCGGTATCGCGGTGGGGAGGTCGCCCAGGTGCACCGCGCTGTTCGCCTGGCTGAGCAGGGTCCGGGCCAGCAGACCGATCCGGCCCTGGGCGCGCAGCTGCGCGGCGGCGGCGGTGTGCACCGCCAGCGCGACGTCGAAGGCGCCGACCGCCATCGCCGCGTTGCCGAGCAGCCGGGCCGCGGGGGCGTCGCCGTCGGGCATCGGCAGCGGGACCAACCGCTCGACGACGGTCGAGCCGCGGTCGATCGGAGCGGCGAACGCCAGCACCGCCAGCAGCCGCGGGTCGCGCGGGTCGCAGGGCACGGTGTCGGCCGCCGCGGCGACCCGCCGCCGCACGCCATCGCCCAGCTCGGACCAGAAGCAGCGCTGGGCCGCCGCCCACAGCAGCCGCAGTGCCAGGTCGACCTCGCCCGCGACGGCTTCCTCCTCGGCCCGGTCGGCGAGCTGGACCGCGCCTTCGGCCGGGTCGCGGATGCCGTCGTCGAAGACGTCCTCGATCCAGGTCATCCGGGCCCGCAGCGACACCGTCAGCTCCAGCGGTGCGACCTCGCGCAGCAGGTGGGCCACGGTGTCGCGGCGGCCGAGTTCGGTGGCGAGCTCGGCGGCGCGCAGCAACCGCGCCGCCCGAGCGGAGGGGTCCGGCGTCAGCTGGGCGGCGCGCTCCAGGGCGGCGACCGCGGCCTCGACCCCGCCCCGGCGCACCGCCCGGGTCGCGGCCGCGTCGAGCCCCGCCGCGATCGCCTCGTCCGGCCCGGAGCTTGCCGCGGCGTGGTGCCAGATGTGCCGGTCGGGGTCGTCCACGAGCGCGTCGGCCAGCGCCGTGTGGGCTTCCTGGAGCCGGGTGGGGCGCGCAGCCTGCCGGATCGCGGAGCGCATCAGGGGGTGCCGGAAGTCCAGCCGATCGTCGGTGATCGCGACGAGCCCGGCGGAGACCGCCGGGGCCAGCTCGTCGGCCGTAACGCCCGCACCGAGCAGCGTCGTGGCCGCCCGCACGACCTCGGCGACGCCGCCGGCCTCGTCGAGGGCGGCGACGAGCAGCAGGGTGCGGGTCGCCGCCGGCAGGGCCACGGCGCGCTGCCCGAACGCGTGCTCGAGCCGTTCCGTCAGCGGCAGCCACTGCGGTGGCCGCGCCTCCGCGTCGAGCGCCCCCAGCGCCACCGGCAGCTCGACCAGGGCGAGCGGGTTGCCCGCGGCTTCGGCCAACACGCGAGCGCGCATCGCGGGCGACAGCCCGGCCGCGCGGGAGTCGAGCAGCGCCGCCGAGGCGTCCGCGTCGAGCCCGGTCAGGGCCAGCTCGTCCAGGCCGGCGGCGTCGAGGGGGGTGCGGGCGCCGTCCCGGGTCGCGACCAGCACCGCGATCGGCTCGGGCCCCAATCGGCGGGCGACGAACGCGAGCACCTCCGCGCTCGGCGGGTCGAGCCATTGCGCGTCGTCGACCACGACGAGCACCGCAGCCCCGTTCGCGACGTCGCCGAGCAGCGTGAGCGCGGCCAGCGCGATCAGGAACAGGTCCGGCGGCGATCCGGCGCCGGTCCCGAGGGCCGTGCCCATCGCCGCGCGCTGCGGTCCGGGTAGGCGTTCGACCAGGTCCAGGACGGGCCGCAGCAGCTGGTGCAGGCCGGCGAACGGCAGCCGCGCCTCGGACTCGACCCCGGTGGTGGATAGCACCCGCAGGCCCCGGGCCTTCGCGATCGGCACGAGGTCGGCCAGCAACGCCGACTTGCCGATCCCGGCCCCGCCCCGCACGATCAGTGCTGCCCCGGCGGTCCCGAGGCCGTCGAGCAGCTCGCGCAGCCTCCGGGCCTCGGTCGTGCGCCCGTACAGGACGGTCCCGGCCACTTCGAGCACACTACGCTCGCCCGAGGTGGATCAGCAGGACGATCCCGCTCGTCGACCTCGGCCTGCATGCGGGTCCGGGCCTTCTCGGCCAGCTTCGCTGCGTCCTTGCCGGCTGGGATGACCTCGGAGAGGTAGTGGCGCTTGCCGGAGATCGGGTCGATGCCCGCGTAGACGCGTACCCGCAGCGAGCCGCTGGGCAGCGCCTCGATCTCGCCGCGCGGGCGCCTGCGTCGCGTGGAGCCGGAGGGCGGCATAGAAGGTACAGCGGCTCGCTCCACGGATGGCTCCATGTGAAGCCTCCGACGCAGCGGATCATGCCTCTGACCTGGTGCCCCCGGCAGTGCCCCCGGCAGGATTCGAACCTGCGACCCAGAGATTCCGAGACCGTGTCTCCGGACGGTGCCGACTGCCACCAGACGGTGCCGCTGAGCTGCGCGGACGCCTTCGACGTCTGTCCGATGCATCGCGTCGGTCCTGACTGTTCCCGGTAGGAAACGTGGGATGCGATCTTGGACCGTCTACCCCGGGTTCGGCCCACACCTCCCCGGCCTCGCTCGTACTGTCCGCCCTGCTCGTCGCGGCGGTGTGTCCAGGGCAGGCGCAGCCCATCGCGTAGCGACGCCGCAGGCGCCCTGCACTCCGCCGACGCGACGTGGACGAGCGATGGCCGAGGGACCGAGACTTGCTCATGGCTTGCCGCGGGCGGTGCTCTCCTCTCGGCGCGCCGAGACGGCTACCGGCCCGAGGGGCGAGGCACAAGGCGGGAAGGCGTACCTTCCACCCCGCCCCTGCCCGGCAGGGTTCCACCCGCGCCGAGGAGATCAACCACTAGCACCCGGCTTGAGGACAAGAAACGAGCCGCGCGGACTATGCACGGACGCGGGCGGTGGGTATGCGGCTCCGCCGTTGAGTGGCAGCCCGAGGCGCCCTTGCCCGGCTACCGAACTGGTCAGGATCGGCCAGCTGTGGCACGGGATGTGGCACGAAACGTAGTGAGCTGGAGCGTTTCGGGGCTACCCGCGAGGTCGCCGCGGTGGGCGTTGTTGCTGGTAGAGGCTGTGGTTCATGCGGAGTGGCTGTCTTCCAAACTGGCTACGCGGGTTCGATTCCCGTCGCCCGCTCCGACGGTTCTACCAGCAACAACGGCGGCCTTCCCGATCATGGGAGGGGTCGCCGTTCGCTGTTGTGCCAGATCCGTGCCAGATCAGTCGGCGGCGGCCTCCTCGCCGGCCGCTCGTGCCTCCTCGATCATCAGGTTGAGCGCCTCGGCGATCCGCTGGTCTCGTTCGCTCGTGGCGTGCTGGTAGATCAGCGCGGCGCGGGCTGAACCGTGACCGATCCTCGACATGACCTCCTTCAGGGTCGCACCGGTCTGGGCAGCGAGTGTGCCGCCCGTGTGGCGCAGGTCGTGGAGATGCAGGGTGGGGTTGGCCCCGGACTTTGCCAGTGCTCGCTTCCAGATCCGGTTGAAGGAGCTGCGCCGTGGGGTTGCTCGCTGCGGGCCGATGAGGAGCCGACCGTTCGGCTCGGCCTCGGCGTAGCGCTCCAGGTGTTCCCGTATCTCGGGCAGGATCGCCGCTGGCAGCGCCACTGTTCTGTTTCCGGCGCTCGACTTCGGCCCCTTCAGCCTCTGCTTACCGCTGTTGAGTTCGGCGAGGGCGCGGGTGACGCGCAGGGGTGGGGATACCGCGGTCTGGCGGTCTGTCGCTGTCATCGCTCGGCTGCGGCGGCGGCACCGTCAGATCCGACTTGCGGAGGGCCACCAGCTCGCCGAACCGCAGCTGGCCGAACGCTGCGAGAAGCACGAGCAGCCGGTACCGCCGGTCGATGCTCGCCGCGATCGCGAACAGGCCGTTTCGTGTCCGCCGTAGTAAGAACCCGTAGTAGCGGGCTGCTCAGGCGCCGCCACGTGACGGGCTCGCGGCGCTGGCGAGGGCGTGCTCGATGAGCTGCCGAGCAGGTCCGCAGCGGCGCGGTTGAACCTGTCCGTCACCGAATCCGGGTGCAGCCGGCTGGTCAACCTCTCACTTTGTTAGGAGTTCTTCGTGGTCCTGTTCGTAAGTCCTTCGGGGGTTCTAGTGTCGCTGTCGTGAAAGACACTGAACTCGTCGGAGTGCAGAAGACCCTCAGCCCCGTCCTCAAGGCCAAAGCACTGGACAACCGGCTGCCGGACCCGATCCTTGGCGATGAATACGCCGAGCAGGCGATGCGCCGCCTCGACCCCGACTACGACAATCGCAGATTCGGCACCAGCCAGGTGGGCCTCGCCGCCGTGGTGCGCGCCAAGGCCCACGACGACTGGGCCCGAAGCTTCCTCGCCGATCATCCCGATGCGGTGGTGCTGCACCTGGGCTGCGGCCTCGACGCCCGGGTGTACCGGATCGACCCGTCCGCCACCGTCGACTGGTACGACCTGGACTACCCCTCCGTCATCGAACTGAGGCAACAATTCCTGCCGCCGCGCGAGCATTACGCCCTGATCGACTCCAGCGTCGCCGACCTGACCTGGCTGGAACGTATCCCCCGCGGCCGGCCGGTGCTGATGATCGCCGAGGGACTGGTGCCCTACCTGACCGAGACTGACGTCCGGCGGCTGCTGACCAGCGTCGTCGACGCCTTCCCCACCGGCCAAATACAGTTCGACACGGTGTCGGTCTGGGCGTGGCGCACCTCGAAATGGGACCCTTTGCTGCGCAAATACAACGCCCAGTTCCACTGCGGCTTCAACGACCCGGCCGCGCTGGCCGATTGGCACCCGCGGCTCGAATACGTCGACGAGGCGCCGATGAACGACTCACCGGTGCTGATGGCCAAGGCACCCGCGAACGTACGCCGCATGTACCGCCTCATGAACCTGCTGCCGGGCATGAAACGGTCCACCCGCATCGTGCGGTTCCGGTTCTAACGCGCCGACGGTCAGTACAGGCTGAGGCCGCACGCCCGTCCCGAGGGCCGGTCGGCCGGGCCAGGCGTAGTACGGGCGGTAGTAAGGACAGCGTTGAGTTGCCCGCAAACCGGCGGACGATCTGGGACGTCGCAGCGGCGGCAATGCTGGTCAGGCTACAACTCGCCGGATGGTGCGGCGAGGTTGGGACAGCCAGCGTTCACCTCATAACCTAGCGGCCGACTGACCCTGCCTGCCGCGTGCCAGATCCATGCCAGATTGAGCGGGTACCTCCGGGGACTCGGGGGAGTCCCGGTCGACGCTGCGCGCCACACCGCGCCGTGGACGCTCGCAGGTCAGCGAGTCGTCCATGCCCCTGACTTCCGAACTGGCTACGCGGGTTCGATTCCCGTCGCCCGCTCCACCCCGCTGACCAGCGGAAACGACCGCCGCTCCCGATCTTGGGAGGGTGGCCGTTTGGCTTTCGTGCAATCGGCTTGCAACTAGCCATCGTCTCTGGCACCTGCGATCGGCTCGACGAGGTGGCTCAACCGGTCCGCGATCTGCCGGTCCCGCTCGCTCGTCGCGCGCGCCCGCGCCGCCTGCCGGACGGTGGCGCCTGAGCCCACGAGAGACGCAAAATGGAAGGAGACCTGCTCCCCTCCACTTGAACATATACCGCACCCCTGGCCTTGCGGCAAGACCCCATTCGTACCGCACAATCTCGGCCGAACGCCGGAAACTAGGAAAACGGGGAGTGCTTTAGTGCGAGTTTTGTTGTCGACGTGGGGGTCTCGAGGGGACGTCGAGCCGTTGCTGGGGCTGGCGCTTGCGCTGCGCGCGCAGGGCGTCGACGTGCGGATGTGCGCGCCGCCGGACTTCGCGGAGCGGGTGGGCGAGGTCGGCGTGCCGTTCGTGACGATGGGTTTCGCGGTGCGGGAGCTGGTGGCCTCGAAGCCATCACCCGTGGAGGTGGCAGCCGCGTTGGTCGCCCAGCACTTCGAGGTGGTCGGGAAGGCGGCCGAGGACTGCGACGCGGTGGTGGCGACCGGCCTGATGCCCGCGGGCGTGCGGTCGGTGGCCGAGCACCTCGGCATCCGATACGTGCTCGCCGGCTTCCACTCGGTCGGGATGCCGTCGCTGCACCGCCGGCCGGGGCCACGGCCGGGGAAGCCGTTCCCGCCGGGCGAGACCGACCTCCGGGTGCTGTGGAAGATCGATGCCGAGCGGGTCGACGCGCTGTACCGCGAGCCGCTCAACGCGCACCGGGCCGCGCTCGGTATGCCGCCGGTGGACAACGTCCGAGACCACGTCTTCACCTCGCAGCCATGGCTCGCGGCGGACCCGGTGCTCTGGCCGTTCCAGGACGCGTTGGGGCTCGACCCCGTGCAGACCGGCGCGTGGATCATGCCGGACGACCGGCCACTGCCCGCGGACCTCGTGGAGTTCCTCGGGGCGGGCGAACCTCCGGTGTACGTGGGTTTCGGCAGCATGCAGATGGCCAATGCACCCGACGCGGCCGCGGTGGCTGTCGAGTCGATCCGCGCGCAAGGTCGCCGCGCGCTGGTCTCCCGAGGCTGGGCGGACCTGGCGTTGATCGACGAGAAGGACGACTGCTTCGCCGTCGGCGAGGCGAACCACCACGAGCTGTTCCGGCGCGTGGCAGCGGTCGTGCACCACGGCGGCGCCGGTACGACGACGACGGCTGCGCTGGCGGGCGCACCGCAGGTGATCGTGCCGCAGATCGTGGATCAGCCGTACTGGGCGCAGCGCGTGGCCGAGCTGGGCATTGGCGCGGGTCACGACGGTCCGACGCCGACCGTCGAATCCCTGTCCACCGCGCTCGAAACCGCTCTCCGCGACGACACAAATGCGCGGGCCAAAGAAGTGAGCACCACCATCCTCACCGACGGTGCGTCGGTGGCGGCGAGGAAGCTCATCAACCTGATCGACCAGATGCCGGAATGACCTAGCCTCCAGTCCTGCCGCCGCGCCAACTCGTCGAACGTTGGCGCGGTGGCTGGGGCCGCTGTTCGCGTGTGGCCTCCCCTGCAGTTCCAGGCTGAGAGCAGGTTTCGTTAATGGCATGTCGGATCAGTGAGCTCGTGCTCGGTTGCCGCGACCCTGAGGTGCTCGCGCTGTTCTGGTGCGAGGTCTTGGACTTCGTCGTGCTCGATCGCGAGGACGACGGCTCGGTGGAGATCGGGCCGCGCGAAGGGTTCGGCGGTCCGCAGCCGACGATCATCCTCAGTCGCAGGGATGAGCCGGAGAAAGGGAAATCCCGGCTGCACATCGACGTCAACGCCACCGACCGCGATCAGGACGCCGAGCTCGAACGCATTCTGAGGCTCGGTGCTCGCCCGGCCGACATCGGTCAGACAGGGCAGGAGCCGTGGCATGTCCTGGCCGACCCCGAAGGCAATGAGTTCTGCCTGCTCAAGGCCCGCCTCGACCCGCTTTGATGCCCATCGGTCACGCCTCGACATCAGTTACCTTAGAACAAGAACGAGTCCTCGCCGTACCGGCATTGTCTCCAGGATGCCGGGGACGCGAGCACGGGTGGGCCATGGTCGGTGACGGACATGGAGTAAACGTGCCGCCTCCCGTGTTGTAACACTTATTACGAGGATTACAACGGGGTGGACTGCGGTCCATCGCAGGGAGGGACGAGAGCCGAGCTGCGCGAACTGGAGGGGGAGCCGTGGGTGAGGTTCGACCGCGACAGCGCGCTCGACGGCGTGCTGCGGGCCGTGCTGCGGGACAACGATCTGACCCCGACCACGGTCGCCCGCGTGTCCCAGACGGCGACGGCCGTGCGCTGGGCCGCCCACGGGCTGGGGGTGACGCTCGTCCCGGCCTCCGCGGTGCCACACGGTCACGAGCACCTCGTTCGCCCGGTCCCGGTCGTGTCCCAGCCCGTCATCGCCGTGGTCCGGCCCGGCGCGGGCCCGGCGGAGACGGCCCTGCTCGAACTCCCGCGTCAGGAGACCTGGTCCGAGTCCGCTTCCTTCTCGCCGGTGTCCTGACGGCCGAGAAGGAAGCGGGCGCCGCTGAGTTCTTTTTGTCGAAACTGGCGTTCCGGGAGTCACGGTGTTGACCCGGCGCTGCTTCAACCGGCTCAAAGCTTCCGCGGCATCGCCACCAGATACGACAAGATCAGAGCTGGGTGGCACCTCCGTCCACGGCGAACTCGGCGCCGGTCGTGTAAGTGGCATCGAAGGCGAGGAATGCGGCCGCCCTGGCGATCTCGACGCTGCATGGGATTTTCCGCGACCCGCTGCGCCTTGAACTGCTCGGCAGCCTCTTCGGTCATTGTCTTCTCCAGAGTTCCCGTGTCGATGGGACCGGGGCTGACCGCGTTGACACGAATTCCGCACGGAAGCAGCTCGCGGGAGAGGCTGCGGGCCATCGAGCGCAGCGCCGCTTTGCCGGCCGCATAGACGCTGGCCTCCAGCATGCCGATGACGTTCGCGATCGAGGTGGTGAGGACGACGCCGGCGCCCGTGCTCAGCAGCGGGGCGAGCTTCTGCACGGTGAAGTAGGCGCCCTTGACGTTGATCGCGAACAGCTCGTCGTACACCTCCTCGGTCGTCGACTCGAAGGGCATGGTGCGTGCGATGCCGGCGTTGACGAACAGGGCCTCGAGCGTGCCGAGTTCGCCCTTCACGCGGTCAGCCAGAACATCCAGGTCGGACAGTGGGCCACATTGCCTCGGACGGCCACCGCGTTCTTGCCGAGCCGCTCCCGCGCGGCGTCGAGCGTGGCCTGAGAACGACCGGTGATCACCACGCGCGCGCGCCGTCCACCAGCAGCTTCGCCATCGCGAACCCTATGCCGCTGCCGCCGCCCGTGATCACTACATTCTTGTCGCTGTACTTACCCATGCCAGGATTCTCTCGTTCTTTCTCGCAAAACTCGGTGATGTGCCCGGTTCTCGCTTCGATGCAAGTCGCTGAGTTCTTTTTATCGAAACTGGCGTTCCGGAATGCCTCCGGCGTCAACCCCTGGGGAATTCGCCGCCGTCCACGAAGAGATTGCTCCCGGTCAGCCAGCTCGCCCGGTCGGACACGAGGAACAGCACCGCGTGGGCGATGTCGTCGGGCTGACCATCGCGCCCCAGCGGCACGGTGGTGTTGTCCTGGCCCGGCCCCGCGTCCAGGCGCGCCCACTGCTCCCGCGTTGCTTCGCCGCCGGGGGTGGCGGTTCTGCCAGGAGACACTGTGTTGACCCGGATTCCGAACGGGGCCAGCTCCGAGGCCAGTCCCCGGCTGTAGGACTCCAGCGCCGCCTTCGCCGTCACGTAGTGCAGGAACGGTGGTGCCACGGTGGGGACCGCGGCCGAGGAGGCGTGGACGATCACTCCCGAACGCCGTTCCCGCATCCCCGGTGCCAGCAGCGAGTCGAGCCGCACCGACGCCAGGAAGTTCAGGTCCAGCGCGTCCAGCCACTCCTCCTCGGGGATGGCCAAAGCGCCCTTGTACGGTCGCGCCCCACCCACGTTGTGGACCAGGACGTCCACCCCGCCGAGCACCTCCTGCGCGGCCGCGGCGAGCGCCTCCGCTCCAGCCCGTGTCCGCACGTCGGCCTCCACGAAGGTGGCCCCCTCCGGCACCGTGCTCGTCGCCGACCTGGCGATCGTGAGCACCTCGGCACCCGCGTCCAGGAGTTGGTGCACGACGGCCGCTCCGATTCCGCGAGAACCACCCGTGACCAGGGCTCGCTTTCCCGAGAGTTCTTGCGTTCCCGATCCGTTTCCGATCGTGGTCATGCCACCGGTCCTCTCGATCGCGTGTTCGTCCGCTCGACGGAAGAAGGATCGACGTGCGCAGAGCGCGAATCTTCGGGGAAGTCGCGGCGAGCACCTCGTCGAGCTGTTTCACGGTACGTCCGGAAAAGAACGAGAGGCAAAGACGAAATGTCAGCAGGTGCTATAGGAAATTCCTATGCACCCCGGTGGCCACCATCAACACCAAGCACCAGCGGGTGCGCGTGCCCTGGTCACCGCGGGCCTGCTCCCCAGGGCGTCCGGCGCGCGAGATCAGACCGTCGCGCCCGCGATGCTCACCGGCGCTCGGCCTGGAGCCACCGAGTATCGGCCTCAGGCCTTGCCGAGGGGCGTCACGACAGCAGGACGATCTTGCCGCGGGTGCGCCGCCGCATGAGCTCCCGGAACGCGGCGCGGACCTCCGTCAGCGGGTAGGTCCCCGCGACGGGGACGTCGAGCTCGCCAGCCGCGACGAGCTTGGCGAGCTCGCCCAGGACCTCCGCGCTCGCGGACTCGGTCGTTCCCTCGGCCTTGACGCCGGTCCGTACCGCAGCGGAGAAGTCGATGATGGTGTTGATGCGGTCCGGCGCGACGCCGAGCCCGAGCGCGAGGTCGACGTAGCCATCGCCGAAGGTGTCGATGAACGCGTCCACGCCGCCAGGCGCGGCAGCCCGGATGCGGTCAGCCACCCCGTCGCCGTAAGCCACCCCGACGACGCCGTGGTCGGCCAGCCATGGATGGTTGTAATCGCTCGCCAGGCCGATCACAGTCGCCCCGGCCCGCCGAGCGAGCTGCACGGCCAGCGACCCGACGCCACCCGCCGCGCCGGCGACGACGACCGTGTCGCCCGCACCGGCGCCGACCGCACGCACGGCGGAGTAGGCGGTCGTCCCAGCGACGAACAGCGCCCCGCCC
Organism: Pseudonocardia aurantiaca; assembly: GCF_039526725.1. Lineage (NCBI taxonomy): Bacteria > Bacillati > Actinomycetota > Actinomycetes > Pseudonocardiales > Pseudonocardiaceae > Pseudonocardia > Pseudonocardia aurantiaca. Next base: position 71,290 of record NZ_BAAAJG010000023.1, read on the forward strand.
ACCTCCCACGGCACGTCCGGGTCGCGTCTCACCAGGTGCTCGGCGGGCACCACGACCAGCTCCGCGTGGCTTCCGCGGGTGTCGACCCAGCCGATCACCTCGTCGCCAACGGACCAGGTCGACACGTCCGGGCCGACCTCCTCCACCTGCCCGGCGAGGTCGCTGCCCTGGCCGGAGGGGAAGCTCGCCGGCCACCGGTCGTGGAGCGCTCCGGCGCGGATCGCGTTCTCGCCGGGGTTGATCCCGGCCGCCCGGACACGGACCAGGACCTCGCCGCGCCCCGGTTCCGGTCGTGCCACGTCCCGGACCTGGAGCACGTTGATCTCGCCGTACTCGTCGAACTGCACTGCACGTGGCATGTCGCCGCTCCTTCGTCGTGATGTTCTACGTCATCCATGCAACGTGCTCCGAGTGCGGTTCTCCATGCTGGATCAGCGCGAAGAGATGTGCGAACGTCTCATCCCGTGGACGTGCTCACGGACATGCTCCAGCGTTCCCGCGCGCACGGGGCCGCGTTCTCGCACTCGACGGCGCACGGCGAGTGGGGCGTGCGGTTCCCGCCGGCCGCCCAGCTCGCCATCCACGGGATCCTCGGCGGCGAGGCCTTCGCCTGGACCGACCGGCCCGACGACGCACGGCGTGTGCTGTCCGGCGATGTCGTGCTGGTGCGGGGCCCGTCGCAGCACCACATGGGTCACGCGCCGGCCGCCGGCACCGTCCCGTTTCTCGGCCACCCGGCGGCCGGACCACCGTCCGGCGGCGCGCTCCGGATGGCGTTCGGGTCGGGCGCCGGCGATCCGACGACGTTCTTCTGCGGTGCATACCGGTTCGAGGGCGACCTCTGCGCCGGCCTGCTCGCCGGGCTGCCGGGCCTGACCGTCGTGCGCCCGCGCGCCGGGTCGCGCCTGCGCGCGACGCTCGACATCTTCGCGGGCGAGCTCCTGCAGGAGGCGCCCGGGCAGCAGGCGCTGCTGGACAGCCTGCTGGACGTGATCCTGGTCCAGGCGCTGCGGGAGCAGCTCGCGGCCGACCTGGACGCCGCGCCCGCCTGGTTCCGCGCGATGGCCGATCCCGCGGTCGGAGCGACGCTGCGCGCCATCCACGCCGACCCGCAGCGGGACTGGACGGTTGCCGGCCTGGCCGCCGAGGCGTCGCTGTCCCGGGCGACCTTCGCGCGGCGCTTCACCCGGCTCCTCGGGCTCGCCCCGCTGGCATATGTGACGGACTGGCGGATGGCGCTGGCCCGCGAGCAGCTGCGCGCCGGCGACGCCGGCCTGGCCGCCATCGCCCGCTCACTTGGCTACGCGTCGGAGTTCTCCTTCGCGGCCGCCTTCAAGCGCCACCACGGCACCGCCCCGGGCCGCTGGCGCGCCGCCGCCCAGGACTCCACACCCCCACCGTGCACTTCACACCCCGCCGACGGTGTGTGATTGCGGGTTGCGACATCGCTCGCCGTCGCCTGCGGTGAGGGTCCGCTGCGGTCATTCACGACGAGATTGGTCCCGGTGGAGGTCAGCGGGCGGCGAGCGTCATACTCGGCGAGCCCTTCCAGCTTTCTCTCGCACCTCGCGCAGTTCGCTGTGGAGGTACTCTTTCGCGAAATCATCGATCATGGGAAACGAGCCTGCCACCCGGCACCATTGGATCGACCCAGGCTGCGGCGGGCCTTCTTCGAATGCTGCGGTCACCAGGGTGGCATCGACGTCAATGCTGTCATCAGGAGCGTCGATGCCGGCCAAACCTCCATTCCCGAGCCCGTGCTGCCGGGCGATGGTTGATGGCGCGTAGGGCGGCCGGGGCACACCATCGGGGGGTGAAGGTCCCGTCAGCCTCCCTGCGCGCCGCAGCCCAGGCCACCGGGGCTGGCCCCCAGCGCTGGGTACGGCTAGCGGGGTCGCGCCGCGTCGCGGTCTCATGAAAAGTCGCCTTGACCCTCAAAGAGGTGTAGCTACGGTATGAGGCGCGTCCGACCGCGCGTGGAGGTGTCGGATGGCGGCAGGCGGCGTGCAGCAGGGAGGAGATCCCCCGGTTCGGGCCGAACTACTGCACGAGAGCGAACGCACGCGTGCGACTCGGCTGTTCTTGCCTGGGCGCACGGTGATCCGCAAGGAGCCGCTGGGACCGGAAGCGCAGCAGCGGCTGCGGCATGAGCTGGCGATCCTTGAGCGGCTGCGCGGTGTCGTGGGGGTCGCGCAGTTGCTGGATGCGCCGCGCTCCCCGGGGTCACTCGTGCTGGCGGACGTTGGTGGAACCAGCCTGGCCGGCGTGGTCAAGCCGCTGGCCGTTGACGACCTGATCGGGCTGGCGGTGGAGTTGGCCCGGGCGGTGGCGGGGACGCACCACCGGGGGGTGATGCACCGGGACCTCGGTCCGGCCAACATCGTGATCTCCCGCGACGGGGCCCCGTGCCTGGTGGACTTCGCGTCGGCGACGTCATTCGCCGAGATCCGTCCCGAGTTCACCCACAACACCGAGATCGTCGGGACGATGGCGTACCTGGCGCCGGAGCAGACCGGGCGGACCGCCCGGTCGGTGGACCAGCGCGCCGACCTGTACGCGTTGGGCGCGACGCTGTACGAGTTGGCCACGGGCGGGCCACCGTTCGGGTCCGGCGACCCGCTGCGCCTCACCCATGATCATTTGGCTCGGGTGCCGGTGCCGCCGGCGCAGGTGAACCCGGCCGTACCCGCGCCGCTGTCGGCGATCATCATGCATCTACTCGAGAAGGAACCGGACAACCGCTACCAGACGGCCGACGGCGTGGTCCACGACCTGGAGCGGGTGCGGGGCGTCGACGCGCTCGCGGCGGCTGCGCTGCGGGTCGGCGAGCACGACTTTTTGCTGCGGTTGCTGCCGCCGTCGCGGCTTGTGGGACGCGATGTGCAGGTCGAGGTGCTGCAGACAGCGTTCGAGGACGCGATGTCGGGCCGGTGTCGCGGGGTGCTGGTCGGCGGGGCGCCGGGGGTGGGGAAGACGGCGTTGGTCGATGCGCTGCGGCCGGTGGTGACCGGCCGAGACGGCTGGTTCGTGGCGGGCAAGTTCGACCAGTACCGGCGCGATCTGGAGTTCGACGCGGTCTATCAGGCGCTCCGCGCGCTGGGCCGGCTGCTTTTGGCCGAGCCGGAAGACGAGCTGACCGAGGTCCGCGAGCGGATCGTGGAGGCGGTCGGCGCGAACGCAGGTCTGCTGACCGCGACGGTGCCGGAGTTCGCGGCGCTGCTGGCGGTGCCGCCCGATCCGGGGGATCCGCTGACCGCGCAGGTGCGGGCACAGCGCAACGCTGTGCAGGTGTTACGGGCGGTCGCCTCGCGGAAGCGCCCGGTCGTGGTGTTCCTCGATGACCTGCAGTGGGCCGGCCGGGTCCCCCTCGGCGTCGTCGACCTGCTGCTGAGCGAGGAGCCGGTCGAGGGCCTGTTGCTGGTGGGCGCGTATCGGGAAGGCGACGTGGATGCGGCGCATCCGCTCGCGGCGCCGCTGTCCCGCTGGCGTGATCAGGCCGGAGTGCAGCACCTGCGGCTGGACAACCTGCCCGTCCCGAGCCTCGTCACCATGGTCGCCGAGATGCTGCATGCGGACCCGGCCACCGCGGCGGGCTTGGTCGAGGTGATCGAACCGCACACGTCCGGCAATCCGTACGAGACCGTGGAGTTGCTCAACCTGCTGCGCCGCGACGGCGTGCTGGCCGCCACGGCGGCCGGGTGGCGGTGGGACGCGGCGGCCGTGCGCGCTCGCCTGGGCCGGTCCGAGGTTGCCGGGCTACCGGCGGCTCGTGTTGAGGCGATGCGGCCGACGTCCCGGCAGGCGGTGGAGGCGATGGCGTGTCTGGGCGGGCGAGCCGAGCTGAGTGTTCTGCAGACCGCGACCGCGGTACCGGCGGGCGTGGTGGAACAGCGGCTGGCGCCCGCCCTCAACGATGGCCTCCTGGTGGTGGAGCCCGGGGCGCATCAGGCGGTGCGGTTTCGCCACGACCGGATCCGCGAGGGGATCCTGCGCGGGCTGGACCTGCAGCAGCGACGCACCCTGCAGCTGGCCATGGCGCGGCGGCTTGCGGCGGTTCCGGGATTGTTCGCGGTCGCGGCGGAGCAGTACCTGCTGGTGGTCGACGCGGTCGACGATGTCGCGGAGCGACGTCGTGTGGTGGGGCTGCTGCGGCGCGCCGCCGACCAGGCCGCGTTGATCGGGGACTACTCGCTGGTGAACGCGCTGCTGGCCGCCGCGCTGCGGCTGATCGACCCGGGCGAGACCGCCCCGCTCGTCGAGGTGCACACCGGCCGCCACGCCGCCCTGTACAGCCTGGGGCGCCTGGAGGAGGCGGACGAGGAGTACCGCACGATCGAGCGGCTGTCGACCACTGCGTTGGATCGCGCGGATGCGACGGTGGTGCAGGCGCGCAGCCTGACCCACCGCAGCCGTCTGACGGAGGCGATCGGGCTGGGCATCGAATCGCTGCGCGAGCTCGGCATCACCGTCCCGGCCGCGGACCGGCTCCCCGCGGAGCTCGACCCCCAGTTCGACCGGTGGCTGGACCACACCGACGGCGCCGACGAGTTGGCTCGGCCGGACATCACCGAGCCCAGGATGCTCGCGGGGACCCGTCTGATCAACGCGGTCCTGCCGGCGGCCTACTTCCTCGCCGACCACGCCATGGTCGCCTGGCTGAGCCTGGAAGCGCTGCGGATCTGGCTCGAGCACGGCCCGGGCCGTACCCTGCTCGGCCCGGCGAGCCACACCGGCTTCGCCGCTGTGGCGCTGCGCGAGGACTACGCCGCCGGGTACCGGGCGATGCGGCGGGTCGTGGCGCTGGGCGAAGCCCGCGGCTACGAGCCCGACACCTCGCAGGCGCGCTTCCTGTGCGCCCTCCTCGCCTGCTGGTTCGAGCCGATCGAAAACGGTGTCCAAGCAGCTCAGCGGGCCAGGGAAGGGCTGATGGCGGGTGGCGACCTGGCCAACGCCGGCTACACCTACTGCCAGACCGTGTATTACCTGCTGGACTGCGCGCCATCGCTGGACGCCTGCGTCGCCGAGTTGGAGGCGGGGTTGGCCTTCGTGCGCAGTACCGGCGGCGAGCAGACCGGCCAGTGGCTCGACAGCTACCGGTGGTTGGCTGGTGTGCTGCGCGGCGAAGGCTCGGCCGTAGCCGGTGAGGCGGTCCCCACCGACAGGTACGCGGGCAACCCGGTGGCGCTTCTCTTCGCGCATATCAACCATGCGGTCGCAGCCGCCATCGTGGGTGATCCGGTCGGCCTGGCGCGGCACACCGCGGCGACGATGCCGCTGCGGCCGCCTGACCAAGGCTACTGTTACTACCCGACCGCCGTGGCGCATCTGCTGCGTGGGCTGGCCCTCGCCGGACAGGCCCGCGCCAGCCACGGTGACGAGCGCGGCGGCCTGCTGTCCGAACTGGGTGATATGACGCGGTGGCTGGCCGCCCGCGCCGCAGACGCGCCGGACAACTTCCTGCACCTGCTGCGGTTGCTCGAGGCCGAGCGGGCCTGGGCCACCGGCGACTTCCGCGCCGCCGTCCTCGCCTTCGACGCCGCCCAGCGCGAGGCCGCCCAGCGCCAGCGCCCGTGGCATCGGGCCCTGATCACCGAACGCGCCGCCCGATTCCACCTCGCCCACGGCCTCGAACACGCCGGCTACGCCCTCCTCGCCCAGGCCCGCCAGGACTACGCCGCCTGGGGCGCGACCGCGAAAGTCGCCCAACTCGACTGGGCCTACCCCACCCTGCGACCACAACCCGATACGACCGTCGGGCACCACAGCGACCAGCCCGGCGAACTTCGCCATCGCCGCTCGACCGTGACGACCGGCACGATCGACCTCCTCGCCATTCTGTCCGCATCGCAGGTGCTCAGCTCCGAAACCAGCATCGACCGGCTGCACGCCCGCGTGGTCGAGGTACTCGGCGCGATGACCGGGGCCACCCGCGTACACCTGCTGCTGTGGAGCGACGACCGGCAAGACTGGCTGCTACCCGCACCAGGCGGCGGCGCCCCGGTCAGCGGCACCGGGCACGTAAGCGCGGTACCGATGTCGGTGCTGCGATACGCCCAACGGATCGGCGAACCGCTGGTCATCGGCGACGCCACCGCCGACGACCGCTTCGCCCGCGACCCGTACCTCGCCGACCTCGACTGCTGCTCGCTGCTGGCCCTACCCATCCTCAACCGGGGCACCCTGCGGGCGGTGCTGCTGCTGGAAAACCGCCTCATCCGCGGCGCGTTCACCACCGAACGGCTCGACGCGGTCCAGCTCATCGCCGGCCAACTCGCCGTCTCCCTCGACAATGCCCAGCTCTACGCCGAACTCACCACGTCGCGCGCACGGATCGTGGCCGCCGCCGACGAGACCCGCCGGCGCATCGAGCGGGACCTGCACGACGGCGCCCAGCAACGACTGGTCACCCTCGCCTTACAGCTGCAAGCTGCGCAGGCGACGGTGCCGCCCGACGCCGCCGACCTGGTGGCCGAGCTGAACTCCCTGGCCGCCGAGGCGACCAGCGCGCTGGACGAGCTGCGCGAGCTGGCCCGCGGCATCCACCCGGCGATCCTCGCCGAGGGCGGACTGCGCCCGGCGCTCAAGACGCTGGCCCGCCGCGGCACGGTCCCGGTGCGCCTGGACGCGCGCGTCGACGGGCGGCTGCCCGAGCCGATCGAGGTGGCCGCCTACTACATGGTCGCCGAGGCGCTGACCAACGTGGCCAAGCACGCGCACGCCTCCGTCGTCCACGTCGAGGTCGACACGGTGGAGGTCGATACGGTGGAGGTCGATACCGCGGCGGGCGACTCGGTCTCGGGCGACGCCGTCCTGCGGGTCTGTGTGCGTGACGACGGGCGCGGCGGGGCCACCTTCGCCGGTGGGTCCGGCCTGGTCGGGCTCAAGGACCGGGTCGAGGCGCTCGGCGGCCGGATCCGCGTCCAGTCCGCACCCGGCGATGGCACCGCAGTGCAGGTCGAGCTCCCGTTGGGCACGGCCCGCCCGGGTTCCGGCTGATCTGAGGCCGGAACCCGCGCGGCCCCGGATGTGCAGCGACGAGGCGGCACGGACGGGCTCCACTGCGCCGTGGCGAACGCGGCCGTTGTAGTGGACCGCTGGAGTAGTTGTTGCGGTTAGTAGAGGACGCTTGGCATGTAAGCCCCCTGGGGTGGGGTATAGAGACCGACGGTCATCAAGGTCATCAACTGCACCACGCGCAGGTCCCGTTCCAGGCACCACTGGAACAACTCGGAGTTGGTGGTGGGTACCAGGATGCCGGGACCGGCGAAGACATCGGCAGCCATGATCAGGGCCTTGAGGTCCTCGTTGTTCTCCCCGACGGCATGGGAGAAGAATGCCAGGTCGGTGGCATAGCCGCTGATTCGTCGGTCGTGCTCCGTCACCAGCGCAGTGCCTTGCGCGATCGCGTCGTTCATCTCACCGGTCCGATCATGCCCGTGGACGCGGCGGCAGACGGTGGCGCACGCGCCGGTGTCCGCGGTCGTTGCCCGCCGGACCCGGTAGCCGGCAATCTCGCCCTTCGGCGGCGTGCCTTGCATGCAGGCCACCAGGTCACGGACCTGGAAGCCAAGGTTGGCGTACAACGAGAGCGAGCGATTGTGGTAGGCCGACTGCAGCAGACGGATCCCCGGGTTGCCGCGGTCGGCAGCGCGCGCGATCACGTCGTGCATCAGGGCTCGGCCGATCCCGTGATCCTGGCTGGCGGGGTCGACCGTGACCGGGCCGACACCGGCGATGGTCGAGCGTTCATCCAGGAAGTTGCTACCAACGACTTTGCCGTTCACCTCGGCGACCACTGAGTAGAAGCCCGGATGGTTGAGCAGCCTCGAGACCAGTTCGACCCCGACTTCGGAGGCGGGGACGTCGGCCGGGAACGTGTGCTCTCTGGCAATTGCGCCAAACGCCTTGAAACAGATGTGTCCGCAGGTTTCGGCGTCTTCGGGTGTACCCGACCTGAGCTTGAGGTCCATGGCGCCCCTCCTCCTGGTTGCGCAACCCTGAGCCCAGTGCCCGGACCGGTGGTCCCACGCCGGCGGTAGAACATGCAGGCCGGCACCCTCCCCGAGCCCGCCCCGCATGCGGGCCCGGGTGCCGCGCCGCCTCCGCTCTCGGTGTCAGGCTCGCAGGAACGCCAGTAGGTCCGCGTTGATCGTCTCCGCTTGGGTGGTTGGCATGCCGTGCGGGAAGCCTTGGTAGGTCTTCAATGTCGCGTTCTGCAGAAGCTTCGCCGATAAGGGCGCGGAGTCCGGGTAGGGAACGATCTGGTCGTCGTCGCCGTGCATCACCACGACCGGCACGGTGATCTTCTTCAAGTCTTCGGTGAAATCGGTTTGCGAGAAGGCGACGATGCCGTCGTAGTGCGCCTTTGCGCCGCCCATCATGCCCTGCCGCCACCAGTTTTGAATGATGGGCTCCGACGGTTCCACCCCCGGTCGATTGAAACCGTAGAACGGCCCCGCCGGCAGGTCGTGATAGAACTGTGCGCGATTGGCTGCGAGTTGCTCCTGAAGCCCGTCGAAGACTTCCTTGGGGAGACCGCCCGGATTCTTCTCGGTTTTGACCATCAGCGGCGGCACGGCGCTGATGATCGCCGCCTTGGCCACTCGATTTTCGCCATGTCGGGCTAGGTAGTGGACCACTTCGCCGCCGCCGGTCGAATGACCCACATGAATGGCGTCGGTCAGATCCAGGTGCGCGGTCAACGCCGCGAGGTCGTCGGCGTAGTGGTCCATGTCGTGGCCGTCGCCGGTCTGGCTGGACCGTCCGTGGCCGCGCCGGTCATGGGCGATGACCCGATAGCCGTGTTGCAGGAAAAACAACATCTGGGTGTCCCAGTCGTCAGCTGAGAGTGGCCAGCCGTGACTGAACACGATCGGCTGCCCGGTGCCCCAGTCCTTGTAGTAGATCTCCGTGCCGTCCGTGGTGGTTATGGTTCCCATGCGATGCCTTCCTCTCGATCTTCTCGCCGCCGGGTTTCCGGCTCCGCTTCACCATCGAGGATGGGCACCCTCACCCCAGCGAATCCGCCGCCGAGGATCACGCCATCCGGGCTGTCGTCCCCACCGCAGTCCCCTCCGATCGACTGACCTGACCGCGATCCGTGTCCCATGCTCGGTGGGCACCGGGGCCACGGTCCTCACCCGCTGGGCATGATTTGTGGAGGCTCTTGGCGGTGTTGGCTGGCGCCGCTGCTGCGGAGGAGCGGGCTTACGATGCCCCGTGTCAGCCGCAGATGCCGGTCTCATCTCAGCCAGCGCCGATGCGCGCAAGCACCTGTTGACTGATGCTCGAGGTCGCTTCCCGAACGGTTCGGGATGATGGGAGGTGCACCACCCGACGGCCAGGGAGCGGATTTCGTGACGGAAGACGAGCTGGTCGTCGAGTTCGCGCTGACCCGACTGGACAACCCGCGCCTCGACCTCGAGGAGATCGCGGCGATGGTCGTCCGCCGGGTCGGTCCGGATCAGGTCCTCGAGTTCGCCGCGCGGAACCTCGCCGTGCGGGGTGAGCTTCGAGGAGGCGCGTTCGAGTCGGCCGTCGAGTACGTGCATCGCACCGTGCTGCTGTTGCGGGACGACACAGGCGATTGAACGCCGCGAGGCGCCCCCGGACCTCGTCGGTCCGGAGGCGCCTCGGCTGTCTCTCGTCCGGGACTACTTGCCGACGGGCTTGCCCGGCGGGACGCTCATGACGAGGAGCTGGCCCTTCTCCACCAGCGCAGGGTCGGGCGACGGGAGGTGGTCCTGCACGTCGATGAGGTACTTGCCCTCACCGAGGAACGGGGCCGGGACGACGCCAGAGGACTCCTCGTCGACGGTGTCGAACGTCGGGCCGCCGGCGACGAACCGGTTCGGGTCGTGCTGGGCGATCCGCCCCAGGGCCCCGCTGGCCGGGTCGAACTGGTAGACCCCGCCGAGGTAGGGGTTGTTGCCCACGTCCTCCTGGATGAACACCTGGCCACGGTCGGTGACCGTGATGTTGTCCATCATGTGCGGGCCGGAGGCGGGGTCGGTCGGACCCTCGAGCACCTTCTCGATGGTGCCGCCGAGCTCCGGGTTGGCCGCGTCCTTGAACGCGACCCGCCAGAGCCGGCTGTGCTCGTTGAAGGCCGCAGTCGTGGCGAAGTAGTAGACGTTGTGGTTCTTCGGGTCCCAGGCGCCGTCCTCGGGACGGTCGAACGTCGTGCCGGTGGCCGCGAGGGTGAACGGCTGCGGGCCGGCCGGGACGGCGGCGGCGCCGTCCTCGACGGGGAGCGACGGGACGAAGATGCTCTTCGTCGTGCCGTTCGTCAGGCCGGCCTTCTCGATCTCGTTGCCGGTCTTCTGCTTCGTGCCGGAGTACACGTAGACGTTCTGCGTGCCGCCGTCGCTCTGGCCGACGACGGTCGTCTTGTCGCCGGTTCCCGGGTTGGCGGCCAGGTTCTCCCAGCCGGCCTTCCCGAGCGCGGGAAGCTCGTACGTCGTGCCGTTCTCCACCACGTTGGCGAACGCGCGACCGGTCGGGGCGCTCTCCTCACCGTCCATGAAGATGCGGCCGTCGTAGCCCGCGCCGGTGGCGGCGTTGAAGAAGGCCGACTTCGCAGGGAGATCGGCCGAGCAGAGGCGGTTGAGGTTCTTCGAGCCGGTGGTGACCAGGGTCTTGATCTGGTCCTCGCCGGAGACGACCCGCAAGGAATCCTTCTCGATCACATACCTGGAGACGAACGCGCCGGTGGCGCCGTGCGCCCGGGTGACGCCCGCGGTGGCCGGGAGCTCGTGGTTCATCAGCACGGTGAAGGTGCCGTTGCCGTTGTCGAAGGCGCCGAGCCCGTCGGGGATACCCGCCATCCGGTATCCGTTCACGGCGTCGCCCGCGGTGAGGACGGGGGTGAAATTGACGCCGGGAACCTGCGGCACCAGGTAGGCGGGGTCGCTGCTGACGGTTCCGGGGCGCGCGGCAGGCACTGCCGACCAGGCGGCGGATGCGGACACGAGCATCGCCGCGGCGCAGGTAGCGACGATGACCGCTTTGCGCGGGGATAAAACAGACATCTATCTGGTCATCCGTTCGGAAGGAGCGAGGGAGTAGGTTCGGCCGGAACCTAATCACTCGAACGAGTGATCCAAGTTGACCACGATGCGAACAGACGGTGAAAAGTCGGACAAAAGGCTTGCGCTGGTAGTGATCTTCCGACAATGCGGACAAGCTGGCCATATCGCGTGGCCGCCTGCCGGTTTCTTCTCGCGAGTTCGGCTAGTTGGGGGCGAGGGCGTCGACGAGGGTCAGGGCGGCGCGGCGTATTCGCGTTTGCCCCAATTCCGGCATAACGGCGCGAACGTGGTCGGCGGAAAGTGCGGCGAGCAGGGTGTGTGCGTCGGCTTCCGGGTCGCCGCGGCCGACCGGCATCAGGCAGATGTGGCGGTTGCCAGAAGCGGTACGCGCCGACGCGGTAGCGCGCACCGGGCGATCCGGTCTCGGACATCCGCACCAGGTCCGCCTTGTCGTTGACGACCTCGTCTCGTTCGATCCGTTCATCGCGCGTGGCATCCGGGTCTACGGCGTGGCTGAGCAGCCGTTCGAGCGCGTCGGCTTCGTTGGTCCCGGCGTCTACATCCGGGTCACGCCGACGGTGTCGTGGAGCTGGAACATGGCGGGCGAGCCGGCCGGTGACACGTGGTACGAGTCGCGACGCGCACTCCATGGCCACGGAGATCGCGACTCGTCGAACGGCCTCTGACCTGCGGTGAATGACATTCGCTCGAACAGTTGTTCGAGTAGAATCGAGGTCGTGTCCACCGATCGGGTTGCTGCCGCGCATCGCCTCCTCGTTGAGGCGGTCGACGCGCTGGTCGCGGCCGCTTGGCCGGGCGCGGGGGATGACGAGCTGCTGTCGGTGCTTTCCCTCTCCGAAGGCGTGGCCCGGCGGTTGGACCGGGTGGTCGTGGGTGCGGTGGCCGATCTGGAGCGGCGGGGCACGTTCGCCGAGCGCGGTTACAAGTCGGCGGCGGGGGCGTTGGGGGATCTGCTGGGGTGGGAGCGGTTCGAGGCCCGGCGGCGGGTCGTTGCCGCCGATCAAGTGTGCGCCAGGACCGGTTTGGACGGTGCGGCTTTGCCGGCGCCGCTGCCGGCGACGGCGGCGGAGTTCGCGG
>NZ_BAAAJG010000024.1:0-36087 GCF_039526725.1 Pseudonocardia aurantiaca
GGCCGCCGAGGTGGCCGCCGCCCGGCAGGCCGCCCGCGAGGCCCGCAAGGCCGACGAGGTGCGCCTGTCGCTGCTCATCGACACCCTCGGCGGCGCCGTCACGGGGCTGCGCCGGGAGCTGGCGCTCGGCGGCGGCGGCCCGCGCCCCGGGGACCTGGTCGCCGGGGCCAGCGCCGCCCGCAGCGGCTCGGCCGTGGACGGGGTCTCCGCACTGGAGGCCCTGCTCGCGGTGCCGTCGCTGCACCTGGTGGTCGACGGGTACAACGTCAGCAAGACGGGATATCCCGATCTGACACTGGCTGACCAGCGCACGCGGCTGGTCAGCCAGCTCGGGGCGCTCGCCGCCCGCACGGGGGTGGAGGTCACCGTCGTCTTTGACGGCGCGGGTGTCGTCACGGCGCCGCCGCGGGGCTCACGCGGGGTTCGGGTGCTCTTCAGCGACCCCGGCGTGCTCGCCGACGACGTGATCCGCGACCTCGTGGCGGCCGAGCCACAGGGCCGCCCGGTCGTGGTGGCGACGTCGGACCGGGCGGTCGTGCAGTCGGTGCGCACGAGCGGGGCGCACGCCGTGCCGTCCGCGGTGCTGATCGCCAAGCTCGTGCGCGGCTAGGAGCGCCCTGAACAGGACCCCCCTTGGGCCCCGGGCTCATCCGTTCGGGGAAGGGTCGTCCGGAACTGTCGGTGGCTGCTCCTAACGTCCCTGGCATCGGCGCGGTCACCCGGCCCGCCGGCGGCCCGAGGAGCAGAAATGATCATCGACTGTGAGAGCTGCGAGGTTCGCGGCAACGCGTGCGGCGATTGCGTGATCGGCGTCCTGCTGGGAGCGCCCGCGCCGGTGCAGGTGGGCGACGAGCCCGTGGGCCGCCCGTCGGATACGCCGTCCGGCGCGCCCATCGTGCAGCTCGACGCACCGGAACGGCGAGCGATCGATGTTCTCGCCGATCAAGGCCTTGTTCCCAGATTGCGGCTGGTGGCCGCACCGACGCGCCGAGCGACATCCGATGTTGACGATGCGCGTAACGTCCGTGACGCTGGGTGATATCACGGCGTTTCGGAACTCGGCAGAAATGTCGGGTGGGTCATGTGAGTGACCGTTCACCGATGTCACGTCCGGGGGACCCCCTGCTGGACCACGCCCCTCCCGCTCCGTAATCTCCGCGAGACCTTGTGGCACGTCAGCCATTCGACCGCGAGTGGCGACGCAGGGTTGCCGCGCACTACTCCGATCGCGCTCCCCCATCCCCGATCGGGTAATGCGCGGAGTGGTGAGAGGAGATCCGGTCGCGTGGAGTCCCCTCTGCGTGTGTCGTCCGGTTCCCGCGTTACGGCAAGAAGCGCTGCAGCCCCCCGATCTGCGCGCCGCCGGACGCTGGCCCGGATGTTCGCGCCCTCGACGGGCGCCGTCGTGCTCGCCGTGCTGCTCGCGCTGCTGGGCGGGTTCGCGCCCGCTGCCGCCCAGGAGCCGGCCCCGCCCCCACCCGCGGACAGCGCCCCACCCGCGGACAGCGCCCCACCCGCGGACAGCGCCCCACCCGCGGACACCGCCCCACCCTCGGACACCGCCCAGCCGCCGCCGCCCCCGACCAACGCCGCGGACGCCGCCAAGCAGCTGGAGCAGGTGAACCACGAGGCCGAGGCCCTCACGGAGGAGTGGCACGCCGCCACCGACGCCCTCGACGCCCGGAAGTCGGAGCTCACCACGCTGCAGGCAGCCGTCGAGCCCGCCCGCGCCGCCGTCGACGTGGCCAAGACCAACGAGGAGCAGTACCGCCAGCAGGTCGACGCCGTGGCGATGTCGACGTTCGAGAGCGGCAACCTCGACCAGTTCAACGCGCTGCTCGCGAGCGGGTCGCCGCAGGAGTTCCTCGACCAGATGTCCGCGCTCGAGACGATCGCCGCGGACTACCGGGAGGCGCTCGACCAGCTCGTCGCCGTCGTCGACCAGACCGCGCGAGCGCAGGCCGAGGCGGACGCCGCCGTGGCCCGCGCGCAGGCCGCCGCCGACGAGGCCGCGAAGGCCGAGCAGGACGTCTCCGCCCGCAAGCGCGACGCCGAGATCCGCATCGCCGATGCCGAGCGCCTCCTCGAGCGCCTCACGCCCCAGCAGCGCCGCACGCGCAACGGCCCGGTCGAGTCCGGACCGAGCGGACCGATCCTCGGAACCGGCGCCGGTGTCGAGGCGGTGCGGGCCGCGCAGACGCAGCTGGGCAAGCCCTACAGGTGGGGCGCCACCGGCCCCGGCAGCTACGACTGCTCCGGCCTCACGTCGTGGGCGTTCAAGCAGGCGGGCGTCACCCTCCCGCGGTCGAGCAGCCAGCAGGCGAGGGTGGGAAGCGCCGTGTCCTACGCCAACCTGCAACCCGGCGACCTGGTGTTCTACTACCGGCCGGTCAGCCACGTGGGCATCTACGTCGGCGGCGGGAAGATGATCAACTCCCCGCAGACCGGTGACGTCGTCAAGTACAGCACCGTTAACACCAGCGCGTTCAGCGGCGCCCGCCGCCTCTAGACCTCGTCCGCTCCCCGGGAACGGGCGGCGGCCGGCCGGGGTGACCGGCCGCCGCCCGATCGCCCCCTCCGGATCCTCCGGGCCGTGTGCCATGACGCCGACCAGGCTCGGCCCAGTACCGTCCGCCCGTGCCCCGCACGCTGCTCGTCACGAACGACTTCCCGCCCCGCGCCGGCGGCATCCAGACCTACCTGCAAGCCTTCGCCGAGCGGATCCCGGCCGGGGAGCTGGCCGTCTACGCGCCTGCGTGGCCGGGGGCGGCCGAGTTCGACGCGGCGTTCGCCCACCCCGTTCACCGGCACCCGACGTCGCTGATGCTGCCGGTCCCGGCGGTGGCGGAGCGGGCGGTGCGGCTGGCGCGCGAGCACCGCGCGACCACCGTCTGGTTCGGTGCGGCGGCCCCGCTGGCCCTGCTCGGTCCGCACTTGCGCCGCCACGCCGGGATCGAGCGGGTGGTCGGGAGCACCCACGGGCACGAGGTCGGCTGGTCGATGCTGCCGGGCGCCCGGCAGGCGCTGCGGCGCATCGGCTCCGACGCGGACGCGCTCACCACGATCTCCCGCTACACCCGTGGCCGGGTCGCCGGCGCGTTCGGCCCGCTGGCGGCCCTGGAGGTGCTCCCGGCCGGCATCGACGCCGAGCGCTACCGCCCCGACCCCGCCGCGCGCGCGCGGCTGCGGAGCAGGTACGGGCTGGGAGCGGTCCCGCTCGTCGTCTGCGTCTCCCGGCTGGTGGCGCGCAAGGGGCAGGACGCCCTGGTCCGCGCCCTGCCGCTCGTGCGTGACCGGGTGCCGGGCGCCCGGCTGCTGCTGGTCGGCGACGGCCCGGACGGGGGCCGGCTGCGCCGGCTCGCGGCGCAGGTGGGTGTGGCCGACCACGTCGTGTTCACCGGGTCCGTACCCGCCGCCGAGATGCCGGCCCACCACGCCGTCGGGGACGTTTTCGCGCTGCCGTGCCGCACCCGGGGCCGCGGCCTGGACGTCGAGGGGCTCGGGATCGTGCTGCTGGAGGCCGCCGCGTGCGGGCTTCCGGTGGTGGCGGGCGAGTCCGGAGGCGCGCCGGAGACCGTGCAGGAGGGCCGCACCGGGCACGTGGTCGAAGGTCGCGACATACCCGCCCTGGCCACCACCGTCGCCGGTCTGCTCGCCGACCCCGACCGCGCCAGGCAGCTGGGCGCGGCGGGCCGGGAGTGGATGCAGGGGGAGTGGGCGTGGCCCGGCCGCGTGGCGCGCCTGCGCGCGCTGCTCGCCGGGGCGCCCCTCCCCGCGACGCCGTGAACCGGCGCCGCCCGCGTCAGGCCGGCGTCTTGGTCTTGCTGTAGATCCCGGCGATGTCGTCGGCGAAGGTCTTCGCGACGACCGCGCGCTTCACCTTCATCGTGGGCGTGAGCTCGCCGCCGGCCTCGGTGAAGTCAACCGGCAGGATGCGGAACTCGCGGATCTGCTCGGCCCGGGACACGGCCTTGTTCGCGTCGTCCACGGCGCCCGCGATCTCGGTGCGCAAGTCAGGGTCGTCGACCAGGTCGGCGACGTCCGCCCTCGGCTTGCCGCCCCGCTCCAGCCACCCGACCAGCGCCTCGGCGTCGATCGTGACCAGCGCCGCGATGAACGGCTGCCCGTCGCCCACCACCATGCACTGGCTGACCAGCGGGTGCGCCCGCAACCGGTCCTCCAGCACCGCGGGAGCGACGTTCTTGCCGCCCGCCGTCACCAGGATCTCCTTCTTGCGCCCGGTGATCGTCAGGAAGCCGGAGTCGTCCAGCTCGCCGATGTCGCCGGTGCGGAACCAGCCGTCCTCCACCGCCTCGGCGGTGGCCGATTCGTTCTCCCAGTAGCGGCGCAGCACGGTCGGGCCCTTGATCAGGATCTCGCCATCGTCGGCAATGCGGACGGCGGTGCCGGGCATCGGCCGCCCGACCGAGCCGACGCGCTGGGCCTCCAGTGCGTTGACGGTGACACCCGCGGTGGTCTCGGTGAGCCCATAGCCCTCCAGGATGGGCAGCCCGACGCCGCGGAAGAAGTGGCCGAGCCGCTCGCCGAGCGGCGCGCTGCCGGAGACCGCGGCCACCACGCTGCCGCCGACGGCCGCCCGCAGCTTCCCGTAGACGAGCCGGTCGAACAGGGCGTGCTTGAGCCGGAGCGCGAGGCTCGGCCCGCCGGTGTCCTTGGCGCGGCTCCAGGCGATGGCGGTGTCGGTCGCGGCGTCGAAGATCTTGCCCTTGCCGCCGTCGTGCGCGCGCTGCCGCGCGCCGTTGTAGACCTTCTCGAACACCCGCGGGACGGCGAGCAGGAACGTGGGGCGGAACGACGCCAGGTCGGGCAGCAGGTTCGACACGTTCGACGTGTGCCCGATGACGCTGCGCGTGCCGATGGCGCCGCACTGGATGACCTTGCCGAACACGTGCGCGAGCGGGAGGAACAGCAACACCGAACCGCCCGTGGTGAGCAGCTCGGGGAACACCTGCTGCGCCGCCTTCACCTCGCTCACCAGGTTGTTGTGGGTGAGCTCGCACCCCTTCGGGCGACCGGTCGTGCCGGAGGTGTAGATGAGGCTGGCCAGGTGGTCCGCCCCGACCGCCCGCCGCCGGGCGTGCACCTCGTCGGCGGGGACGGCGGCGCCGAGCTTCACCAGTTCGGCGACGGCGCCGCGGGACCCGGGGTTTCCGGTCTCCGGCTCGATCTGCCAGACGTGCTTCAGCTCGGTGAGGTCGGCCGCGACACCGTCGACCAGGCCCTTGTGCTCGGCCGTCTCGACGACGATCGCGACCGCGCGCGAGTCGGTGAGGATCCAGTTGATCTGCTCGGCCGACGATGTCTCGTAGATGGGCACCGTGACGCCGCCGACGGCGATGATCGCGTAGTCGATCAGCGTCCACTCGTACCGCGTGTGCGACAGCAGCGCGACCCGGTCGCCCACGCCGACGCCGGCGGCGATGAGCCCCTGTGCCACCGCGGTGACCTCGCCGGCGAACTGCGCGGCGGACACATCGGACCACGAGCCGTCGGCGCCCCGGCGGCGGAATGCGAGCGCTGAACCGTCCTGCGCGGCGTTGTCGTAGATCGCGTCGACGAGGTTCTCGTCCTCGCCGACGCGGAAGGATGCGGGGACGCTGTACTCGCGCACGTCGTGGACCTCCTGGCCGGCACTGGCTATTTCCCGCGCAACTTACCTGGCGAGTAGGTAACCCGGCAGGCCCGAACGGCGCCGGATTCGTCCGATCCGGCAGGCTGGACGTCGTGCCGTCGGTGGATGTGGTGGACGAGACCTTCCTCGCCGTGCCGCCGGAGGTGGTGGCGGCCGAGTTCGCCGACCCCTCACGGTGGCCGCGGTTCTGGCCCGACCTGCAGCTCGAGGTGATGACCGACCGCGGCACCCAGGGCACGCGGTGGACCGTGCAGGGGGCGCTCGTCGGGAGCATGGAGGTGTGGCTCGAGCCCGTGCTCGACGGCACGCTGCTCCACTACTACCTGCGCGCCGACCCGGCCGGCCCCGACAACTCGCCGCGGCCCGCGCCGCCCCGCGCGGCAGCCGCGGAGGTCGGCAGGCGCCAGCGCGCGGCCAAGGCGATCGCCTTCGCCTGCAAGCAGCGTCTGGAGGCCGGGCGGGAGCCGGGAGAGCCGCCTGCGCCGGACTCCGCGTAGGTTCATCGCCATGCGCGTTCACGTGGTGTCGGACGTGCACGGCGCCGTCGAGGCGCTGGCGCGGGCGGGCGAAGGTGCCGATGCGCTGGTGGTGCTGGGCGACCTCGTCGACTTCGTCGACTACCGCGACCCGGCGGGCGGGATCCTCGGCCGCGTGCTCGGCTCGGAGGTCAGCAGCCAGTTCGCCCGGCTGCGCACCGCGGGCGACCGCGACGCGCTCATCTCCTACGTGCGCGAGGCGTGGGCCAGGGTGGACGACGCGCCCGCCGTCGTCGAGGAGGCCGTGCGGGAGCAGTACGACAAGCTCTTCGCCGCCGTCACCGCGCCGACCTACGCGATCCCCGGCAACGTCGACCTCGCGCGGCTGTGGCCGGACTACGCCCGACCCGGCCTCACGCTGCCGGACGGGAGAGTGGTGACGATCGGCGGGCTGCGCTTCGGGTTCATCGGCGGCGCACCGCTCCCGCCGGGCCTCGCGCCGCGCCACAGCGGCCCGTGGACACCGCACCTGCTGCCCGCTGACGAGTACACCACCGCGGCCCACGCCCTCGACCGCGTCGACGTGCTGTGCAGCCACGTGCCGCCCGCGGTGCCGGAGCTCGCCTTCGACGTCGTCACCCGCCGGGCCGAGGCGTCCTCGCACGCGCTCCTGGACGTCGTGCGCCGCGACCGGCCGCGGGCGGCGCTGTTCGGGCACGTGCACCAGCCCGTCGCCCCGCGGGTGCGGGTCGGCCGCACCGAGTGCGTCAACGTCGGGCACTTCCGCCGCACCGGCACGCCGTACGTCCTGCGGTGGTGACGGGTCGTCGCACGGCCCGCCGATGACGCAGCGGTAACGTGCCCCGCATGGCCGACGCTACGACCTCCTCGATCGTCATCGCCGCCCCACCGGAGCGGGTGATGGCGGTGATCGCCGACTTCCCGGCCTATCCCGAGTGGGCCGAGCAGGTCAAGACCATCGAGGTGCTGAGCAGCGACGACGGTGGCCGGGCCGAGCGTGTGAAGTTCACGATGGACGCCGGTCCGATCAAGGACTCCTACACGCTCGACTACACCTGGGCACCTGACGGCCGCTCGGTGAGCTGGACGCTCGTGAAGGGCCAGATGCAGAAGCGGCAGAACGGCTCGTACACGCTCGTCGGCAGCGACGCGGAGACCACCGTGACCTACTCGCTCGCCGTCGACCTGAACATCCCGATGATCGGCATGCTCCGCCGCAAGGCCGAGAAGGTGATCATCGATACCGCGCTCAAAGGGCTGAAGCGTCGGGTCGAGAGCGCCCCCTGACGGCCCCAGTGGGCGGCGTGGCCTGATTCCGCGGCTACCCTCCCCGACGTGCGCGTCGTCCTGTTCACCGGCAAGGGGGGCGTAGGGAAGACCACCCTCGCCGCGGCCACCGCCGCCTTGCTGGCGCGCTCCGGGCGCAAGGTGCTGGTCGTCTCGACGGATCCCGCACACTCGCTCGGCGACGCGCTCGACGCCGAGCTCTTCGGTGCGCCGACCGAGCTGGACAAGGGCCTCTTCGCCGCCCACATCGACACGCGCGCCCTCGTCGACGACTCCTGGGGCCGGCTGCGCGGGCACCTGCGCACGCTCCTGGCCGGGGCGGGCGTCGACGAGCTCGTGGCCGACGAGCTGACCGTGCTGCCCGGCGTGGAGGAGCTGCTCGCGCTCGGTGAGGTGCGCCGGGCGGCCCAGACCGGGCCGTGGGAAGTCGTGGTCGTCGACTGCGGACCCACCGCGGAGACGCTGCGGCTTCTCGGGCTGCCGGAAGCGATCTCGGGGTACCTGGAGCGGCTCTTCCCCGCCCACCGCCGGGCCGTGCGCGGGCTGATCACCAACCTCTCGGGCGCCGGCCGGGAGGCGCGGCCGGCGTGGGACCGTACCGTCGACGCGCTCGACGGCCTGGCCGAGCAGCTGCGCGGCCTGCGGGGCATGCTCGCCGACCACACCACCACCTCGATCCGGCTGGTGCTCACGCCGGAGCGGGTCGTGGCAGCCGAGACCCGCCGCACGCTCACCGCGCTCGCGCTCCACGGGCTCGCCGTCGACGGGCTGGTGGCCAACCGCGTGCTGCCGGGTCCGCCGCCGTCCCTGCGCGGGCCCGCCGCGCGCTGGCTCCGCGAGCGGCACGACGAGCAGCAGGTCGTGCTCGGCGAGCTCTCCGGGCTGCCGGTGCCGCTGCGCACCGCCGCACACACGGCGGCCGAGCCCACGGGCGTGCCCGCGCTGCTCGAGATCGCGCGGTCGCTCTACGGCGACGCCGACCCCGCGGCGCCCGTGGCCGCCCCGGCGGGTCCGCTCCTGCGGGTCCGCCGCACCGCAGGCAGCGGCGCGTCGGTGGACTCGGCGTTCGAGCTGGTCATGCGGCTGCCCGGGGCGGCGGACGGGCCACTGGACCTGACGCGCGTGGACGACGACCTGGCCGTCACCGCCAGTGGTACCCGCCGGATGGTGGCGCTGCCGTCGGTGCTGCGCCGGTGCACCGTGACCGGCGCCCACCTCAACGGCGACGACCTGTGCGTGGCGTTCGCCCCCGACCCCGCCGTGTGGCTCCGGTGACGGCCCCGGGGTCGGCGTGGGAGACCTCCTGCGGCGGCCACGCCGGGCTGAGCGACGAGCTGCGCGCGCTCGCGCTCACCGCGATCGACCGGATCGGTCCGGTGCTCGACCGGATGCGTGACGAGGCCGCGCCGCCGCACGTCGCGGGACCCGCGCCGAGCTGCGCGGTGTGCCCGGTGTGCGCGGTGATCTCCGCGCTTCGCGGTGAGCGGCCTGAGCTCGCGGCGCGGCTGGCGGAGCAGGCCGCCGGGCTGCTGGCGGTGCTGCGGGCGGCGCTGGAGGAGGGCGAGGGCGCGCCCGCCCCGGCGGAACCGTCCAACGAGAACGCGCCGCCCGCAGGGCGGCGGGTGCAGCACATCAGGGTCGAGCGGGCGCGGGACCCGTGAGCGAGCCTGCGAGCGAATCATGGGCACAGCGCCCGCGCGCAGCGCTGACCGAGCGCAGCGAGGGAGTGCGATGAGCGAGCCTGCGAGCGAGGTTCGCCGGTGCTGACCATCGGCGTCGACGTGGGGGGCACGAGCGTGCGCGCGGGAGTGGTCGACGTCGAAGGGAACGTCCACGACACCGCCCGCACGCCCACACCCCGGGGCGAGGCGGCGCTGGAGGCCGCGCTCGCCGCCGTCGTCCGGGAGCTGGCCGCGCGGCACCCGGTGCGGGCCGTCGGGCTGGCGCTCGCCGGGTTCATCACCCCCGACCGGCGGGGCGTGCGGTTCGCGCCGCACCTGGCCTGGCGGGACTCGCCGGTGGCCGACCGGATGGCCGAGCGGATCGGGCTCCCCGTCGTCGTCGAGCACGACGCCAACGCCGCTGCGCTCGCGGAGCGGCACTTCGGGGCCGCGTCCGGGGCGAGCGTCGTCGTGTTCGTGGCTCTCGGCACCGGGATCGGCTCCGCGCTCCTGCTCGACGGCCGGCTCTACCGGGGCGCGTTCGGGGTGGCCCCGGAGCTGGGGCACCTGCGCGTCGTGCCGGACGGGCGGCCGTGCGCGTGCGGCAAGAACGGCTGCTGGGAGCGCTACTGCAGCGGCACGGCACTCGCCACCACCGCCGTCGAGATGCTGTCGCGCGACCCCGGCCGATCACCGGTGCTCCGCAGGCTCGTGGCGGGCGACCCCGGCCGCGTGACGGGGCAGCGGGTGGCGGCCGCTGCCCGCGACGGCGACCCGGTGGCCTGCGCAGCGATGGAGGACCTGGCCCGGTGGCTGGGGGAGGGCCTCGCGCTGGTCGCCGACGTGTTCGACCCCGAACTTGTGGTCATCGGCGGTGGCGTCTCGGTGTCGGCGCCATTGTTCCTCGACGAGGCGCGCGAGCACTACGCGGCCGCCGTGACCGGCGCCGGGCGCCGCCCGCTCGCCCGCATCCGCACGGCCCAGCTGGGCGAGGCGGCGGCGGTCGTCGGGGCGGCGCAGCTGGCGAGGGAGCAGCTGGCCGGTTGCTGACGGCGGCCTGCCGCCCTTCCGGCCGGAACCGGTGTCAGATCACCGCACCGTCGTCATCGTCGTCCTCGTCGCTGCGAGAGTCTGGGCCGGGCCACAGGCGCAGCACGAGCCACCCCAGCCCGGACGCCAGGCACACGAGGCCGAGCGGCAGGCCGTAGGGCTCGGCGACGATCCAGCCGGGCACGACCAGGAGCACCAGGCCCAGCGCGATCAGGCCGAGCCCGACGAACGCGGGCGGGCCGAGGCGGGGCAGCGGGGGCGGCTCCGGCGGGACGAAGTGCTCGTCGTCGACCGGGGCTGGGTCGACCGGGGCTGGGTCAACCGGGGCGGGGTCGACCGGGGCTGGGCCGACCGCGGCTGGGTCGACCGGCGCTGGGTGGACGGGCGCTGGGTCGACCGGCGCTGGGTCGACCGGCGCAGGGTCGACCGGCGCAGGGTCGACCGGCGCAGGGTCCGGCGGTCGCTCGGCGGGCGCGGGAGTCGGGGCAGCCGGGGTCGCCTTGAACGACTCGCCGTCGTGGTCGGCTTCGTCGGGCCACTCGGGCACCTGGCCCTCGCGGCGCCAGACGGACACGATCGCGTCGAACTCGTCGGGAGCCGCTCCGTCGGGCTGGGGGCGCTCATCGGGATCGCGGTTCACGCGGCGGCTTCCTCCCTCCGGCGGACGCGTCGCCGTGGAGCGGGGAAGCACCCCGGCGAGGTCCATCCTGGCACGCGGGAACGGCGATGAGGAGACGGCCCGTTGTCGCCGGGACGGCGCCGTCCGTAGGCTGTCGCCCGTCGAGCCGGAGGGGGCGCGCCAAGGTGCTGTACTGGTGGTCCAAGTTCGTTCTCCTCGGTCCATTGCTCCGGCTGCTGTGCCGGCCCACGATCGAGGGGCTGGAGCACGTCCCGCAGCGGGGCGGCGCGATCCTCGCGAGCAACCACCTCGCGGTCGTCGACTCGTTCTTCCTGCCGCTGCTCGTGCCGCGGCGCATCACGTTCCTCGCCAAACGCGAGTACTTCACGCAGCCCGGGTTCGTCGGCTGGATCAAGAAGACCTTCTTCACCGGTGTCGGCCAGGTGCCCATCGACCGCTCCGGTGGGTCCGCGGCCCAGGCCGCGATGGACACGGCCGTGCGGCTGCTGCGCGAGGAGAAGCTGCTCGGCATCTACCCCGAGGGCACCCGCTCGCCCGACGGGCGGCTCTACAAGGGCAAGACCGGTGTGGCGAGGATGACGCTCGAGGCCGGCGTCCCCGTGATCCCGGTGGCGATGATCGGCACGGACAAGGTCAACCCGATCGGCTCGCGGATGTGGCGGCCGCGCAAGGTGCACATCAAGATCGGCGAGGCGCTCGACTTCTCCCGCTACGCGGGCATGTCGGGCGACCGGTTCATCGAGCGGTCGATGACCGACGAGATCATGTACGCGCTCATGGAGCTCACCGGCCAGACCTACGTCGACATGTACGCGGCGTCGGTGAAGGAGCGGGCCGCCGCTCTGGAGGCGGCCAAGGGCAAGAGCAAAGGCAAGAGCAAGGACAATGGCGAGGCGGCGCGAAAGCCCGAAGCCGAGGCGCCGATCCCAACCGAGGGTGACGACGACCACGACGCCAGCCGGTTGCCGGGCACCCGCGCCAGCTGATTACCAACCCCCGGTGATCATGTCAGTTGCACTGTGTAATACAACGTCCCGGTGGAGCGATGGTCACTTGTGGTCAGACGGAACGATTCCCCATCCGATGACTCGCCCACCTCGTACGTCGGCGCTGTCGACATCCCGACGACGGCCGTAGCGGGAGGAGAGCTCCCGACCTCACACGTGAGCGTCGACGCACTCCCGACCTCCGTCGTCCGGCTGGACGACCTCCCGACATCCGTGCTCCCCGCGGTCTCCCCGCCACCACCGCCCCCGAAGCGCCGGAGCACGCTCGCCATCGTGGCGACGTGGTCGGGGTTCGCCCTGGTGGCGGTGCTGGTCGTCGCGGCGACGTCCGCGTGGGCCGGGTCCCTGAGCGGCCCGGGTGACAGGTCGCAGGCCGCCGCCCCGAGCCTGGCGAACATCCCGACGGTGCCGCAGACGACACCGCCGCCCACCCCGGTGGAACCCGCACCCACGGCGGAAGCGCCTGCGCCGCCGACCACGCGACCCCGGGCGGTGCGCGCCCCTGTTGCCACAACGGCGGTTCCTGCGCCGGTCGTCCCGCCGGTCGTGCCGCCGCCCCCAGCCGTGCCGCCGCCCCCGCCGCCTCCGCCGGCGCCCGTGACTACCGCGGCGACCACCACGGCCGAGCAGCCCTTCAGCCAGCCCCAGACCTGCGTGCGGCCGAACGTGCCGCGCGGCTGCACCCCGCCGATCACCACCGCCCCCGCCACGACGCCTGCGCAGACCACGACGCCGGGGCCGTAGCGCCCGCGCGAGTTCGGGGCTCCACAGCGTCAACTAACCTCGCGAGGTGCGGTTCTTCTACGACTGCGAGTTCATCGAGGACGGGACGACGATCGACCTGGTGTCGATCGGTGTGGTCGGGGAGGACGGCCGCGAGTTCTACGCCGTCTCCACGGAGTTCGACCCGGAGCGGGCAGGGCCGTGGGTGCGGGCCAACGTGCTGCCGAAACTGCCGTCGCCCGCCGACCCCGCGTGGCGTTCGCGGGAGCGGCTGCGCGCCGACATGCTCAAGTTCCTGACCTCGGCACCAGGCGAGGTAGAGCTGTGGGCGTGGATCGCGGCGTACGACCACGTGGCGCTGTGCCAGCTGTGGGGGGCGATGCCCGCGCTGCCCAGAGCGCTCCCGAGGTTCACACGGGAGCTCAGACAGCGCTGGGAGGACGCCGGACGCCCGCCGCTGCCGTCGCCCACTCCCGACGCGCACGACGCGCTGGCCGACGCCCGGCTGAACCTGCGGCGGTGGGAGGCCATCGAGTCGGCGGTGGCCGCCCGCTGAGTGCGGGAGGCCACCGCATCCGTCAGGTGAAGATGCTCACGCCGCCGGGGCCGACGAGCAGCCCGACGATGATGAGCACGATGCCCCAGATCACCTGCCTGCGCAGGATCGCGAGCACCCCGGCGACGACCAGTACAACCGCGAGGATCCACAACAGAGTTGCCATACCGGGGGAGTTCCCGCGATCGTCCGTTGTGGATCGGGCCGTTCGGGTGATCGCGGCATCCGTTCGGCTCATCGGGCGGGTCCGGGGCCCGGTCCGGTGACGGCAACCCGGGCCCGCACCCCGCCGCGCCGGGGAACGCTTAGTCTTGGTCCTCGTGAACTGGACCGTCGACGCACCGGTCGAAGTGCTGCCCGAGCTGCCCCCGCTGCCCGCGGACCTCCGGGCCCGCCTCGACGACGCCCTGGGCCGCCCGGCGGCGCAGCAGCCCGACTGGCCCGACGCCGAGCACGTCGCCCACGTCCGCACCGTGCTGGAGAGCGTCCCGCCGGTGACCCTGCCGCCGGAGGTCGACCGGCTGGGGGAGCGCCTGGCGTCCGTCGCCCGTGGCGAGGCGTTCCTGCTGCAGGGCGGCGACTGCGCTGAGACGTTCATCGACAACACCGAGCCGCACATCCGCGCCACCATCCGCACTCTGCTGCAGATGGCGATCGTGCTGACGTACGGCGCGTCGCTGCCCGTCGTGAAGATCGGGCGGATCGCCGGGCAGTACGCGAAGCCGCGCAGCTCCCCGGCCGACGCGCTCGGTCTGCCCTCCTACCGCGGCGACATCGTCAACTCGCTGGTGGCCACCCCCGCCGCCCGGGTGCCGGACCCGTCGCGCATGGTGCGTGCGTACGCCAACGCGAGCGCCGCGATGAACCTTGTGCGTGCGCTGACCGCCACCGGCATGGCCGACCTGACGATGGTGCACGACTGGAACAAGGACTTCGTGCGCACCTCGCCCGCCGGCGAGCGGTTCGAGCACATCGCCTCGGAGATCGAGCGCGCCCTCCGCTTCATGGACGCCTGCGGCGTGGACGACCACAACCTGCACAGCGTGGAGTTCTACGCGAGCCACGAGGCGCTCCTGATCGACTACGAACGTGCGCTGCTTCGGCTCGACACCAGCAGGCCGGAGCCCCGGCTCTACGACCTGTCCGCGCACTTCCTCTGGATCGGGGAGCGCACCCGCCAGCTCGACGGCGCGCACATCGCGTTCGCGGAGCTGCTGTCCAACCCGATCGGGCTGAAGATCGGCCCGACCACCACCCCGGAGCAGGCCGTCGAGTACGTCGAGCGGCTCGACCCCCGCAAGACCCCCGGCCGGCTCACGCTCGTCAGCAGGATGGGCAACGGGCGGGTCCGCGATGTGCTCCCGGGGATCGTGGAGAAGGTGGAGGCGTCCGGGCACAAGGTCATCTGGCAGTGCGACCCGATGCACGGCAACACCCACGAGTCCACCACCGGCTACAAGACCCGCCACTTCGACCGCATCGTCGACGAGGTGCAGGGGTTCTTCGAGGTGCACCACGCCCTGGGCACCCACCCCGGCGGCATCCACGTCGAGGTGACCGGCGAGGACGTCACGGAGTGCCTCGGCGGAGCGCAGGAGATCTCCGACGCCGACCTCGCAGGCCGCTACGAGACGGCCTGCGACCCGCGGCTCAACACACAGCAGTCGCTGGAGCTGGCGTTCCTCGTGGCGGAGATGCTGCGCGGCTGAGGCCCCAACGGTCCTTAGATCGTGTCGAGGGTGATCGTGGTGCCTGGGTCCACCAGCGAGCCGGGGCCTGGATCCTGGCCGATCACCACGCCGTTCTCCCGGCGGAAAGGGAAGCCGCTGCTGTTCTCCTCGGCGTCGAGCCCGACTTCGTCGAGGGCGTCGGAGGCCTTCTCGTAGCGTTCGCCGATCACCAGCGGCACCCGTACGCGCTCCGGCTCCGGCTGGACGCCGCGGCTGACCACCAGCGTGACCGGCGCGCCGATCGGCAGCGCCTCCCCCTCGTCCGGCGCGGTGCGGATGACGGCGCCGGCAGGCACGGTGGAGCTGTACTCGTTGGCGTCCGTCGCCTGCACGGGCGTGAGCCGGGCGTCGCGTAAGGCCTGTTCGGCGGCGGCAATTGCGGTGCCCGGAGCCACGGCGGGCACGGTGGGGCGACCGGCCGACACACGCAGCTCGACGACGCTGCCGCGCAGAAGCCGCGCCTCCGGCGCCGGGTCGCTGTTCGCGACGAGCCCGGCTGCGACGCCGTCGTCGTGGGCCTCGGTGAGGCGGACGACGAGGTCGGCCTGGTTGACGAGCTGCTGGGCGGTGGTCTGCTCCAGCCCGATCACCGCCGGCATCGCGGTCCACCGGCCGACGCCGAGCCACCAGGCCGTGAGGCCGACGATCAGCGCCAGCACGAGGACGATCGCAATCCAGGCGGCGAAGACGCGGCGGCTGCGCCTGCGGGCGCGCAGGTGCGGGGGCGGCTCGTGCCCGGCCACCGTGGGATGGTGGTTCGCGCCGCCGGGGCCGTCGGTGGGCGGGCGCGGCATCGTGCGGGTGCCGCCCGGCCCGGACGCCGCAGGCACGGGCGCGCCGATCCGGTGGGTGCCGGTGCCTGCGTCCACGCGGCGGGGGCCCGCGGGAATCGTGTCCTGCTCCTCGATCGGGCGCGGCGGCGGCACCGGCGGGAGGACCCTCGGCACCTCCAGCCGGGCCGCGACGCGCCGCAGCTCGGCGAGCATCGCGGCGGCGTCGAGGGGGCGGGCGGCCGGGTCACGGCGGGTGGCGCGCCGCACGAGGTCGTCGAGCTCCGGCGGGACGTCCCCGGCGATCAGCGACGGCGCCGGGACGTCGGAGTTCACGTGCCGGTAGGCCACCGAGAGCGCCGTGTCGCCCGTGTAGGGCGGGGCGCCGGTGAGCAGCTCGTAGAACAGCACACCCGCCGCGTACACGTCGCTGCGCTGGTCGGCCTGCCCGGTGGCGACCTGCTCGGGGGAGAGGTACGCGACTGTGCCCATGATCATCCCGGCGTGGCTCGCGCCCGCCTGCGCCGCCGCCGTGACCAGCCCGAAGTCGGCGACCTTCACCTCGCCGGCGCGGCTGATCAGCACGTTCTCCGGCTTGACGTCGCGGTGCACGAGGCCGAGCCGGTGGGCCTCGGCGAGCCCGGCGAGCACCTGTTCCATCACCGCGAACGCCGCCGGCACGCCGAGCGCCCCGCGGGCCCGCAGGACGTCGCGGAGCGTGCCGCCCTCCACCAGTTCCATCACGAGGAACAGCACCGGCCCGTCGCTGCCGTGGCCGAAGTGCTCACCCTGGTCGTGCACGCCGACGACGGCGGGGTGGTCGATGCGGGCGGCGGAGCGGGCTTCACGCTCGAACCGCGCCCGGAACGCGGGGTCGGCGGCCAGCCGCGGCTCCATCACCTTGATGGCGACGGGCCGGTCGAGCCGGATATCGGTACCGCGATACACGGTTGACATCCCGCCGCGGGCGAGTACGGGCCCGACCTGGTATCGCGCGTCGAGCAGCGCGGCAGGCGGGGCGTTCACGCGACGACGGTACCGCCCTCAACTGATGCTGCCGGACGTGCCGCGCGTGTGGCATCGTATCGCCCCGTGAACGAGGTGTTCTGGCTCTCCGAGGACGTGGCGACCCTGCCCGTCGCGGAAATCGCCAAGATTCTCAACCAGCCCGTCTCGCGGGTGCACCAGCTCGTGAAGGACGGGCAGCTGCTGTCGTTGCGGCGCGACGGCGAGGTCGTCGTCCCCGCGGACTTCCTCGACGACGACGGCGCCGTCGTCAAGGGCCTGCCCGGCACGATCACCGTGCTGCGCGACGGCGGATACTCCGACCCCGACATCCTGCGCTGGCTCTTCGAGGAGGACGAGTCGCTACCGGGCACCCCGGTCGCCTCGTTGCGCGCGGGAAGACACCGAGAGGTCAAACGCCGCGCCCAGGCCATGGCCTTCTGACAGCAACTCGCCCGCACTCACACCCCGACTCGCCCGCACTCACACCCCGACTCGCGGGACTCTCCGCGAGTCGGGGCCTGGGTGTACGCGAGTCGGGGTCTGGGTGCGCGCGAGTTGTGCTGTGCGTCAGCCGCGGGTGCGGGCCACGATGGCGCGGGCGAGGCAGGGGAGGGCCACCGCGGCGCGTCTGCGGGCCGGCACCGTCACCCTGCGGTGCAGGACGTGGTGGTCGGCCGCCTCGATCTCGTCGAGGATCCCGCGGTAGAGCGCGAAGGCGCAGCTGACGCACGCGCGGGAGGCCGGTTCGAGCATCCCGACGCCGGGAGCCGCTCGCCGGTAGATCGCCCGGGTGTGGGCCACGAGGTGCGCGAGCGCCCGCCGCACCCGCGGGTCGGGCCTGCGCGTGCGGCGGCACCACGTGAGCAGCTGGCGGTCCACGCCGAACGCGGCCAGCTCGGCGGCGGGCAGGTAGACCCGGCCCCGGTCGAGGTCTTCGCCGACGTCGCGCAGGAAGTTCGTGATCTGGAAGGCCTCGCCGAGCGCGGCGGCGGCGGGTTCGGCGTCGGCGCGGGGCACGGTGGTGCCCAGCACCGGCAACATCTGCAGCCCGATCACGGCCGCAGAGCCGTGCACGTAGACGGCCAGGTCCTCGAACGTGGCGTAGTCGGTGACGGTGGTGTCCATCCGCATGGACACCAGGAAGTCGCGGAAGTACCGCGTGTCGATGTCGTAGCGGCGCGCGGTGTCGGCGAGCGCGGCGAGCACGGGGTGACCCATGGCGCCGCCGGGGACCGCCCTGTCGAGGGCCCCGTCGAGGGCCCTGTCGAGCTCCAGGGCCAGCGCGTCGAGCCGGGCTGCCTTTTCCACGACGGGGCGGCCGTCGCCGAGGTCGTCGACGATCTCGTCGGCGTAGCGGGCGAAGCCGTACAGTGCGTGCACGGCGGGGCGGCGCTCGCGTGGCAGGAGCCGGGTCGCGAGAAAGTACGTGCGGCCGTGACGCGCGTTCAGCTCGCGGCAGGTGGTGTACGCGGCCCGCAGCGCCGGGTCGGTGATCCCGGCGGCGTCGAGCTCAGCCGGTGCCGTGATCCGCACCGGCGGAACTGGAGGCGGGTTCCGGTGCGGGCACCTGCTCGGGGGCGGGCCCGCGGTCGCGGCGGCTGCGCGCCCCCGCGGCGAGCCGGAGCGGGTCGGGCCGCAGGAGCGAGACCGCGGCGAGCGCGGCCACCACGGCGCACAGGGCCAGGTAGCCCCAGTTGTAGAGGGCGTCCTCGCCGTTGGGGTAGTAGGCGATCAGGAGCATCAGCGACGCGAACACGATGATCGCGAGGCCACGGCGCGTCCACGCCGTCATCGCGAGCAGCGCCATGCCCCAGCTCAGGTACCAGGGGAGCGTGGCGGGGGAGAGCACCGCCACGGCGAGCAGCACGATCCCGGCGCGGCGCACGGCGTCGGGCCCGCCGTCGCGCGCTGCCAGCCACTGGCGGGCGGCGATCCACAGCAGCAGCGCCCCCCCGATCACCCTCGTGACGTTGATGAACGGCTGCTTGGGCACGTTCGCGAGGATGCTGACCAGCGTGTGCGTCAGCTCGCCCACCGCCGTGGGGATCGACATCCAGTTGACGATCATCGACGGCGCGCTCAGCGCGGGCAGCCAGCCGAGGCTCACGCCCGCCGCGAGGGTGCACGCGGCGAAGACCACCGCGAAGACGCCGACGCCGGCCGCGGTGGCCTTTGCGATGCGGACGCGGCGCGAGCCCGACATCTGGGCCGCCCACACCAGGACGAGGAACGGCAGCGCAACCGCTGCGCTCGCCTTCACTGCCATCCCCATCGTGACGAGCGCGATGCCGCCCGCGTTGAACCCGCGCAACGCCACCAGCGCCCCCGCGGCGAGCAGCCCGACGACCAGCAGGTCGTTGTGGCCGCCGCCGACCATGTGGACGACCATCATGGGGTTGGCGACCGCGATCCAGAGCGCGACGGGCACCCGCCCGCCCAGCCGGCGCGTCAGCTCCGGGAGCGCCCAGACCAGGAGCAGCAGGCCCGGCAGCAGCGCCAGCCGCATCAGGATGACGCCGAGGATGATGTTCTCGCCGGTCAGCCAGGCCACCGCCTTGGCGACCAGGATGAACAGCGGCCCGTACGGGGCGGGGGTGTCCTGCCAGAAGTAGTGGACGTTGTCGGCGAAGATGCCGGGCAGGGCCTCCGGCCCCACCGCGTACGGGTCGAAGCCCGCGAGCGGCAGCCCGCCCTGCGCGAGGTAGCTGAAGATGTCCCGGGTGAAGAGTGGGGGCGCTGCGAGCATCGGCAGCATCCAGACGGCCGCCGTGGTGAGCACGCCCCGGCCGCCTACCCGGTGCGCGAGCACCTCCCGGCCCAGCCGGACCCATGCCCACGCCATGAGCGCCACGCCGGTGTAGATCAGGATGGTGGCGAGCTCGCGGCCGTGGCCGTAGCGCCAGAAGCCGAGCGCCGAGTTGGAGAGCAGAGGGTCGCGCACCAGCACGCCACCGGCGCCGAAGCCGCCGATCACGAGCATGACCGCCGCGGCGAGGCCCATCAGCAGCGGGCCGCGCGGCGGGCTGCCGAAACGCGCCCGCCACGAGCGCCGGGCGGGGGCGGGGGCAGGCGGCCTGCCGTCCGGCGCTGCCGCGACGGCGGCGGCTTCGCGGGGCGAGGGCGCGGAGTCGCGCACCGCTGCCGCTTCGCGTGGCGCCGCGTCGGGGAGCGCCGGTCCGTCGACCGGAGGTGGTGGCTTCATGACGCGATCCATGCTCGCATGTCCCGAGTCAGAGCGCGGCGGGTACCCTGCGCGCCCGCGTGGACGCGCCGGTGATCCGCTCCGCCGCGAGCCGCCCGGAGATCAGCACGGGCGGGATCCCGACGCCCGGCGTCGTGCCGCAGCCCGCCACCACGGCGTTCAACAGGCCACGCACGAGGTTGCGCGGCCGGAACGGACCGGTCTGCGCGACGGTGTGCGCGGCCGAGAACGGTGTGCCCGCCGCCATCCCCTCCGCCGCCCAGTCGGCCGGGGTGACGAGCCGGGACACCTCGACGTCGCCGAGATCACCCGTCAGGGTGCCGAGGCCGGGGTGGCCGCGGGACTCCAGCACGCCGAGCAGCTCGTCCCGATAGGCCGGGCCGACGCGGGCCCAGTCGATCGGGCCGCGGTCGAGGTTCGGGCAGGGGGCGAGCACGAAGAGCAGGTCCGACCCGGGGGGTGCCAGCGTCGGGTCGGTGGCGGTGGGGCGGGTGACCAGCAGCGACGGGTCGCTCATCAACCGTCCCTCGTCCACGATCTCGCGGAACGTCCGCCGCCATGCCGCGCCGAAGGAGATCGTGTGGTGCGCCAGTTCGGGCCGGGCTCGCGCGACGCCGGCGTGCAGCACGACCGCGCTGGGCGAATATCGCAGCGGGAAGGCGCGGCGAGGGGCGCGCCCGAGCAGGCGGTGCACGATCGGCAGGTCCGGGGTGAGCACCACCGCGTCGCACTCGAGCCGGACGGTGTCGCCCCCGTCGGCTGCCGCCGCGCCGGCCGAGGTGTGCCGCACGGCCGTGACGCGCCCGCCGCGGCGTTCGAGACCGGTGGCGGCGCGGCCGTAGTGGATCTCCGCCCCGGCGTCCGTGGCGGCGTCGGCGAGCGCCTGCCCGACCTGCCGCATTCCTCCGCGGGGGAAGAACACCCCGCCGATCGTGTCCATGTAGGCGATCACGCCGTACGCGGCGAGCGCCCGGTGCGGCGGCACCCCGGCGTAGAGCGCCTGGAAGGAGAAGATCCGCTGCAGCCGCTCGTCGGGCAGCATCCGGGCCACGCGCGGGCCGAGCCTGCCGAAGCCGCCCAGCGCGGCGAGCCGGGCGAGGTCGGGGCCGAGCAGGGCCAGCGGCGAGTCGAGGTTCGCGCCGATGAAGGAGTCGATCTCGGCGCGGTAGAGGCGGGTGAGCCAGTCGCGCATCCGGACGTAGCCCGCGGCGGCCGCGGGCCCGCACACGCTGCGCACCTCGTGCTCCATCGCCGCCGCGTCGGTGTGGACGTCCATGGTGGAGCCGTCGGCGAAGTGGGCCTGGTAGGCGGGGTCCAGCTCCACGAGGTCGAGCCGGTCGGCGGCCTTCTCCCCGACGGCGGCGAACGCCTCGTCGAGCAGGTCGGGCATCGTCAGCACGGTCGGCCCGGTGTCCACGCGGTACGTGCCGCGCTCGGTGTCGAGATCGAGGCGCCCGGCCCGCCCGCCCGGGTACGCGTCACGTTCGAGCAGCGTGACGCGACGCCCGGTGCCGAGCAGGTGCAGTGCCGCAGAGAGCCCGGCGAGTCCGGCGCCGACCACGACCACATGGTCGGTGCGGCCTGGGACCGTTCGGGTCAACTCCTCCTCCGCGTCGCCGCGATCGCCAGCTCCGCGAGCTGGGACCCGGCGGGCTCCGCGATGTCGGCGGCCGATAGCGCGTCCAGCGCCGAGCCGGTGAGCGCGGCGATCCGCTGCTCCACCGCCTGCACCGCGCCCAGGTCGGTCAGCAGGTCCCGCACCCGGTCGACGCCGGCGGCGTCGAGGTCCGGGTTGCCGATGGCTGCGTCGATCTCGTCCCGCGCCGACGCGCGCCCACGTTCCTCGGCCCGCTCGACCGCGATGGCGAGCAGCAGCGTGCGCTTCCCCTCGCGCAGGTCGTCACCTGCCGGCTTGCCGGTGATCTTCGGGTCCCCGAAGACGCCGAGCAGGTCGTCGCGCAGCTGGAACGCGACGCCGATGTCGGCGCCGAAGCGGCGGTAGGCCGCCACGAGCTCAGGGTGGGCGTCCGCGATCGCCGCGCCGACGTGCAGCGGCCGCTCCACGGTGTAGGCGGCGGTCTTGTAGCGGTCGATCTGAAGGGCCGCCCTGGTCGAGGTGTCGCCGGTCGCCTGGGTGAGGACGTCGAGGTACTGCCCGCCGAGCATCTCCGTGCGCATGGCCCGCCACGGACCCGCGACCCGGCGCACCGCGGCGGGCGGGAGCCCGGCGGCGTGCAGCATGTCGTCGGCCCAGGCCAGCGCGAGGTCGCCGAGCAGGATGGCGGAGGCGGCGCCGAACCGCGCGGGCATGCCCCGCCACCCGGCGCCGGCGTGCATGCGGGCGAAATCGACGTGCACCGTCGGGCGGCCGCGGCGGGTGGCGGAGGCGTCCATGAGGTCGTCGTGGATGAGCGCGCAGGCCTGCACGAGCTCGAGCGCGCTGATCGCGCGCATCACCGCCACCGCCTCCGGTGAGCCGACCTCGCCGCCGGCGCCGCGCCATCCCCACCACGCGAACGTCGGGCGGATCCGCTTGCCGCCGGTCAGCACGAACGCCACCAGCGCGTCCGTGGCGTCGGCGAACGCGGGATCGATCGCGGCCGCGTCCGCGGTGCGGGCCCGTAGGAACGAGGCCAGTGCGGCCTCGATCGCCGGGCCGAGGCGGGTGTCGTCCGCCCGGCCCCCGGCCTCGGACGGGTCGGGGGCGGCATGGACCGCGCCGGCCCGGGTCACGATGGGCTCCCGGCGACCGGACGGATGGGCGGGGAAGCAGTTGAGCGCGCCACGGGGCGAGGGTAACCGCGCTCGTGGAGTCCGGCGCGCTGACCAGCTTCCGGGCCGACGCCCGTACGCTGCACCCGTGAAGGTCACCCAGCGCATCAGCGGCGACCGGCCCGTCTTCTCCGTGGAGTTCTTCCCGCCGAAGGACTCGGCGGGCGAGGCGGAGCTGTGGCGCGCCATCCGGCGGCTGGAGCCTCTCGACCCCGCGTTCGTGTCCGTGACCTACGGCGCGGGCGGTTCCAGTCGGGACCGGACGATCCGCACCACGGCCCGGATCGCCACCGACACCACCCTCGTCCCGATGGCGCACCTGACCGCCGTGTCGCACTCGGTGGCCGAGCTGAGGCAGGTGATCGGGGCCTACGCCGCGGCGGGCATCCCGAACGTGCTCGCCGTGCGTGGCGACCCTCCCGGCGACCCGCTCGGCGAGTGGGTCGCCCACCCCGAGGGCCTCACCTACGCCGACGAGCTGGTGCGGCTGGTGCGCAGGCTGGGCGACTTCTGCGTGGGCGTCGCGGCCTTCCCGTACGGCCACCCCCGCTCGTCCGACCTCGACACCGACCTGGAGCGGCTCGTCGCCAAGTGCCGCGCGGGCGCCGACTTCGCGATCAGCCAGCTCTTCCTGGAGCCGGAGGGCTTCCTGCGGCTCCGCGACCGCATGGCCGCCGTGGGCTGCGACGTGCCGCTGCTGCCGGGCATCATGCCGCTCACCACCGTGCGCACCCTGCGGCGCGGGCCGGAGCTGTCGGGCGCCCCATTGCCCCCGGCGCTCCTGGAGCGGCTGGAGCCCTACGCCGACGACCCCGCGGCGTTCCGCGCCGCGGGGATGGAGGCCACCGCCGAGATGTGCGCCCGGCTGCTTGAGGAGGGCGTGCGCGGGCTGCACTTCTACACGCTCAACCGGTCCACGGCCACCGTGGAGCTGGTGCGGAAACTGGGGCTGGGGGCGCGCCGCGCGGTCACGGCGGGCGCGCCGGGCGCCGTCAGCGGGACGGCGGGCTGACCGGAGGATTGCGGGTCCGGCGGGCCAGCAGCACCACGGCCGCCGCCGCGGCGGCCACCAGCACGCCCAGGCCGAGAGTCCAGTTCACGACCGACGGCGCGTTGGGGTCGGTGTAGGCCACCACGGCGTTCATGTCGCCGACCTCTCCAGGGGTGAACGTCCAGCTCACCTCACTGGAGTCGGCCTCGCCGTTGGAGTCCAGCACGGTCCCGGGGAAGCCGATCTTGAACTGGAAGTCGGCCCGGTCCACCGACACCGTGGTGAGGTCGACGGCACCGGTCAGGTGCACTCGGTTCCCGGCCCGGAGCAGGTCGAGCCGCACGGCGCTGCCCGCCGGCCCCGCCGCTTCGGTCAGCTGCCCCACCTCCGCGAAGGTCAGGCCGGAGAAGCGCAGCACCGAGCCCGCGTAGCCGTCCTGCCGGTACCTCGA
Source organism: Pseudonocardia aurantiaca (assembly GCF_039526725.1). Taxonomy (NCBI): domain Bacteria; kingdom Bacillati; phylum Actinomycetota; class Actinomycetes; order Pseudonocardiales; family Pseudonocardiaceae; genus Pseudonocardia; species Pseudonocardia aurantiaca. The sequence continues at coordinate 23,999 of NZ_BAAAJG010000024.1, forward strand.
GACGTCCACGTCGGACTCCAGGTCCGGCGGGACCGTGATCGCCGGGCCGCGGTCGTCCGGACCCTGCTCGGGGGTCGCGATGATGATCTCGCCGGTGACGGTGTCGTCGGGCTGTACGGCGAGCGCCGCGCGCACCCGGGCGCACCCGCTCAGGGCAACGGTGGCCACCAGCAGGACGAGCAGCAACGGGAGGACCCGGCGGCGGGCGGCGGTCGTCGGCACCCGGACATCGTGCCAGGAGCCGGACGGAGCGCCCGGCAGCCCACTCCGCGTTGGGATTGTTGATCCCGACGTTCGGGTGGCGCCGGCGGGCGTCAGTGCACGAGGGAGGAGGGTGGGTCCAGGGGGAGGCTGCGGCCCAGCACGGCGAACGGGCGCGCATCGCCGGTGAAGCGGTGGTCGCGCAAGACGTCCTGGAAGCCCATGCGCCGGTAGAGCCGCCAGGCCCGCCCCGGGGGGTTCGGCCCGTACTCCGGGGTGGAGAGCAGCACGCGCGAGTTCGGGGCGCCGTGCAGCAGGGCCCGCAGCATCGCCTCGCCGAGCCCGTGGCCCTGGACGTCGGGCCGCACGTGCAGCTCGGTGAGCTCGAAGTAGTCGTGCAGCCACCGCTGCGCCTCGGGGGTGGCGGTGGCGAGCCCGCGCCGGACCTCCTCGTACCACCACTGCGAGGGCCCGCCCGAGTATCCGTAGGCGATGCCGACGAGCACGCCGGTGGTGTCGAGCCACCCGACGGCTCGCCAGCCCTGCCTACGGACGTGCTCCAGCCACAGCGTGCGGCGGTAACGGGCGGTGCTCACCGGGTAACCCATGGCCGTGACGTAGACGTGCAGCGCCTCCGTCAGGCGGTCGGCGAGATCGCCCGCGCCCAACTGGACGAGCTGGCGCGCAGGGGCCCTGGTCACCCCTCCATCACACCACGGCGAGGCCCCCGAGTCCCGTCCCGGTGGCCCCGGACTTGACGTTCCGCCGCCCACACGCTCTACTGGACATCGATCGAACATCCGTTCGATCACGACGCCCGGTGGGTGGGGCGGGGGAAGCGCCCCGCCACCGGGTGCGGGCGGGTCGGTGCGGGCGGGAGGAGCGTGGGCACGTGCGCATGCTGGCGAGCTCACCATCAGGCGCTGCGGCGCCACGGGTGCGGCCGGGCGAGCTCGGAGTCGCCGGATGAGTCCATTCAACCTGTTCGGGCCTCGCCAGCCCACGCCCGTCCACGTGCGGTGGCAGGACGGCGAGCCGGTCGAGTTCCAGCGCAGGCCGGTGCGGCGAGGGGCGCGCTTCCTCGTCACCGACGTGCGGGAGCGGTGGATAGAGGAGTCGCCGTGGCCGTTCCCGTCGCCGATGCCGGTGGGGGGCGACCGGCTGCGGTGCTGGCGGGTGGTGGCGCGCTCGGCGGGGGAGCCGGAGGCGCCCGCCCTGGAGTTCGTGCTGCGGATGCGCGCCGGGCCTGGAGTGTGGGACCTCGTGCGGGTGCCGGAATGAGGGGGAGAAGCGAGAGGAGGCGAGAACGATGACCACGATCACCACTGCGCGCGTGCCGAGCCCGCGCTCGCCACTGCGGACGGCTGCGGACCGCGTTGTCCCGGTGGGGCCGGCCGGCAGGGCACCTGCCCCCACCGCACGCTCGGCGCTGAGCCTGCTGCGGCAGGCCACGGAAGGGCTCGCCGAGGCCCACCGCCAGCCCGACCCGTTGCTGCGCTACCCGGCGGCGTACCTTGCGGCGCTGCGAGCGGGCGCCGCCGTGCTCGCGGTCCGCGCGCGGCCGCAGCCGAAGCGCGGGGCGAGCCGCAACGTCTGGCAGTTGCTCTCCGAGGTCGCGCCCGAGTTCGGCGAGTGGGCGGTGTTCTTCGCCTCCTGCTCCGACACGAGGGCGGCAGCGGAGGCGGGCATCGCCCGGCTGGTCGGGCAGCGGGAGGCCGACGACCTCCTGCGCCAGGCCGAGCAGTTCGTCGGCCTGGTTGCCGCGTCGATCCCCCTGCGCTGACGGCCTCTGGTCGGCGTCGTCCAGGGCGCTACGGCGTGGCAAGGAGCGCCCTGAACAACTCGGCCCTACTGCGCGACGCCCGCTACGGGCGGAGTTGTTCAGGCGACCAAGGATCCCTAGCGCGTGGCCGGTGGGGCCATGGCCTCCGGGGCGTCGGGCAGGCCGGCATCGCGGCGTGAGCGGTCGGAGCGCAGCACGCGGCCGAGCAGGAGCGTGAACACCGCCGACGCCTCCCGGGCGCCCGGGGTGTCCCAGCGCTGGATGGGCAGGCACGCGCCCTGCGCCTGCTGGATGGCCGAGCGGTCCGGCAGCACCCCGCTGAGCACCAGAGGGCCGAACAGCTCCCGCAGCTCGGCGATCCGGAACTCGTGCTCGCTGTTGCGTGGCCGCACCCGGTTGATGAGGAGGCCCAGCGGCTGGAGGTCGGGGTTGCCGCGCTGGCGTTCGGTCTGCACCGCGTCGAAGGCGCGCTGCACGCCCGACACGGCGAACATCGTCGGGTCGGTCACCAGCACGGCCCGGTGTGCAGCGGCCAGCGCGCTGCGGGTGAGCTGCCCGAGCGAGGGCGGGCAGTCGATGATCACCAGCCGGTAGGGCTCGCGCCAGTAGCCGCTGGGGCCTGGCTCGTCGTCGGAGTCGTCGTCGTACTGGCCCGGCCGGACGAGCTGGCCGTCCGGCGCCGCGAGCCGCTGCAGCGCCCGGGATAGCCGATTGAGCTGCTTCGCGGTGGGGTCCGGGTGGTTGTTGCGCTCGTTCTGCTCGGATCCCACCAGCACGTCGAGCCCCTCGCCCCACCCGCTCGTGGTGATCGCGCGCTCCAGCACCGAGCGGCGCGGGTCGTCGAGCACGTCGGCGATGGTGGCCGTGGTGGGGCCCGTGTCGAGAGCGATGGTGGCGTTCGCCTGCGGGTCGAGGTCCACCACGAGCGTGCGCACGCCGTGCTGGAGCGCCGCACCCGCGAGCCCGAGAGCGACGGTGGTCTTCCCCACCCCGCCCTTGAGACTCAACGTGGCGACGACCTGCACGGCGATCAACCTACCCCTCCCCGGTCGGCACTAGTCTGCGGCTGTGAGGCTGGCATGGTGAGTGGCGCGACGGCAGAGGTGACCGGTACGGCCGGCGGCGGTGTGGTGCACCGCGCGCTGGCGGCCGAGGTCACCCGCGTCCGTGGGCTGCAGCCCGGCAGGCCGCCGCGCGTGCTCGACGTAGGTGGTGGGAGCGGCGCGTGGGCGGTGCCGCTCGCCCGGCTCGGGTGCGAGGTCACCGTGGTGGACAACAGCCCCAACGCCCTCGCCGCGCTCCACCGGCGGGCGCACGACGCCGGGGTGCACCACCTGGTCACGCCCGTGCAGGGCGACGTCGACGCGCTCGGGGAGGTCGCGCCGGAGCGCGGCGCGGACCTGGTGCTCGGGCACGGTCTCCTCGAGGTCGTCGACGACGCCGGTGCCGCGGTGGCCGCGCTCACCGCCGCGGCCGCGAAGGGCGGGGCGGTCTCGGTGCTCGTTGCGGGCCGGTACGCCGCGGTGCTCGCCCGTGCGCTCGCCGGGCGGCTCGCCGAAGCACGGGCGGTCCTGACCGATCCCGACGGCCGGTTCGGCGCCGACGACGCGCTGCGTAGGCGGATCGACGCGGCCGCGCTGCGCGAGATGCTGGAGGCGAACGGAGCGCTGCGCGTCGAGTTGCTCCAGGGCGACGGCGTGCTCGACGGGTGGGTCCCTGGCGCGGTGCGGGACGGCAGTCCCGCGGCAGCGCGGGCGGTGGCCGAACTGGAGGGCCTCGCGGCCGGCGCGACGCCGCTGCTCGACGTCTCCGCGCGGCTGCACGCGCTCGCCCGACGCCCCGGTTGATCTCCGGCCGGGCTTCCCGGACGTTCACTTGACCATCACCCATCTGCCGCCGATTTCACCCTGCTGGTCCAACCGGGTGTGAGGGAATCGGCACCGCGGGTGCTCAGAGGCCTGGGAGATCGTCGGCGGACGGCCGCACCGCTGCTCCACCCCCGGCCGGGTGACCTCCTGCGGGCCTCGGACACCCTGTGCGATCACCGTTCGGCGGAGATCGACCCATCCGCTTGACGAGTCCGGGTAGTCGCCGGGCGCTCGGACTCGTATCCTCTGCTCTAGACGCCCAGCCTGGGCGCTCGTCGCGTCGTTCCGGCACCATGGAAGATGACCCGACAGGATGAGCCAGTGCCGGAGGTGAAGCCGTGCCCCTCTCCGAGCACGAGCAGCGGCTGCTCGAACAGATCGAGCGCGCGCTCTACGCCGAGGATCCCAAGTTCGCGTCGACCGTCCGAGGCGGACGGTTGCGTAAGCCCACCCGTCGTCGTCGGCTCCAGGGCGTCGCCCTGTTCGTCGTCGGCCTGGTCCTGCTCGTCGTCGGTGTCGCCGTACCCCAGCTCTGGCTGGCGTCCAGCTTCCCGGTGCTGAGCGTCGTCGGGTTCCTCATGATGCTCGGGGGGGCCGTACTCGCCGTCACCTCGGTCGGAGCCGGCGCCCAGGCCGCCCAGCCCAAGGGTGCCGAACCGGACAAGAACCGGTTCACCGGGCGGATGGAAGAGCGCTTCCGCCGCCGCTTCGAGCAGGAGTGACCCGACCGGTGTCACGCCGGGCGGCACCACCGTCCCGGTCCGCACGGTTCGATGTCAGTCACTTATGAGCGGTCACCCTTGAGCTCGTAACCCAATAGTGCAGTCCCGCTCAACAGCGCAACCGCCGCTCCTCAGCTCCGGGGGGCGGCGGTTTCGCGTTCCGGCTCCGGCACCCTGCTGCTGCCCTGCTTGCTGTCGCCGCGGCGGCGCAGCCGGTGCAGCACCGACGGGGGCAGCAGCCGGCCCCGCAGCCGCAGAGGGCTGCCCGTCGCGATCCCGGCGGCCACGGCGCGCACCGGCTCGTCCAGCTCGCCCGGCGCCGGATGCGTGCCGCCGTACCAGCTCCCCTCGACCGCCCCGACGACCTCGCGCAGCGCCTGCTGTGCGTCGGGCTCCAACCGGTGCTCCCGCACGAGGCGCCGCGCGGTGGCCCGCACGGTGTCGCTCGGCGGGGGCTCGACGCCACGGTCGGTGGACTCGGCGAGCAGCTCGGCCCAGCCGGCGCCGGCGGCGTCTGGACCGCCGGCGGCCGTGGCCGCGAAGCGCCGCCGCCGGTCCAGCACCCGCAGCCCGGCAGGCACGGCCCCGATCGCGATCACCAGCAGGAGTACGAGCACCGGCCAGAGCAGCGACGGCAGGCCGCTGCTCTGCGGGACCGCCGGGCTCACCGCGTCGGGTGGCTGCTGCTCGGGGGCGGTGGGCGGGGGCGGCGGCTCCTGGCCGGGCACGTCCTCCGGGGCGATGGCGTCCTCGGTGGGCCCGGCCTGCCCGTTGGGCCCCTGGGACCGGGCCTCCTGGACGTACGGCGGGTCGATCGAGCGGCCGTCGGTGAGTGGAGTGGGGTCGAACGCCGTCCAGCCGATGCCGGGGAACCATGCCTCGACCCAGGCGTGCGCGTCGGACGTGCTGATCGAGCGGTACGCGCCCGCGTCGACGCCCGCGGTGAACCCGACGGCGACCCGGGCCGGTACGCCGACCGTCCGCAGCATCACCGCCATCGCCGAGGCGAACTGCTCGCAATACCCGACGCGCCCGACCGTCAGGAACTCGACGAGCGCATCGTCGCCCGCGCCCGGCGCGGTCTGGAGGCTGTAGGTGAACGGGCTGCCCGGCGCGGTGAAGTAGTCCTGGAGGGCGATTGCGCGGTCGAAGTTGTTGGTGGCGCCCGCGACCGCCTGCTGGGCGATCTCCCCGACGCGCGGGTCGACGCCGGTGGTGTCGAGGTACTCCAGGCCGACGCCGTCGTTGCCCTGGGCCGCGCGCAGTTGCGCGACGGTCGGCACGGGCAGGAGTGCATGCTCCTCCCAGCTGTCCTCCTGCCGGGGGCGCCCGGTGTAGCCGGTGCCGGTGCTCTGGTCGTAGAGCCACTGCTCCGCGGGCAGGCCGGTCACGCCGATCGGCTCGCCGTAAAGAGGAAGCCAGTAGTCGCGGAAGGCGACGTTCTCGATCTGCAGGTCCACGACGTCGCCGGGGACGTTCGGCTGCGGCTGCACCGGCCCCGGCATCGGCACGCCCGGTGCGGGGCGGGTGGCCTGCCACCCGGCGTCGGGCACGTACTGGCGCAGCGTGAGCGCGCGCAGGTAGGTCGGCCGGCTCAGCCCGCGCACCCGGAACAGCTCGACGGGGGTGGCCTGGTCGAGCTGGCCGCGCAGCGACGCGAACGGGCTGAGGCCGATGGAGCCGCCCGAGGCGCCCGCCCCCGAGCCGCCCTCGAACCGCCCGGCCGTGCCGACGAAGGTCGCGCCGGCGCCGAGGACGAGGGCAAGCGCGACGGCGCCCGCCACGAGCGCACCACCGCCGGTGAGCTGGCGCCGGATCCCGGTGGGCGTCACGAGCAGGAGCCCGAAACCTGCCGCCGCCCCCACCATCGACCACCACGGCAGCAGGTTGTCGGCGAGCGCGGCCGGCACGGCGAAGACGGCGAGGAGGGGCACTCCCGCCGCTGCGGGTGCCTCGGCGGCGACCGCCGCGAGGTGCACCGCGACCGTGAGCAGCCCGAACGCCACCGTGACCAGGAAGAGGATCTCGGGGGTGGCCGGCACGGGCGCGGTGCCGGTGTCGATCTGCTGGCCCGCACCCGAGACGAGCCGCCCGAACTCCTGCAGCACCGCGGGGCCCGGCAGGAACCCGAGCACGCCGTCGCCGGTGAAGAGCACCGTGAACAGCACGAGCATGGCGAGGCACTGCCCGGCGGCGACGACCACCGTGCCGAACCGATGTAGCAGCACCCCCAGCCCGACGACGACCGCGACCACGAGCACGGCGTAGCCGAACCAGCCGCTGCCCTGCACGACCGCGGAGACGGGCCCGCCGGCGAGCAGCACCGCCGCACCCGAGGTGAGCGAGGCGACCCACGGCACGGCCTGTCCGGGGGGCCGGCGTGGGATGGGCGGCGGAGCCTGCGGCGGGCGCCCGGCCCGGGGAACCTGCACGGTCGCGCTCATCGCACTCCCTCGCTGCGCTCGGTCGGCGCTGCGCGCGGGCGCTGTGCCGATGATTCGCTCGCAGGCTCGCTCACTCGCACACGCATGCGTTCGGTCGTCATCACGGCGCCCCCCTTGTCCCGCCGGACGCCGCGCCCGCGACCAGGTCGTCCCAGGCTCGGGCCGGCGTGGAGGCGGCAGTCGCCACGGTGACGTGCCAGCCCGCGCGGCGCAGGGCGGCCGCGTTGCCGGCCGCCCCGCTATCGCCACGGGCGGGGTCCCACGTGCTGGTGTCGAGCAGCACCGCGTGCCCGCCGCCGGTGCGCCGGGCGAGCAGCGCCTCCACCTGGCCGGGCGCGAGCGCGCCGAGGATCGCGAGGACGTCGGTGCCGGAGCTCAGCTCGGGACCGGCGAGGTCGGTGCGGGCGGACGGGCGCAGGGCTGCCAGCGCGTCGAGCAGCGGCTCCTGGCCGCCCGTGCCGGGGGCGGTCAGCTCGACGCCGTCCTCGGTGAGGAGGGAGAGCGGCTCACCGCGCGCGAGGAGGTGGACGCAGGCGCTGGCCGCGAGGGTCACCGCGAACTCGAGGCTGGAGTCGGCGCCGCGGCCCCGGTGAGCGGCGTCGCGGCGGTCGAGCAGCACGGTGATGCCACCGCGCCACGGGCGCTCCTCCAGCCGAACCATCAGCTCGTCGTAGCGGGCGGTGCTGCGCCAGTGCACGCGGCGAATCTCGTCGCCCACCCGGTACGGGCGGATCAGGACGTCGGAGGCGCCCTGACCCTGGTGGGCGAGCGCGGCGCCGGGGGTGCCCTCGCCCGCGCCGATGGCCGGGGGGAGCCCACGCAGCGCCACCACCCGCGGCAGCACGACGAGCCGCCCGGCGGGGGCCAGCTCCCGCTCGAACTCGGCGAGCCCGAGCGGATCGCTCATCGTGCCGGTGAGCGGCCCGACGCGATGGACGCCGCGCAGCACCGGATGCAGGGGATAGGTGAGGGTGGCGCCGCCTCGGCTCGAGAGCCGGTGCACCGTGAACCGCGGCGGGGCGTCGGGGTGCGGGCCTGCGGCGTCCGGGGCGGTGTCGGTGAGTCGGAGCGCCCCGAGTAGCCGCCGGCCCTGCAGGTGCAGGACGACGGACACGGCCGAGCCGACCGGCAGCCGGGGCGGGCGCAGCTCACGCTCGACGCGCACGGTGCGCCGGGTGCGCGCCGCGAGGAGCAGCGCCAGCACGGGCAGCAGGGCGACGAACGCGCCGACGCGCAGGAGGTCGCGCTCGTCGAGGGCCACCGCGCAGACCGCGGTGGCGATGCCCCCGGCGAGTAGGCAGCGCCCGCGGGTCGTGAGGCCGGAGAAGCGGCCGCCTCCGTCGGGCACCGGGGAGTCCGGCACAGGGTTCAGGCGCCGGGCCGGGGCGGGGCCGGCACCGGGTGGCGGGCGAGGAGGCTGCGGACGATGTCGACGGCGGAGCGGCGGGAGGCGAGCGCATCGGGGCTGAGCAGGAGCCGGTGGGCCAGCACCGGCACGGCGACGGCCTGCACGTCGTCCGGCACGACGAAGGCGCGGCCGGCGAGAGCGGCCTGCGCCCTGGCCGCGCGCACGAGCTGCAGGGTGGCGCGGGGGGAGGCGCCGAGGCGCAGGTCGGGGATGCGACGCGTGGTGGCCACCAGCTCGACGCAGTACTGCCGAACCTCGGGCCCGACGTGCACGCGGCGTACGGCCTCGACCACGGCACGCACGAGCCGCGCGTCGGTGACCGGGCGGAGCTGTTCGAGCGGGTCGGCGGCGGCGTGCTCGTCGACCATCGCCAGTTCGGCCGCGAGGTCGGGGTAGCCGACGCTGACGCGCGCGGTGAAGCGGTCGCGCTGGGCCTCGGGCAGGGGGTAGGTGCCGTCCATCTCAACGGGGTTCTGCGTGGCCACCACCATGAAAGGGCTGGCGAGGGCGTAGGTGGCGCCGTCGACGGTGACCTGGTGCTCGGCCATGCACTCCAGCAGCGCCGACTGCGTCTTGGGGGAGGCGCGGTTGATCTCGTCGGCGATCACGATGTTGGCGAACACCGGGCCGGGGCGGAACTCGAACTCGGTGGTCTGCCGGTTGTAGATCGACATTCCGGTGATGTCGCCGGGCAACAGGTCGGGGGTGAACTGCACGCGGCTGACCGAGCTGTCGATCGAGCGGGCGAGTGCCTTCGCGAGAGAGGTCTTGCCGACGCCCGGCACGTCCTCGACGAGCAGGTGGCCCTCGGCGAGCAGGGTGACCAGCGCGACGCGCACCACCTCGGGCTTGCCGACGATCACCCGCTGCACGTTGGCTGCGACGCGGCCGCACAGTTCGGCCACCTCGGCGAGGCCGGCCGCCTCACCGTCCACTCCGGCGCGGCTGCTCGTGGCTGTCACGACCCCTCCTCGCTGACGCTCGTGACTGTCCTGACCGACCGTGCTGTGGCTGCGGGTGACCTCGCAGGCTCGGCCACCGGACCTCCTCGCAGTCGTCAGTCGTCCCGTCGGGGCGGGACGCGCCGCTCAGTGTGTCAAACGCGAGGGGGGATCTTCCCCCGATGGGGTGCCTTTCTGCATCCCCTGCGTCCCCCACTCTGCCCCACCGCCGCCGCGACCGGGATCGGATCCAACCGTTCGGCGGCCTCTCCAAGCGCGTTCGGACGTGCTGAGAGGGCCACACGTCCCATGATCGTCACACTCTGTGATCGAAATCGGCGCGCGGGGGGTCGCGCAAGCGGGTGGTCCCCCACCTTTACCCACCCCATCTGACCTGCGGTTTCGGCAAGCAAGCTGGGAGTACGCCAGGGCCGTAACGGTTGACGGTGGGGCGAAGTGGGGTAATGTGGTTACCGCTGGGGCACAACGGGCCGCAGGTGGAGGTGAGGGCCGGTGTTCCTCGGCACCTACACCCCGAAACTGGACGACAAGGGGCGGCTCACGCTGCCCGCAAAATTCCGGGACGAGCTGCGAGGCGGGCTGATGATCACGAAGGGGCAGGACCACTGCCTGTACGTGTTTACCCGTGACGCGTTCGCAGAGCTCGCGAGCAAGGTCGCGTCCGCACCGCTGACGAGCGAGTCCGCCCGGGTCTTCCAGCGCAACCTCTTCTCCGGCACCGACGAGCAGAACCCGGACGGTCAAGGCCGCATCGCGATCACCCCCGAGCTGCGCCGCTACGCCGGGCTCAGCAAGGACTGCGTCGTGATCGGCGCGTTCACGCGCGCCGAGATCTGGGACGCAGAAGCGTGGCAGCGCTACCAGGATCAGCATGAGGACACCTACGCGAAGGCCCAGGAGGAGGTGCTCCCCGGGCTGATCTGAGCACGACGCAAGGCGGGGGGACACCCGGCGGTGCCTCCACCCGGTAGCCCTGGCGCACCTTCCCCGGTGCCAGGTCTGCCGGGTGGAGGCATCGCCGGCGGCCCGGCTGGGAGCCCGGGCGACGGGCCGTGAATCGGCGGCGTGGATCGCGATGCGGGCCAGGAGGTGTGACGTGGGGCAACGCGAGGGCGGGAACGAGTCGGCTGGGGCCCGGCACGTGCCCGTGGCCCTGCCCCGGGTCGCCGAGCTGCTCGAGCCCGCGCTCGCCGACCGGCCCGCCGTTCTCGTCGACGCGACCCTCGGTCTCGGCGGCCACGCCGCGGCGCTGCTGGCGGCACACCCGCAGCTGACGCTCGTCGGCCTGGACCGCGACCCCGAGGCGCTCGCGATCGCCGGGCGCAGGCTCGCGGCGCACAGCGACCGGATCCACCTCGTGCACGCCGTGTACGACCAGATCGCCGACGTCCTGGGGGAACTGGGGCTTCCCCGGGTCGACGGCGTGTTGTTCGACCTCGGTGTGTCGTCGTTGCAGCTCGACGCCGACGAGCGCGGCTTCTCCTACTCCCGCGACGCCGACCTCGACATGCGGATGGATCCGACGACCGGCCCGACGGCCGCGGACGTCCTCAACTCCTACCCGGTGCCCGAGCTGGCGCGGATCCTGCGCGAATACGGCGAGGAGCGGTTCGCCGGCCGGATCGCCTCGGCGGTTGCGAGACGCCGGGCGACGGCCCCGCTGCGGCGCAGCGGCGAGCTCGTCGAGCTGCTGTACGACGCGGTGCCTGCGGCGTCGCGGCGCACGGGCGGCCACCCGGCCAAGCGGACGTTCCAGGCGCTGCGGATCGAGGTCAACGGCGAGCTCGACGCGCTGCGGGCCGCGCTGCCCGCCGCCGTGGACTCGCTGGCCGTCGGCGGCCGGATCGTCGTGCTCGCCTACCAGTCGCTCGAGGACCGCATGGTCAAGCGGGAACTGGCCGCGCGGTCGACGTCGAGGTCGCCTGCGGAGCTGCCGGTCGAGCTGCCCGGATACGGGCCGGAGCTTCGCCTGCTCACCCGGGGTGCCGAGCAGGCGAGTGAGGACGAGATCAGCGAAAACCCGCGGGCCGCCCCGGTGCGCCTGCGGGCCGCAGAACGAATCCGGGAGGTGGCGGCGTGACGGAGTTTGTGGGGACCGACGTGAGCACGCGGCCGCGATCGAGGGGGGTGGCATCGTGAGTGCACCGGTGACGGAGCGGGGGCGGGCCACCACGCGCACGGCGAGCATTCCGGCCCAGCGTGGTGAGCCGGGCGACCGGCAGCAGGGCCGTGCCGCGCTGCCGGGTGAGCAGAAGGCGGGGCAGCGGTCGGCGCGGCGGGCGTATGCGCGCCGGGACGACCGGCTCCGGCGGCTGGTCGGCGGGCGCCCCGTGCGCACGTCGGCACCGACCGGGCGGGCGCAGTTCGTGCTCCTGATAATGGCGCTGCTGGCGGTCGGGCTCGTGGCCACGCTGTGGTTCTCGACGGCGGCCGCGGCCGACTCCTACCGGCTGCAGGACGCCAGGGCCGAGGCCCGCGCGCTGAGCCAGCAGGCCGAGCGCCTGCGCCGCGAGGTCGCGGTGGCGGAGTCGGCCCCCGAGCTCGCGAGGCGGGCCGCCGGCCTGGGCATGGTGCCGGTGCAGGACCCCGCGCGGATCGTCGTCGTGCCGGACGGCGGGGTCAGCGTGGTCGGTGAGCCGCGGGCGGCCGTCCCGCCGGCGCGGCCGCAGGCCCCGGCGGCCCCGGCGCCCGCTCCGGCTCC